>JBGAIY010000171.1:0-15734 GCA_044225205.1 Myxococcaceae bacterium | reverse complement strand
GTCGGCTCGCTGACCCGTCGTGCAGAGGCGAACCATGCCCTCAAAGAGAGGGAAGAGACCGTAGTCATTTTCGACGAGTCGAACTTCCGTGCGAGTTCGACCATCGCATCTTCGGTATCGGCTCCATGCTCAAGTGCCAGCTCCTCGACCCGCGCTTTGCTGACGGTGTCTGGTGAATGGTGCTTTTCCGCCAGAGCAAGCGCCCAAGACTCGATGCAAGGCTCAGCGTAGTGGCCCGCCGCCTGAACCGACAATGCGCCGAGGGTTTTCATTGCGGCTACGAGCGACCTGACGCGCTCAGGGTCGCCATCGGTATCGCGAGCCCACACCAAGGCGTCGGCCCCCGCTTCGTCGGCGTGCAGTTCGGCGCCACGCAGGTTTCGCGTCTCTGCGTCGGCGTGACCGCCTGAACGGAACTTGCGAATGCTCTTCCAGGTGACGCCCCCGACCACGTCGACGTCGTGGTGAACGTGTCGAAAGAGCTCGGTGAGCACTCCGTTGCTCCGTGTCGAGGTACTTCGGCGCTCAATCGACTCTTCCCACCGCCCCAACTCATGCCGGCCTTCTCCCGCCAGGTAAATCTTCATGAGCCGGTCGCCACCAAAGAGTCGACTTTGCCGTCGGCGTAACTCAGCCACAGCTCACCCAACGCGTACACCTTGCTGCGCCTCTCAAAATTGGGCGTCTTGGAGATGGGTGTGTAGGTCGTGCCCTCGTCTTCTGTTCGGCGAACGAGTGTCACTTCTTCTGGCTGAAGAGCGTTGACCACCAATGGGCTGTGGGTCGCGATGACGATCTGCGTTTTCTCTGAGTGCTTGCGCAGCAGCGCCATGACCTCGGCGATTCGCGACGGGTGCAGGCCGTTTTCAGGTTCTTCAATGAGGAGGAGGTTGGAGGGCGAGAGGAAGGGGAGAATGGCGAAAGCCAAAAAGTACAGCATGCCCTCTGACATTCTCTCGGGGAGGATTTCAGCGCCGTTCTTGAGTCGAACCCCGATGCGACGCCCACTGCCCGTCGTCCAAAGGCGAAACCCCGCAACGGAGGGGAACGTCTCTTTGAGTTGTTCTTGAAGTTCGAGAAAATTCTGAACGTTGCTCGCGAAAACGGCGTCGAGCAGTGCACCCAACCCGGTGCCACGCTCGTCCTGAAAATCAAGGAAGTCGGAGGTTGCGATGAGACCGGTTTCTTTTCTCAGTGAGTCGGGGTCGAGCCTCAATGAGCGAACGTGCAGTGGGCGATCAACCGGCCATTGTCTGCCAGACGAAAATGCCAGGCCTCCGCTCGTGTATTTGACCCAGAAAGTGTCAGCGGTTGCTTGAATGACGCTCTTGGGGTTGCCGAAAGCGTCGTCTGGGTCGAAGCGTCGGTTCTGTCCCATGTTGGCGATGAACCGAATGCCCTTCAACGGGGTTGTTTTCCCCGAGTCGTTTGGGCCGATGAGTGCGTGAAGTGGGGTCATCTCGAGACTGGCCTTCTTGATGGGGCCGAAGTTTTCGAACTCGATCTTCTGAAAGAAGCGACTCACGCGTTCGAACTTACTCCAGGCCAACATTCCGGCCACCTTTGACCGCATTTCGCTGGCTTGAATGGCCCTCGATGCCTCTCGCAACGCTACTGCTTGGCGCTGGGCCCGTGCTTGGCGAGCAGCCGCGCCGCGTTGATGGCGTTGCCGCGGCCGGCCGAGTCGTCGCGCCAGAAGCCGCGCACCCACCCGTCTTGGTCGACGACGATGAAGGCGGGCAGCTTCGCCAAGTCTTCGGCAGTGGTGCCCGCGTCGGTGCCGGCGAACACGGCCCACGCGGCACGAAAGCGCTGCAGCAGTTGGTCGACTTGGGCGCGGTCGCCCGACACGACGTGCCAGCGGCCATGCCCTCGGCCTTTGAGCGAAGCGGCCGAGTCGGGCATGGCGACGGTGAGCAACCACACGGCGTCACCCAAGTCGTCGGTGTGCTCGAGCACTCGGCCCAACGCCGCCGTTCGCTCGAGGCAGGGCGCGTCGCACGGCGCGGCCGCAAGCGAGACCAGCAGCACGTGGCCCTGGGTCGTGGCCTGGGTCAGCTGGGCGCCCGAATCGACGTCGGTCAGCGACCACGCGTTCAACGACGCCAGCGGCGTGGGGGCGCTCAGAAAGCGCTTCTGCACGAAGGGCAGCACCGTCAGCAGCACGATGCCGCCCACGAAGGCCATGGCCCAGGGGTTGAGAAGCCGTTTCACGTCACGGCTCGGGCGCGGTCGCGAGGGCCGGCGCGTCGAGGCTCGCGTCGCGAACCGGAGCGGGCGGCTGGGGGGCGTGGTGGCGCCGGTGGGCGCTGCGCCACAGCCACACGACGACCCCGCCCATCATGGCCAAACAGCGCGGTGGGTTTTGCTTTGCGTGATTACCTCCGCGCGCGTTGCTTATGCGTTTGGATAGCGAGCTTGCATCCTAGCCTGTGGAACATCATCCACACGGGGCAGGCGAGCGCCGCGGTCGAACCGAGGGCGAAGAGGGTGGCAGCGAGGCGAATGAGCGAACGCGGCATGGCTTAGAAATACACCCGAACGTAGATGATGGGCCAGAGCAGCACGACGAAGTACCAGAACGTCTGGGCGCCGAAGAACAAGTGCTTGTTCGGCGAACCCCGCATGAACTGCACCGTCACCCAGCCCAAGCAGAGCAAGGCGCCCACCGCGTGCGCCGCGTGCGTGCCGACAATGAGGTAGAAGAACGCCCCCATTCGGCTCGACGTCAAGGTCAAGCCCTGGCTCAGCAAGCTGACCCATTCGGCGCCTTGGAGGCCGACGAAGAGCGCTCCCAAGACCCAGCTCGCGGCGACGAGCCACTTCGCCTGCTGGCCACGCGAAAACCGAAATTGGGCGGCGAGCAACAGCAGCCCCGAAACGATGAGGGCGGCGGTGTTCCACGCGGTCGAAGAGGCGGGCAACGTGGGTTGACCCGGCGGGGGCCAGTTGCCGAGCTGGGTACCGGCCTTGGTGATCGTGAACGCGCTGATCATGCCCACGAAGAACATGGTCTCGGCGACGACCAAAATGAGGGTGCCGAGCACGGCCGACGGCACCACGGGCCGTCGCGCGTTGAGCATTTCTTGGGTGGGCGCCGCGGTGGCTGACATGCGGTGGCTCTTCGCACGCACCAAGCCCCTCGGCAAGACCCGGTGCGTGGTGCAGCCGCTGGCTGCAATCAGTGCAACTTCGAGCGTCGCGACGTTCGGTTCAGTGCGCGGGAGCCGCTTCGTGACCACCGCCGTGGCCTTCGCCGTGGGCGGGGGCTTCGAGGGCGGCCTTTTCACCGCGCTCGACGGCGGCCTTGGCGGCCACGTTTTCCCACCGGGCGCCGTCGTGCTTCATGACGTCAGGCGCTACGGCGCCGACCATGAGCATCATCAACGCGAGCATGGTGAGCAGCAAGTACGGCACGAACCGGCGCTCGAGGTTCACTTGCATGAAGTACCGCGCGACCATGGTCGCCTTCACGAACGCAATGCCGAACGCGGTGATCAGCATGAGCCAGCGAATGCCGAACATCGGGCCGACGACCGAGACGACGAGCAACGCGAGCAAGATGCCCCAAATTTTGTAGGGGCTCGGGCCGTGGTGGGCATGCGCGTGACCTGGGGCCGCTTCAGGAGTGCTGTGGGCAGTGTCAGACATACCGTTTCACTTTGCGATGTAGAGGAGGGGAAAGAGGAAGATCCACACGATGTCGACGAAGTGCCAATACAGGCCGATGTTCTCGACGCGCTGCAGTTCGCGGTTGTGCTTCGCGTCTGACGCGACAATGAGCATGATCACCATGCCGGCGATGACGTGCAGACCGTGCAGCCCGGCGGCCGTGTAATAGAACGACCGCAAGGTGCCTGACGTCAGGGTCATGCTGTTTCAACTTTCAAAGTCCACCTGAATGACTTTGACGACGAGAAACACCAAACCGCCGACGCATATCGTGCAGAGCGGTAGTTGGCGGTCTTCTGGTTCTTTGTCGGCGGCGCAGCGAGCACCGCCGCGAGCGACGAGGTCAAGAGCACGAAGGTGTTGGAACGCTGCTGGCCCAGGTGTTCGTGCGGGTTCGCTTCTGGTGCGCCCATCTGCGACCCGGAACGGCATCAGGTACGCATCGGAACACCCCACCGAAGATGACGATTTCTGGCGATGACTCACCACGGCCAGCCGGCCCGTGGTATGCCGCACTGCGGGTGGTCGCGACTGGTCGTTGCACGGCGCCTACGCTCCTCTGATGTCTTGTACGTAGTCACCGCCCCGGTTCGGGTGGCTGTACTCAAAGGCCGCGGTAGCAGTTCGGCAACTTCGGGAAATTGCTGTGCGGCGGTGCTGTTTGGTGCCGCCCATTCGAGCGTGTTCGCTTGCCACGGGTCTGCGGGTCGCTTTCGCGCCCTTTTTCATCGAATAAATGGTTCACCAAGAACACGACCTGAAACGCGATGAGACAGTACCCACAACGTCGCGAAAAATGCGAAGGTCTTTAAAGTGCCTGCCTTCATCAAGGTCAGAAGTGCCAGTCGCAGATGGCGCGGTCACCGCGCGCCCCAACAGAAACAGCGGCATGAAATGCATCAAGGGGATGATGGTGCCCCAGAAGTGCACTTTGCCGAACGTCTCGTTCATGGTGCGCCCGAACATCTTGGGGAACCAGTAGGTGATGGCGGCGAACACCGCGATGAACGCAATGGGGAAGAACGTGTAGTGAAAGTGGGCAATCACGAAGTAGGTGTCGTGAAAGTAAATGTCGGCGCCCGAGGCTCCCAAGAAGATGCCGGTGACGCCGCCCAACAAGAACTCTCCAATGAACGCGAGCGCCCACAGCATGGGCGTCGTCAGGCGAATCGACCCGCCGTAGAGCGTGCCGATGTAGACGAAGACCATTTCGGCCACCGGTATCGAAATGAGCAGCGTGGTCACCGAGAACACGTTCGCCATGCGCGGGTCGATGCCGGCGACGAACTGGTGGTGGGCCCAGACGAAGAAGCTCAACACGCCCGTGCCGATGGCCGTGTAGAGCACCGTCTTGTACGCGAAGAGCTTCTTGCGCGCGAACACGGTGATGATTTCAGCCACGATGCCCATGGCCGGCAACAGCACCACGTACACCTCGGGGTGACCGAAGAACCAGAACAAGTGCTGCCAGAGCACCGGGTCGCCACCTTTGTCGGGGTCGAAGAAGCCGGTATGAAAGTTCTGGTCGAACAGCAGCATGACCGCGCCGGCCACGAGCGGGCCGACCGACGCCATGAACAAAATCGAGGCGATCACGATCATCCACACGACGATGGGTATGTCGAACATCTTCATGCCCGGGGCGCGCGAGTTCATGACCGTGGTCACGAAGTTGATACCGCCGAGCAAGAACGCGACGAATTCGAGCGCCACCGCCAACAGCCACAGCGACGACCCGGCCCCCGTCAAACTGTATTGAGACTTGGCCGACAACGGTGGGTAGCTGGTCCACGCTCCGCCGAAAGCGCCGCCGTCGACGAAGAACGACGCGATGAGCACGATCGAGCTGACCAAGAAGATCTGGTACGACAAGCGGTTGAGCCGCGGAAACACCATGTCGTCGCAGCCGATCATCAACGGTATGAGGTAGTTGCCGAGCGCGGCGATCAACACCGGCATGGCGACCCAGAAGATCATGACCGAGCCGTGGGTAGTGATGAGCGCGTTGTAGTCGCTCGCGGTCACCCGGCCGTACCCCGGCACGTGAATGCCCGGAAACGCGAGCTGCATGCGAAACGCGTAGACGGTGAACCCACCGATGAGCGCCATCAGCATGCCGGTGAACAGGTACTGAAACCCGATAATCTTGTGGTCGGTCGACCAGAGGTATTTTTCAATGAAGCCCGGCTCGTGGTGGGCGTGGTCGTGGCCATGCCCGGCGGCATGGTCGTGTTCGGCGTGCGGTGTGGCAGCACTCATGGCTGGCCTCCGGTGGTGGCAGGAGCGGCGGGGGTGGCCGTGGCGACGGTGGTGTTCGCGTTCACCCAGTTCGCGTGCTTGGCCTCGGTCTCAATGATGATGCGGGCGGGCATGATGCCGTGGCCGATGCCGCAAATTTCGGTGCACTGAATGTCGTACTGGCCGGTCATGGTCGGCTTGAACCAACCTTTGATGACGCGGCCGGGTATCGCGTCTTGCTTCAAGCGAAACACGGGCACCGAGAAGCTGTGCAACACGTCGCGGCTCATCAGTTCGAACTGGTACGTCTTGTTCTGCTCGACGTGCAGCTCGTCGATGGTGGTGATGTCGTCGGCGGTGTCGAGCTTGCCGTCTTTGCCGGGGTGAACGAAGGTCCACGCCCATTGCTGGGCGATGACGCGCACGGTCTCGTCGGGCGTGGGCTGGTCGAGCTTGACGTCGTGCCACACCCGCAGCGCCATGACGACGATCAGCACGTCGAAAACGAGCGTGGCGTAGTGGGGCATCGACACCCAGCGTTTTTCTTTGGGCAGTTCGCCGCCGATGTACTGGGCTTTCACGCCGGGCTCGGCCTTGAACTTCAAAATGAGGCCAATGAACACGAACTCGGCGAGCAAGAACCAGAAGCCCACCACCACCATGATGACGAGAATCAGGTTGTCGATTGCCGGGGCGTAGGTCGAAACGCTGGGCACGTATTGGTCGATCACGAATGACCTCTTAGAAAAGAACGAAGACCACGACGATGCCGACGAACGCGAAGGCGCCGGCGATCGTGATGAAGAAGAGCTTTTGGGCCAGGGCGTCAGACGCGGCTTTGGCGGCTGACGAATCGGTGTGGTCGGTCATGGAGTCGCCTTCGCGCTGTTGCCGGTGAGCGTGCCGATGTGCGCCACCACGTTGAGCACCGCGTCTTCGTCGGCCAGGGTCATTGACATGGGGCGCATTTGTCCGCCCGTCACGTCGGCGGGGTTGGTGCCGCGCAGGCCGCCTTTGAACTTTCGCAGCTGCGAGGCGAGGTACCAGTCGGCTTGGTTCGCCAACGGAGGCGCCTTGAGCGCCGGGTTGCCCATGCCGTCGACGCCGTGGCACGCGGTGCAAGCGACGTACGCATTTTTGCCGGCGGTGGCGTCGCCCTTGCCGAGCGAAGGCGCGGGCTTCTTCGGGGCCAACGAGGCCACGTATTCAGAGACGGCCGTCACTTCGCCGGTGTTCATCATTTGGCGCGACATGGGGCGCATGCGCAGGCCCTCGAGGTCGTCGGGGTGGTAGCCGCGCAAGCCCGAGCGAAACTTCGTCAGCTGCGCTTCGACGTACCACGCCGGCAAGCCGGCGATGGGCGGGGCGGCGACCGTGGGGTTGCCCTGGCCTTCTTGGCCATGGCACGCCACGCAGGCACCGAACAACTCATGGCCAGGCAACGTCACCGCAGCGCCGTCGGGCCGCACACAGCCGGTCACGCTCAGGGCCGCCGCGAGCGAAACGCTCACTGACAGGGCTCTCGAGAATTGCAATCGAAGGGGCATGCTCTTGTGCTCCGTGCGCGAGCTCAAAATGGCTCGACGCTCGCGTGCGACGATTTGTCACAGGCCAGAAGGCAAGCCAAGTGATTTGCAGGCGATCAGCCGGTGGGTCGTTGTGTTCAGAGCCATCAGTGGTTCTGAAGAAACGAGGCCGGGTTGGCCGCGAAGCGGTCGCGGCAGTGGTTCGAACAGAAGTGGTAGGTGTGGGCTTCTCCCGGGGCCTCGGGGCCGCTCTTGTACCCGAACGACGGGGCGTCGGCGGTGACCCGAACTTGCATGTGACACACCGGGTCGACCTCGACCGTGTCACCTGGGGCGGGCGCGGCGGGGGCGGGCAGGGCCAGCACCCAGGCCGTCAGCGCGTCGAGCCCCCGGTCGCTCACGACGCCTTCGTAGGTGGGCATGTGCAGCGGGTACCCCTTGACGCGCTTGAGGTCGGGGCTCACCAACGACTCTTTCACGTAGGCCGCGTCGAACGTGGCGCCGAGCCCGGTGTCGAATTCGCGCCGCAAGCCCTTGAGCCCGCCGAGCGCGGGGGCCAATTCGGGGCGCTCGTGGCAGTTCGCGCAGCCGAGCTCGTGGTAGAGCGCCTGGGGGTCGGTCGACTCGGGGGGCGGTGCGGCGGCGGCGCCCGCCAGCTGACGCACCCCGGCCTCGAGCGCCGCGAAGTCGTCGCGGTGTTCGCTGTCGAACACTCCGCGCACGTCACCGTTTTGGTCGACCAACAAAAACACGCTCGAGTGAATGACCTGGTCGACCGCTTCGGCGTTGGGCTGCGCCGTGACGTGAAACCCGGCGGTCAGCAGCGGGAGCGTTTTCTCACTCGTCGAGAGCAGTTCCCAATTCGTGGCGTCGGGGGCCCAGCGCTTGGCGTAGGCGGCGAGCACGGGCACCGTGTCGACCGCGGGGTCGACCGAGAACGACACGTAGGTCACGTCGACGTTGGCCAACTTGCGGCGCAACTGCATCATTTTCGAAGTCAGCAACGGGCAAATGGTGCGGCACTGCGTGAAAATGAAGTTCGCCACCCACACCCGGCCTTGCAACGAGCCGCGGCTGACGGTTTGGCCGTGCTGGTTGGCGAAGGCGAAGTCGGGGGCCGCCCACAGCTTTTCGTACCGTTGCGCCCGGCCGCGGTTCGCGAGGGCCTCGGCGGCGTGGGGTTGGTTGAAGCGCAGGGCGATGATGGCGGCCAGACTGACCAGGGCCATCACTCCGAGTGCGGTGAGCCAGCGGGCCATGACGTGCTGCATAGTGCAAAGGCCGTCGCGCCAAGGCACGTGTTTTGTGCGCGGCTCCTGAAAATCAGTGGCTTGAGGCGCTGAAGTCGGGCGTGCATTCAGGGCGCCGACGTGATGTATCGCGGCGGCAGTTGGCGTTCTTTTGTCGGGTGACGCGCGATGCTCAAAACAATGCAGGTCGTCGGTGTGGTTTTGTCGGTGCTGGGGGCAACGTCGGCGTCGGCGCACGGGGCCCGCTTGCTCGCGCCCGAAGACCTGGCCGGGGCCAGCGCCTCGGCGCCGGCGGTGAGCTTGACTCCGAGCGCGGCATCACTGCGTTCGGCGCCCGCGTCGCTCTGGCTGCTGCGTGGAGCGACCGCCGGGGTCGGCATGGCGTCGGTGCCCGTCAGCCTCTGGTTGGCGGGCGCGGTCGGCAACCTCTCGAACGGGCTCATCGCCACGGCGGTGCCGGCGTTGCTGATCATGGGCCTGTTGGCGCCCACCATCACCGCGCTCGTCTCGTGGGTCATGGCCAACACGAACCTGCCCGAAGGCCAGCGGGTGGGGTTCTGGTTGCCCTGGCTCGGCGCCACGTTGCTGCACGTCGGCCTGCTGGTCGCCGGCGCGTTCTTGGGGTTGTCGGTCGGCTCTCCCTTTGGCCTGTTGGCCTTCAGCGCCATTGACGGGTTCGCCATGTCGTTCGCCGCGACGGGCATTCAACAGCTCGCCGGTCGGAGCGCCCAGGCAGTCTCGACGCTCGAGACCCACGCTCCCCACGAGGCGATGACCTTCGTGCCGCTTTCGCGAGTCGCGTTTTGAGTGAGGCCCACGTCATGCATCATGTGAAAGACCGAGTGTTGGCCGCGGTCGCGGTGGTGGTCGCCGCGACGCTCGCCGTGCCCGCCCACGCCGCGTGCCCCACGCGCCCGAGCTGGCCCACGAAGACCGACTGGCCGGTGGCCACGCCGGCCAACAAGTCGGCCGAGCTCAAGGCGCTCGAAGACTACGCGTTCACGACCATTGGCACCGACGCCGAGCGGTTGGGCATTCGCACCGACGCGCTGCTCGTCATCAAAGGCGGTACGATTCTGTACGAAAAGTACGCGCGCGGGTGGTCGGCGTCGAACCGGCACATTTCGTGGTCGGTCGCGAAGAGCTTTTCGACGGCGCTGTTGGGCGTCGCGGTGAACAAGGGGCTCGTCGACCTCGACAAGTCGATCTGCGAGTACCTGACGGCGTACCGGGGCAGCTCGGTGTGCAACATCACCGTGAAGAACATGGCGACGTTCGGCCCCGGGCTGCAGTGGCAAGAAGAATACGAAGACCAGGGCTACCAGGGCTCGTCGGTCATTTCGATGCTGCTGGGCGTGGGGCACGTCGACCAGGTCGACTTCGTGCTCAAGCACCGGCAGCTCTACGAGCCGGGCACCCAATTCATTTATTCGACCGGCACGGCCCACGTGGTCTCGACGTTGGCGAAGAAGGCCCTGGCCGCCAAGTACGGCAACGACGCGTTCTGGTCGCAGTTCTTCGAGCCGCTCGGCATGGGGCGCACCGTGTTCGAAGAAGACGTGCGCGGCAACCCGCTCGGAGGCTCGTACGTGTATGCCACCGCGCGCGACTACGCGAAGTTCGGCTACCTCTTCTTGAACGACGGCTGCTGGGAAAACACCCGCCTGTTGCCAGAAAACTGGGTGAAAGACTCGACCACCATCAACGACGCGTTCAAGTCGAACCGTGGCGACTGCGCCAACACGACGCCCGCCGGCAGCTACCCGCTGAGCTGCAACACCGTGCCCTCGGGGTACATGTGGTGGCTCAACCAGCCGCCGGCCGCCGACACGACGAAGCCGTACAAAGACTTGCCCGACGACGCGTACGTCGCCATCGGTCACTGGGGGCAGTACATCTTGGTGGTACCGTCGGCCGACACCGTCATCGTTCGGCTCGGCGACGACCGCGACGACTGCCCAGACACCGAAGAAGCGAAGACTTCTCGCACCGTCAACGGCGTGCCCTGTCGCTTCAGCCTCAACACGCTCGGCAAGCTCGCGCTCGAGGTGGCCAAATGAAACCGTTTCGACCCTTTGCACTCGCGGTGGCTGCGCTGTTCATGCACTGCGCGTCTGACAACCCCCAGTTTCGCACCTACCCCAACAACGACCTGCAGTTGGCCGTGGGCAACGCCGCGAAAATGGTCTGCACCTGCGCCTTCGTCATGCAAATGAGTGACGACTTTTGTCGCGCGTGGGTCAAAGCGTCGCCCGACGTGGCGCGCTACTCGGTCGACCAGAACGCCAAGACCGTCGAAGCGTCGGCGTTCGTCAGTTGGTCGGCGCACGCGCACTACGTCGACGACAAGCGGGGCTGCGTGCTCGAGTGACGTGACGGCCGTCGCTGGTCGGCTCACGGAGCCGGGGGCGGCCCTTCGCGGCCCAAAATGAGCAGCTGCACCGTCGCCGAAGCGACCGGCTTGGCTTCGTCGTCTTGCCAGGCGGTCACGTGCAGCGTGCACACCCGCCGCCCCTGCTTGAAGACCCGCGCGCTGACGAACGTGTCGACCGGCCTCGCCGACCGCAAGTAGTCAATGGTCACGGTGATGGTCTTCGGCAGCGTGGTGGTCGACGCGTTGAACAGCAACTCGAAGTGCGCGGCCGACTCGAGCAGCGTCGCGAGCGTGCCACCGTGCAACGCGGGCAAGAGTGGGTTGCCCACCAAGTGGCCCGAAAACGGCATTCGGCCCACCAGGCGACCCTCGCGCGACTCGACGCGCACCCCCAAGAACGCCAGGTACGGTATGGCCCCGACCACGACGTTCCAGTCTCCGGTGGCCTGCGCGGCGCGGAGCTTTTCGAGCAGCGGTTCACTCACGGCTTGAGCGCCCTCAAGTTCGCCTCTGAAAACACTTCGCCCTTCGTCGAAATCATGAAGGTGCCGGCCGCCGACGCAATGGGGTCGGCTTCGTCGT
Organism: Myxococcaceae bacterium; assembly: GCA_044225205.1. Lineage (GTDB taxonomy): Bacteria > Myxococcota > Myxococcia > Myxococcales > Myxococcaceae > JAEUJT01. The sequence goes on along the minus strand of JBGAIY010000171.1, from coordinate 4,092 downwards.
GGTACGCGACCGCCCGCACGAAGGCGATGTTGCGGGTCGCCCGGTAGCATTCGGCGCGGGCCCACAGGTCGCGCCCGGGCGTCGCCGGTTTGAGTGAGTCGACCCGCAGGTCGAGCGTGGCAATGGGTATGGGCGCGTTGAGCCGCAGGTACACGCACGCACCGCACGCGGAGTCGATGATGGTCGTCACCACGCCGCCGTGCGGCGTTCTCGTTTCGGGGTTGCCCACCAACCGTTCGTGCCATGGCAAGTGCAAGTACGCCGTCGCGGTGCCCGGGTCGATTCGGCGCAGGGTGAGGCCCAACGCCAGGTTGTGCGGTATCAGCTCGCAGAACGCCGCGTTGAGCGCTTCGAGGTCGAACGCTGACGACGGTGGCGAAGACGACATGGGTGCTTCTTACCCCCGGCGGCCCTCAGGTGGGTGCTTCCCGTTCGGGGGGCGATCGACTACAGCGGCGCGGCGCTTTGACCGGGAGAACCCGAATGTGGTGTGTGCGTTTCGTGGCCGTGGCGGTACTTTCGGCGTGGCCGGCGTTCGCCGACGACAAGCCGCAGACGGTGCTCGTGGTGCCCCTGCACAACGGGCCCGGTGTCGAACAGAACGTCGCCGACCTCATTACCGAGACGCTCTCGGCCGACATTCAAAAAGCGACCGGGCGGCGAATTCTCACCCAGAAAGACGTGTCGGCCATGTTGGGCCTCGAGCGGCAGAAGATGCTCATGGGCTGCGCCGAAAACTCGTCGTGCTTGACCGAAATCGCCGGGGCGCTCAATGCCCCGAACGTGGTGCACGGCACCATTGGCCACTTGGGCGAAACGTGGGTGCTCAACTTGGCGCTCATCGACGCGCGCACCGGCAACGTGGTCGAGCGCTATTCGTCGCGCAGTGAAGCCGCGAGCGCCGCGGTGTTTCTCGACGAGAGCCCGGCCGCGGTGCGACACCTCTTTTCGCTCGACGGGGGCGCGTCGGGGTCGGTGAGCAGCAGTGGGCGGCACGGCGTGCACTGGGTCTTCGCGACGCTGCGGGGCAACGTGGGCCTGCCGCCGCAGAACGTGGCGTCGACCACGTTTTTCGGTTCGGTGCTGGCCGGGGTGCAGCTGACGCCGGCGTGGTCGGTCGCCGCGGGCGGGCTGATTGTTCGAGGGGGCGGCGCCGTGGTGCGAGGCGCGTTCGTGCCGTTCAACGTGCTCGGGGTGTTCAAGCCGGTCATCGGCCTCGAAGTGCCCGTGGTGTTCGGCGCTTCGGTGTCGGTGGGCGTGGCGGTGGCGCCGGGCTTTCAGGCCGACGTCACGTCGTGGCTTTCATTCGGGCTCGACGTGCCCGTGACCTGGTTTCCCACAGCTCCGGCGGGCGTGCCGTCGCTCTACGTGTTCGGCGCCGCCACCGCGACGGTGCGGTTTCTGTGAGGGTCTTCATGCGCAATGGTCTGTTCGTCGTCGCTCTCGTTTCGTCGACCCTCGCGGTCGGCGCTCCACAACACTGGGTGTGGGAACGTGGCTACCCCCAAGGCAACAACTTGAACGACGTCGCGGCGGTGTCGCCCACGGCGGCGTTCGCGGTCGGTGACTTTGGCGCCATCGTTCACTACTCGGGCACTTCGGGCTGGTCGGTGCAGTCGTCGGGCGTCACCACGAACCTGACGGGCGTGGCCCTCGCGGGCAGCACGGGCGCGGCGGCCTACGTCGTCGGCGCCGGCGCCACGGTCTTGAGAACGGTCGACACCGGCGCGACCTGGTCGGCGCTCACGTGCACCGGGTGCGGCAGCTTGACGTCGGTGGCGTTTCGTTCGGCGACCGTGGGCGTCATCGCCGGCACGGGCGGTATTCGCTACACGACCGACGGCCTGACCTTCACCTTGGCCACCGGCAGCGTGAACGAAATCATGCGGCTCGTCATGGCTCCGGGCAGCAGCACGGTCGTGTACGCCTTGGGGAACTCGGGCGTCGTCTACAAGAGTTCAGACAACGGCGCGTCGTGGGTCGCGGGTACGGCGGCCGTGGCGGGTTCGACCTGGTATTCGCTGAGCGTCGTCAGCGACACGCAGGTGTACGTCGGCGGCAAGGGCAACAACGTGTACTCGAACATGGCGTCGGGCACCGGCACGTGGTCGGCGATGTCACCGGTTCCTCCAATACCGTTCAACATCGTCGACCTCGTCATGACGTCGACGACCAGCGGTTACGCCATCGGCGTGCCGACCACGCCGCCGCCAGACACGCAGTTCAAAGTGTTCGTGTATTCGGGCTCGGGGTGGGTCGACGTGAACATCGGCCCTCAGAAGACCGACGTGTGGCCGCAGGCGCTGTGGGCTTCGGGCACGAACCTCTTCATCGTCGGGCAGGGCGGCATGATCTTTCGTTCGGCCAACGGTGGGGCCACGCTGAGCGACGACGGGCGGGCGACGGGGCAGCGGTACTTCGACGTCGACGTCGTCGACGCCGACCACCAAGTCGCCGCCGGCGCCGAGGGCGCCCTCAGCGTCGGAGCCTTCGGCATTTGGAACGAATATCACTGTGGTTCGGGCAACTTTCAGTCGGTGGCCGCCGGTTCGACGTACAGCGTCGCGGTCAGCGACAACGGCTCGGTGTGCTGGGCGGCGAACTCGGCCCTCCAGACCTGGTCGCCCGGCACCGGCGCGTCGGGCTCCGGTCGGCGCGCGGTGGCGTGGCTGGGCGGTACCAGCTTTGTGTCGGGGGGTGACGACGGGCTCGTGTGGTACTCGAGCAACCATGGCAGCACCTGGGCCAGCGTCGACCCCGACTCGGCGGTGGCCAATGGCATCAACATGCTGTCAACGCGGCCCGCCGCCACTCCTGAAGTCTGGGTCGGCACGAACAACATGCTGCTGTACAAGTCGTCGACGCCGAGTTCGGCCGGCTACGTCGACGCGACGAGCGCGCTGGTGCCCTCACCGTCGACGCTGACGCCCGCGGGTACGGCGGTTCGGGGCATGTCGTGGCTCAACGACACCACGGGCTTTCTCATTGTCAGCACGTCGAACGGGTGCGGGGCAGGTTCGGGGTACGTCTACCGAACGACCAACCAGGGCAACAGCTGGTCGCGCGTCGCGTCGCTCCCCATTTGCACCCCCTGCTTCGGGTGGAAAGACATCATCGCGCTGAACGCCACGAATGCCTGGGTGCAAGGCGAGACCTGCTTCGCCCACGTGTCGTCGACCGACGGTTCGACCTTCACCTATTCGCTCGAACAGGTGCCGACGCCGTTGCCCCTGCTGGGGTTGGGCGGCGTGCCCGGCAGCGGAGAGCTGTTCATGGTCGGCAACTACGGTGCCGCGTTGCACAGCCACTGCGGTGGCTCCGACACCTCGACCTGCACCGCCGACACCAACACCTGCACCGACGACCAATGCCGCCCGTCTGACGGGGTGTGCGTTCACCCGGTGAACACCAACAACGCGTGCACCGACGGCAACGTGTGCACGCTGAGCGACCACTGCGCCACCGACGGCAGCTGCGTCGGCACGCAGAAGACGTGCGACGACGGCAATTCGTGCACCAACGACAGCTGCAACCCGGTCGACGCCGGGTGTGTCTTCGTGGCGTCGACGTCGAACACTTGCAGCGACGGCAAGAACTGCACGACCGGCGACGCCTGCCTCGCCGACGGCGGCTGCAAAGGCACCGACGTCACGTGCGCGCCGAATACGCAGTGCGCTTCGAATGCGTGCGACCCAGGCACCGGTTCATGCGTGGCGACCAACTACGGCAGTTCGGTGTCGTGCTCCGATGGGCTGAGCTGCACCATCAACGACGTGTGCAATGGCGCCGGCAGCTGCGTCGGCACCGCCGACTGCGCGAGCCCGTCGGTCTGCCTCGTCGCGAGCTGCCAGGTTGACGGTGGGTGCGGCTTCACGCCCGTGGTCGGCGTGGTCAGCTGCGACGACGGCAACCCGTGCACCGTGAATGACTTGTGCAGCGGCGGCGTGTGTTCGGGCACCGGCACCTGCTCGGCCGACGGTGGCGCGGGCGACGCCGGCGCGGGCGAAGACGCGGGCGCCGGCGCCGACGCGGGCGCGAAAACCGACGGCGGGCTTGCGAACGACGGTGGCGCCAAGGGCGACGCTGGGGTGG
>JBGAIY010000170.1:0-15564 GCA_044225205.1 Myxococcaceae bacterium | reverse complement strand
AGGCCTCCGCGGATTGCACGTTCTGCGCCAAGCGCTCGAACCCGCGGCGACGAAACGACCAAGCCGTCAAGGCCAGCAGTGACAACGTGCTCGCCGGCATGGCCACCGCCGCAGCGAGAGGCGACATCACGCCCGCCAGCGAAGCCCCCACGGCGAACACGTTGTAGGTGAGCGAAATCGCCAACAGGCGCTTCACCACCCGACGCAAATGCTGCGCTGTTTCGAGCGCATCGCGCAAACCTGACAGGCCGCCGCCGACCAAGAAAAAGTCGCTCTTCGCCGGTATCACCGGCCGATCGGCCGCCGGAGTGCCCGCGGCCAAGGCCCGCTCGAACGCCAAGGCGTCATTGACCCCGTCACCCAAGTACAGCGCCCCGTCGGCCCCCAACCGCTCGACCCACTCGGCTTTGCCTTGCGGGCTCAGGGCCCCCTTCGCGTGGGCCGTGTCGACCCCCAGCGCCTCGGCCACTTCGGCCACCCGGCCCGGCGCATCTCCCGACAACAACCACACCGACAGGCCGCGCTCGGCCAGCCACGCAATTTCCGCGCGGGCGTCACTCCGCAACGCCTCGCGCACCGAAAAGCCCAGCACTTCGGTGCCGTTTCGGCTCAACACCGAGGGTGAATTCGACTCCGGGCACGCCCACGACGCGCGCCCCAACCGCCACACGCCGTCGGGCCTCAACCACTCGAGCCCGGCGCCAGGCACCTCCTTCACTTCGGCGCTGGCCTCGTAGCGCGGGCGAAACGGCTCGAGTGCGCGAGCCACCGCGGCCGACACCGGGTGCGCCGAGCGCACCGCCAAGTTGAACGCAACGGCCTGTTCGACCTCTCCGACCGTCTGCCACGCCCCGACGTCTGCCACCTCGAGCCGGCCCAAGGTCAACGTGCCCGTCTTGTCGAAGACCACGGTGCGAACCCGTACCAACCGGTCGAGCAAGTCATCGCGCCGAATGAAAAAGCCCCGCCGCCGCAACCGCGACTGCGCCAATTCGTACGCCAACGGCACGGCGAGCCCAATCGCGCACGGGCACGTCACCACCAACACCGCCGCCGCCACCCGAGTCGCGCCGTCGAGGCCCCGCGGCAGCCACCACGCAAACCCCACCGCCGCCAACACCAACACCTTCAGCACCCAGCGCCGCGAAAACAACGCCCACCCTGACGCGGTCACCGGGTCGACCCCCCGCTCACCACCGTCGGCCTGCCGCAACAGGCGAGTCAGCGCCGAGTCGGCGAATGGCTGCGTTGCCACCACGTGAAACGCCCGAGCGCCGGCATTGAAGCTGCCAGCCGCCACCGACGCCCCCGTCGCGACCTCCCGCCCCCGCGACTCGCCAGTCATCCACTCCGAACTCAGGTTCGCCGGGCCGTCGACGAGCTGCGCTTCGACCGGCACCAGCTCTCCCGGCGCAATGAGCAATACGTCGCCGGCGCGCACCTTCGCCGCCGGCTGTACCTGCACTTGCGTGCCCGTGACCTTGCGAATCAGCAGCCCCTCGGCACCGTCGTCATCGAGCAAATACCGACGATTTCGTTCGAGCACCCGCTCTTGGAGCCAACGCCCCACCAGCATCAGCGTGATGAAGGTGTTGAGCGTGTCGAAGTAGGTCAAGTCGCCGCGGCCACGAAACGCTTGAACCAGCGACGTCACGTACACCAAGGCAATGCCCACGGCGATCGGCAGGTCGAGGTGCATCACGCCGTGTCGCGCCCCCCTCCACGCCGTCGCGAAAAAGGGCCCCCCACCGACGATCACCGCCGCCGTCGTCAGCGCCGCCGACAACCACGTGAAGAGGCTGAACAGGCCCGGCTCGTTCGGAGCGAGCCCGAAATAGAAGCTCACCGAGAACAACATGACGTTGATGCCCAACGCCGCGGTCACCCCCAGCCGCAGCGGCAAATCGGTGCTCGCCGCCTTCACCGTTTTTTGAGGTGGCCCGAACTGGTAGCCAAACGCTTCGACGTCGTTTACCCACGCTTCGACGTCGAAGGCCGGCCCCGAAATCAGCTGCACGCTCCCCAGCGTCGGGTTCACCGTGATGCGCAACCCCCCCTCGCGCCGGCGAAACGTCTCGTTCATCAGCCAGACACAGGCCGTGCAATGCACGCCTTGAACGTCGAGCGACAAGCGCCGCAACCCGTCTTCGTCGGGCCCTCCACTCTTCGCCAACAGCCCCTCCAACCAAAGGTGGCTGCGCCGACTCGGGGGCTCCTCCACCGGCGCCCGCTCTCCCGAAGCAAAGCGGTAGTAGGCCCCCAACCCCTGGTCTTGCAGCAGGGTGAAGACCACCTCACACCCACGGCAACAAAACCGCGCAGATTCTGCACCAGCCGGTACCGGGCTCCCGCAGTGCTCACAGGCGCCGGCTTGAGAATTCGAAGACTTCGTCACCATGCGCCCCCGCGATTGCGAGCGGCATGCCGGTTGGAATGGGCAGACCCATGACTTGGGTCGACGCTCTCCTCCCCTTTGGCATTGGCAGCGCATTCATTACCGGGGCGAGCTCGAGCCTCCACTGTGCGCTCATGTGCGGGCCCCTCGCCTGCGCCGCCGTCGGGCCCTCACCCGGCCGTCGCACCAACATCGCCGGGTGGCACGCGGGGCGCTTGCTTGGGTATTCGAGCATCGGGGCGGTTCTGGGCGCCGTGGGCTTCGGCGTCGTCGCTCCCTGGGCCGACACCCTCCGCAGCGTGTTGCCGTGGGTCTTCATTGCCGGCCTCGTCGCGACCGCGTTTGATTTCGGCCGCCACGCCCCCGCCATTCCAGCGCTCCGACGCATCTTGGGGCTCGTCACTCGCCAGGCCGCGCGCTGGCCCCCTCCGACTCGCGCCCTCGCGCTCGGAGCCGCCACCCCGCTCCTGCCCTGTGGGCTTCTGTATGGCCTGTTCCTCTCCGCCCTGGCTACCGGCTCGGCCCTTCACGGAGCCGCCGTCATGGGCGCATTTTCACTCGGTGCCCTCCCGGCCCTCCTCGCCGCCCAAGCGGGCCTCGGGCTCACGCGCCGACTCAGCCCCAACGCCCAACGGGCCATTCGCGTCGCTACCCCCTTGGCCGCCGCCGTCGTTCTCGCCGTGCGCACACTCTCGACCGGTGGCGGAGCCGCGGTCTGTCACTGAAGACGCACTCTTTTCGCGAAGCGCACGTTTTGCACGCGGCGTATTTCCAATAATTTCAGCGCATTACGTCACGAAACTTTCAGGGGCGGCTGGTGTTTGCCGCCCCCATGCAACGACAGCCCTGGGTTTTGACTTTCGCATTCACGCTCGTCGCGTGCGGTGGCGGCCCCACGAACATTGACGCTGGCACCGACGCCGGTACGGGCGGTGGCGGCAACATCGATGGGGGCGGCTCCAGCGTAGGCGTCGACGGCGGCAATGCGGCCGACAGCGGGTCGCCAGCCGACAGCGGCACCCCGGCCGACAACGACGGCGGCCTCCAGAGCCCCGACTCGGGTACGGCCGGCGCTGACGCTGGGGGGGCCGACGGTGGGCAAGGCTCGTTCGATGGCGGCGACAACTCGCCTGACGGGGGCCCGTTGAGCGATGCCGGCGCGCTGTTCTGCGCCCCGCGCCCTTTTGGTGACGACGACATCACCCTCGACCACTTCACCCACCCCACGGTGTACGGCGTGGCCGGCAACCTCACCGTCGTCAGCGATGAGTCATCGCCCAACTCCGAGTACCCCGACGACAGCAGCGGCACCCACCACGTCGTCGTGTACCGCCCAAGCGGTGACGCCACCTACCCGGTGCTCTTCTATTCACACGCCTTCGGCGGCGAAGACCCCCATCACGTCGAAGAAATGTTCAAGCGCATCGCCAGCAACGGCTTCAACATCGTCTTCGTGCCCTACCCAGAGACCGGGCGCATCAAGCAGTACACCATTCTGTGGAACGGCTTTCTCACCGCCGTCAACGCTTACGGCGCGAAGTTCGACCTTCACGAAGGCCGGCTCTTTCGGCCACTCCTCGGTGGGGGCGCGAGCCCCGAAATGGCCCGCCGCGCCTTTGGAGCCCAACGGAAAACGGCCTGACCAGCGCGTGGGGCAGCCAGGGCCGCTCTTCATCATGGCGCCGTGGTTCTCGTACCCCAACGTCAACAACCCCACCGTCGACAATGACAACTACCACCAGCTGCCCGACGACGTTCGCACGGTGATTCAGGTGTACGGAGACGACGACATCAATGACCCTCAGATCTCAGTTCACGACATTTGGGAAAAGCTGCCCGCCACCATGCAAGACAAGGGGTACCAGCTGCTGTCGAGCGACTCCTGCGGCACCTACAACCTCAACGCCGCCCACACAGTGCCAGCCACGTACAACGCGGGCGGCCCCGGCACCGGCAACAACGCCCACGACGAATGGGCCACGGCCCGCCGCATTCACGCGCTCGCCGACTACGCGTTCACCGGCTCGGCCGCAGCCAAGGCCGTCGCCTACCCCAAGACCACCGCCGAATTGAGCCTCGGCCATTGGGTCGGCATGTGTGGCGACCGCCCCGTCAACCCGCTCGTCGCCAGCACCTCGGCGCCCACCTTGTCGACGTGCTCGGGCAAGGGCAAAGGCCAATACATTTTCAACTACTCCGCGGCGGCCCACTGCCAATGGTCGGCCACCGGCAACAACGGGTCTCCCAAATGCCGGTAGTTGATCTTCGGGCCGTTGCCGCCTATGACGCCCGTTGCTTTCATCGTTTGAGGAGTCACCATGGCCCGCGTAACCGTCGAAGATGCGCTTCCCCACGTCGATAACCGCTTCGCCCTCGTGCTGCTCGGCGCCAAGCGCGCGCGCCAAATCATGGCCGGAGCCCGCGCCATGGTCGACCACTCGAAGAACAAGCCGTGCGTGCTCTCACTTCGAGAAATCGCCACCGGGCGCGTGAAGTTCGACCGCGACGTTCGCCAAGCCCTCACCGGCAAGTTCGACCCGACGCCCGCCGCGCAGGGGTAAAACGCTGCGGCTGAAAAGACCACGCGCTGAAGCCACTCCTGGCTTCAGCGCTTTTTTTCTGCCCGCTCGGCCGCCATCAGCGCCAAGGCGCGGGCCGCCATGTCGCGCTCGCCTTGGTAGGTCAGCGTACGGGCCGCCTCGTCGAGCGGCAGCCAACTCGCCACGTCGACCTCGACCCGCATCGCTTGCGTCAGGTCGTCGATCACGCCACCCGCGTAGTGAAACAAGAAGAAGCTCACGACCTTGAAAATCGTCTTGCCGTGAAAGCGGTAGACGTATTTCACGTCGCCCAGCTCGGCACCGAAGGTGACCGTCAACCCCGTCTCTTCGAGCACCTCGCGCGCCGCGGCCTGTCGGGCGGTTTCTCCCGCGTCGATGTGCCCCTTCGGCAGCGCCACCACATTGCGCCCCGCCGGCTTGATGACCGCCAATTCGTCGCGCTGGCCGTGTTCACGAACCACGACGCCGCCAGCTGAGAATTCGCGACTCGCGACCACCGCCGCACACTATACCCTTGGTTCGGTCGCGTGGAGTTGGGTCGTGCTCTCACGGGCCAACACGCGAAAAGTACTGAAGCTTCGCCTCGGCTCCCAACCGGTACGCGTGACGCAACTCGGCGAGAAATCGGTCCATCTGCCCGTCGCGCAAAAGCCGCAGCAACCGCTTCGCGTAACAGAGCGCCAACCGATTCGCTTCTTGGTACCGCCACCGCTCGTCGGCCGACAGCAACTCGTTGAAGCGCACCCGCTGAAACAGCGTGCCCAGCAACTTCGCCGCCCACGCCGCGCCCTCTTGCCCCCACCGCAGCAGCACGCACATCGCGAACTTGTCGACCTCGGCCTGGGCTTCCAGTTCGAGCAATGACACCCGACGCTCCAGCGCCGCCGTATGCGTCACGTAGACGAAATGCGACACGCCCTCCGCCACCTCGCAAAACGACGGCAGGTCGTCATTCAAGGCCGCCGCCGGCTCGTGCTCGAAGCTCGTCACGCGCTTCAGCATTTCAGGCTCGAGGTACAACGCCACGTCGAGCGTGTCGCCCTCGTGGCTCACCAACAACTCTTCGCGGTTGCGCCCCGTGCCGCCCAGCGCCTTGGCCGTTCTCGAATCGACCAAGAAGTCGCGCGCCCGGTATTCGCAGCGCAAACCGTAGATCGCTTCCAAGTGCTCCTGAATTCGGTCGAGCACGAACGCCTTTCAGTTCGGCAGCAACTTGTTGCCCGTGAGCAGCCCCGAGTCGACCAGCACGCGCTCGAGCCGACCATTGCCGGTGCGCGACCACGACTCGAAGACCTGCATCTGCCCTTGTGGCCCCGACGCACACAACCCCCTCGCCGCGATCTCCTCCAACACTTCGACCAGAGTCGAAAACTTCTGGTTGAGCTCGTGGTAGACGCCCGCGAACGACGCATTCGACAGCTGCGCGATCGTGCCGTACGCGTTGCGCCCCATTTGCTCGTAGTACTCAGGGCCCACGACCCGGTCGTGCAATGACGCCCGAAAGAACCCCGCCGAAAACAAAGACACGTCTCCCAACCGACGGAGCGTGCGAATCTTTTCGTCACGGTCTTGTTGCAGCGCCCGGTGGTACAGCACCGCCAGCGCCTCCATTTCGCGGCGACCGTCGGTCTCTTGGGTGAACAGCTTCTCGGCCGTCGCGTATTCGGCCAACAGGTTCACCACGTAAAACTCGGTCACTTCTTCCAGGCTCACCCGCTGCCGCTTGACGACGTCTTCCACCAGCAGCTTGAAAAACTCCTTCAGCGAACCTCCTAAAACCAACTGACTCATTGGGGCGGTACCTCCGTGCGGCCGTCTTCTTCAATGCTATCGACACGGGCCCGCAAAAACAAAATTCACGAGGTATTTCATGGTTTTGCGCTGGCGCTCTCGCCTCGAGAGTGCCAGCGGCTTCGTCTTGCTGCGTTGGCAGTCGGTGACTCCGAGTGCCAGTCTTGCCTTGACGCCCTCGGGAGCCTGGTTATATCGACGCCGCCTAGCGCTGGCACTCACCCAATTCGAGTGCCAACACCTCTTAACCAGCAGTTTTTCTCAAGGAGCCTCATATGAAGATTCGTCCTCTGCAAGACCGTCTCATCGTCAAGCGCGTCACCGAAGAGAACAAGACCAAGGGCGGCATCATCATTCCCGACTCGGCCAAAGAGAAGCCGCTCGAAGCGACCGTCGTCGCCGTCGGCAACGGCAAGATCCTCGAAGACGGCAAAGTCCGCGCGATGGACATCAAGGCCGGCGACACCATTCTCTTCTCGAAGTACGCGGGCACCGAAATCAAGATCGAAGGCGAAGACCACCTGATCTTGCGCGAAGAAGACGTGCTCGGCGTCATCGTCAAGTAACGCTGTTCACCCTCACGTCATTTTCAAGAAAGAAACCACATGTCAGCCAAAGACATCATTTTCGATACCAAAGCCCGCGACGCGATTCTCCGCGGAGTCAACACGCTCGCCGACGCCGTCAAAGTGACCCTGGGGCCCAAGGGCCGCAACGTCGTCATCGAGAAGTCGTTCGGCTCGCCCACCATCACCAAAGACGGCGTGACCGTCGCCAAAGAAATCGAACTTGAGAACAAGTTCGAAAACATGGGCGCGCAGATGGTGAAGGAGGTCGCCTCGAAGACCTCCGACGTCGCCGGCGACGGCACCACCACCGCCACCGTGTTGGCCCAGGCCATCTTCCGCGAAGGCAGCAAGCTCGTCGCGGCCGGCCACAACCCGATGGAAATCAAGCGCGGCATCGACAAGGCCGTCACCCTCATCGTCGAAGAACTCAAGAAGCTCTCGAAGCCCACCCAGGGCAAGAAAGACATCGCCCAAGTCGGCACCATTTCGGCCAACGGCGACGCCACCATCGGCAACATCATCGCCGAAGCGATGGACAAGGTCGGCAAAGAGGGCGTCATCACCGTCGAAGAGGCCAAGGGCCTCGAGACCGAACTCGACGTCGTCGAAGGCATGCAGTTCGACCGCGGCTACCTCTCGCCGTACTTCGTGACCAACCCCGACCGCATGGAGGTCGAGCTCCAAGACCCCTTCATTCTCATCTATGAGAAGAAGATCTCGTCGATGAAAGACCTCTTGCCCCTGCTCGAGCAAGTCGCTCGCGCTGGCAAGCCGTTGCTCATCGTCGCCGAAGAAGTCGAAGGTGAAGCCCTCGCCACCCTCGTCGTGAACAAGATTCGCGGCGTGCTCAACGTGTGCGCGGTCAAGGCGCCTGGCTTCGGCGACCGCCGCAAGGCCATGCTCGAAGACATCGCCACCCTGACCGGCGGCAAAATGGTCGCTGAAGACCTCGGCCTCAAGCTCGAGAACCTCACGTTGACCGACCTCGGCCGCGCCAAGCGCATCAAGGTCGACAAAGACAACTCGACCATCATCGACGGCGCCGGTGCCCAAAAAGACATCGAAGCCCGCGTGAAGCAAATTCGCGCTCAAATCGACGAGACCAGCAGCGACTACGACCGCGAGAAGCTGCAAGAGCGGCTCGCCAAGCTCGTTGGCGGCGTCGCGGTCATCAACGTCGGTGCGGCCACCGAAACCGAAATGAAAGAGAAGAAGGCCCGCGTCGAAGACGCGCTCAACGCGACCCGCGCGGCCGTTGAAGAAGGCATCGTGCCTGGCGGCGGCGTGGCGTTCATTCGCGCCCTCAAAGCGCTCGACAACGTGAAGGTCAGCGCCGAAGAGAAGTTCGGCGTCGACATCATTCGTCGCTCGCTCGAAGAGCCCCTCCGCCAGATCGCCGCCAACGGCGGTCTCGAAGGCTCGGTCATCGTCAACAAGGTCAAAGAAGCGACCGGCGCCAACGGCTTCAACGCCGCCACCGGCGTGTTCGAAGACCTCTTGGTCGCCGGCGTCATCGACCCGGCCAAGGTCTCGCGCTGCGCGTTGCAGAACGCGGCCTCGGTCAGCTCACTCATGCTCACGACCGAAGCCATGATCGCCGAGCGCCCGAAAGACGACGACAAGGTCGGTCCTCCGGCGGGTGGCGGCATGGGCGGTATGGGCGGCATGGGCATGTAATTCGCCCCGACGTCTTCAGACGTCAGAGAAGCAGCACCGCGGCCTCCAGAACCTCACGCGTTCTGGGGGCCGTTGTGTTTTTGGTCGCCAACCGCAACCAACCGGTGTGTGTCAAGGTGGGCTTGACCGTCAAACGACGCGCCGCAACGCGCGCCTGAGTCAGCCCAGACCAATCGTAAGGGTCTATTTTTAAAGACAAAATCGACCGACGACCGACCAGGTTTGCCAGCATCGCAGACCATGGTACTCAGAAGAGGAGTGCCGGCCCGTTTGCCGTCCTCCCGACACATGATCCGTGGCAACCGCAAGGTCCCGGGGGCGTGCTCGCTGCGAGGAGAGCTGAACAGGCCGGCACTCACTTTTTTTGCCCAGATCAGTGGAGGGTTCTCTCGTGCTTACGACTCTGACGCCCGCTCGGGTGGGGCAATGTACGGCCTTGGCCGTTGCGCTGGGCTTGGCCACTGGCTGCGCCGGAGGGCTCCGCAAGACCCTCCGCGAGCCCTCGAAGCCACTCGAAGCCACCACCGTCTTCGTGTACCCCATTCGGTTTCTCGGCTCCAGCGAGCCTGGCTGGCGAAACTTCGAGCTGAGCGAGCGAATGCTCGAGGCCGCCGTCGCCCAAGGTGGCGACCAATTGGCCTTCTTCGGGCCAACCGAATTCAAGGTCCTCCGGTACGACGGCGAAAACGCCTGGGTGTCGTCCACCGCGCTCCCGCTCCTCGTCGCCAGCGGGTCTCGACCCGAACAGGGCCTCGTCATTCGCCCCGTCGTCGAGCGTCGAGTTAATTCGTCGGTGCAAGAAGCCCAGAATGAGAAAGGGCAGGCCAAAGGCGCCACCTCCAACGAGCTGACGACTTGGGTCGCTCGACTCGACCTCCTTCACCCCTCCACCCAAGAGGTCATTCTCGAACTCGAGGGCCAAGTAACCGTCGACCCCTTCGCCGAGCCCACCCCCGAACTCGAGTACGACCCGGCCCCCGCCTTGACCGCCTTGGTCGAAAAACTCACCACCGAAGCCGTCAAAGTCGCTTGCAACCACTCAAAATCACGTGAAATCGCAAAACAGCCCGAAGTCTTCTGGGCCGTGACGCCCCGCACCGCTCTTTCGCTGCGAACCGACCCCGCGCTCGTCGCCGAGGTGATTCAACTCGACGCCCTGCAGACCGAGCTGTTGCTCCAAAACATCGCCCGGGTGCTCAAGCCGTCTCTCACCGAAGCCCAGGCCAACGCTCAGGTCAACCGCCCGGCGGGGCTCGCCGTGCTCAGCCCCTCGGGCAAATTGGCCGCCGGCGACGTGATCGAGACCGTCGACGGGCTGCCCGCGCTGCCGCACGTCATCGCCCGCGGTCGCTTCAAGGGCGCCCCCGTGGAGTTGAAGGTACGACACCCCGACGGGTCGACCGGCGAAACCGTCTTTCCATAACCCTGCACATTCAATTCAGCCAGCGAACGGGCTGGGCTATGGTCGTTCGCCGTGAGTTCTGAAACGACCAAATCGGTGACGATGCCGGGCGACGTGGTGACCCGGGTTCCAGTTCGCGAATGGACCGTCGAAGTCACGGGCGGGCCCGACGTCGGCAAGAAGTGCACAACGCTTGAGGGCCTCGTTCGAGTCGGGTCTGACTCGTCAAATGACCTCGTGCTGACCGACAACACCGTCAGCCGACGACATGTCGAGTTCGAGCGCACTCCACGCGGGCTCTTGTTGCGTGACCTCCAAAGCCGCAACGGCTCGTTCATTGAAGGTCGGCAAATTGTGCAGGCCTTCGTCGAACCCGGCGACACCGTCGCCATCGGCAAGACGCGCCTCGCGGTCAAACTCAAAGCCCGCGACACCGAACTCGACGTGCTCGCCGGAGAGACCTTCGGCGACCTCGTCGGCCTGTCTGAGAGCATGCACATCGTCTTCGCCGAACTGCGGCGAGTCGCCAAAGAAGACATCACCGTCATGCTCGAAGGCGAAACCGGCACCGGCAAAGAACTCGCCGCGCGCGCCATTCACTCGCACTCGTCGCGCCGCAACGGCCCGTTTCGGGTCGTCGACTGCGCCATGCTTTCTGACGCCAACGCCGAACGCGACCTCTTCGGCGCTGAAGGTGCCTTTCCTGGAGCTCAGGGCGGCACCCTTTTCTTCGACGAAGTCGCCGAAATACCGTCGGCGGTGCAACCCCGGCTCGTTCGGGTGCTCGAGAACAAAGAGCTGCCCGGAGTCGGCGGCCAAGCCGGCAAGAAGTTCGACGTGCGCATTTTGGCCTCGACCAGCCGAAACCTCACCGAAGAGACCCAGCAAGGGCGCTTTCGGCAAGAGCTCTACTTTCGGCTTGCCGTCGCCAGGGTGCGTCTGCCCCCGCTTCGTACCCGCAAGAGCGACATACCCGTGCTCGCCCAGTATTTGATGAAGAACCTGTCGACCTCATTCGAGCTGTCACCGCAAATGCTGAGCTTGCTCGAAGGGTACGACTGGCCGGGCAACGTGCGCGAACTGCGCAACGTGCTCGAGCGCGGAGCCCTCATGCAGGCCACCGGCAATTCAAGCTGGCTCGACCTGATCGTGCCCGCCGACAAGAAGGGCAACCGCCAATCGGTGCTCCAGCTCGCGTCGGGCTTGCCCTACCACGAGGCCAAAGACCGCATTCTGGGCGACTTCGAACGCACCTACTTCGCTGAAGTCATGAAAGACGCGAACTTCGACATCAAAATTGCCGAAGAGAAAACCGGCCTTTCCATGCAGAGCTTGTATCGGCTCCTCAAGAAGAACGGCCTGCGCCTCAAAGACCTGAAGAACGCCGAAGGCTTGAGCTGAAAGAGCGCGGGGCCCACCACCTGGGCCCCGAACCGCTATTCGATTTCGCCCTTCACCACCACGGTGTCGTCGGCCCGCACCTCGAACTCGACCGGCGCCGTCGACTTGCCCGCGAATTTGAACACCACTTTGTGGCGCCCCAACGGCAGCTCGAGTGGGTTGTTCTTCGGTATTTGGGTCTTGCGGCCCGTGTTCTTGCCGTCGACCCACACTTCCGCTCCGACTGGGTTCGAACCAAACGCCGCCTTGCCCGGGCTGCCGCCGGCCGGAGTCGGGTCTTTTTTCGGCGTCGCTTCGGGGTCTTTCTTCGGCGGCGGGTCAGGGTCTTTTTTGGCTACCGGCGTCGGGCTGGTTGCCGGAGGGTCTCGCTTCGCGACCGCCACGGGGTCTTTCTTGGGTTCGGGGTCTCGCTTGGCGACCACTTTCTCGGGGTCGAGCACAATCGCCACGGGCAACACGTCGAGCTTCTTCGGGTTGTCGAGCGGTATTCGCTGCGTCTGAAAGCCTGGCTTCGAGGCCAGCGCTTCGCCCGGTTTTTCGAAACTCACATCGGTAATGCGCACTTCGGGCGTGGTGCCCACCACCCGGTCACGGTACCGAATTTCAACCTTCGACTCGCTCGAGGTGATGAGGGCCGTAAACGTGGTCGGCGCGGGCTTGTTTTTGGGCTCGGTGGCCGTCGCCGTGCCAGTCGGGCTGGTGTTCGTGCCGCTCGCTGGTTTGGGTTCGACCTTTGGTTCCACCTTCGGCTCGACCGGAGGTTTCACCTCAGCCACTTTGGTGCCGGGCTCGGGCGTCTTCGTGGGTTCGAGCTTGGGTTCGGGTTTGGCCGCCGCAGCCACCGCCGTCGGCTTCTTGCCGTTCGGGTCAGCCTTCTCGGGCTCGGTCGGGGGGGCGTTCGCCACCTCGTCGGGTGAACCTGCGGGTTCCTTCTGCTTGAAGACGACGGAGACGAACTTGTTCACGTCACCCGCGTGCACCGCGACGGCCACTTTCTTGGTCTCGTACCCAGACCCCGTCGGGCGCACCTCGACCGAATAGTCGCCCACTTCGAGCGGTATGGGTTTGAGCGGGTTGTTGACCTTCTTGCCGTTCACGAAGACGTCGAACTTCACTTCTTTGGGCTTCGTGTTGATGACAATGGTGGGTGAACCGCCACTGCCCACCTTCTGAATCGCAATGCCGATCAACACCGCGACCACGATCATCAACGTGAAGAGCGCCACCAACAGCGGTTTGCGGGCGCCGTCTCCTCCGGCCGGAGCCTTCTTGACCGGCTTCGCCGGCGGCTCGTCAACCGGCTCGGCCTCGTCTTCAGCGGGCTCCGCGTATTCGTCGCTCGCCTGGTGCTCCTGCGAGGGGGGGACGTTTTCGTCAGCGTACTGCGCATGCTGCCCTGACTCGTAGGCCGCGTTCTGACCCGAAGCCTCGTACTGGGCGTGCTGGCCCGACGGTTCATACGCCTGATGTTGCCCAGAGGCGTCGTCGTACTGTTGTTGGTGCTGACCAGACGGCTCTGGCTCGACCTCGTCGTCATCGCGACCACGAGCCGCGTCGGGGTCGTACACGCGCGTCTCGTTCTTCGGCGCCTCCAACGGCATCTGCCCTATCGAGGTCGCGCCATTCGGAGGAGCCCCCGCGCCGATGACGATTCGCGGCCCCCGACCGTTCGCGTTGGCTCCCTTGCGGTTGGCCGGCGAAATGGTGTCGTCGAGCCCGGTCGCGTCATCGTTTTCGGGCGGCTGGGGCATCGCCCGAAAGCCCGTGTTCTCGATCGGCTTCAGGTCGTTGCCGGTGTCGTTGGTGTTCACCACCTGCGGCGCACCCGATGAAGGCTTTCGAGTCGGCAGAATGGTCGCCTCGAGGTCTTCGGCGCCGGCTCTCGGTTGCACCCGCTGCTGGGGAGGCAGCGTCGAGTCGAGGCTGTCGGCTGTCGTCGCCGTACCCGACCCCGCCAGCTTGGGCGTCGCCGGGCGAAGCTTGGGTTGCGGGGGCGGCGCTGGCTCGGCCGGCTTCACCGCCGGCAGCCCAACGGCCGTCTTCAAGTCGATCTCGGCCTTCAGGTCACTCGCGACCAAGATCGTTCGGTCGGCCGAGCGGTCCATCTGGGCGAGCTCGTCGGTGGTGGGCGGAGGGATGACCCCCACTTCACCCTGGTAGGACACCGACAGCGCCGCGTTGCCGTTCGAAGCCCCCGACAAGCTTCGCGCTTGAACGGTAGGCGGCGAATCAGGAACGTTGCGCAAGGGGTTCGCCCCCACGCTCGACAACTCGAGTTGGTCGGGCCGCACCACCTCCGCGAAACGCTCCAACTTCTCGCCCTCGCGGAGCAGGTCTTCGGCAAACGCGTCTTTCATGAACGAAGACAGGTGCTTGCCCGAATAGATCGCGTCTCCGGCGAGGAGAAACCGCATCAGGTCTTCTTGGAGGTCGCTCGCCCACTGGTACCGATCTTCGGCTTCTCGAGCGAGAGCCTTCATCACCACCCGCTCGAGCCCCGCCGGTATGTTGGGGTTGAATTGCCGTGGCGCCGGCACCTCGGCGTTGCGAACCTTCTCCAGTGTCGAAAAGTCAGACTCTCCGACGAAGAGCTTCTCGCCCGTGAGCATCTCGTAAATGATGACGCCCACCGCGAAAATGTCAGACCGCCGGTCGATTGGCAGACCCCGCACCTGCTCCGGGCTCATGTAACCGAACTTGCCCTTGAGAATGCCCGCCTGCGTCTTTTGACTCCGGTTCGCCGCCTTGGCGATGCCGAAGTCGATGATCTTCACCTCGCCCTCGTAGCTCAGCAGAATGTTCTGCGGAGACACGTCGCGGTGAATGATGTGCAGTTCTTGGCCCCGGGCGTCGCGCTTGCGGTGCGCGTAGTCGAGCCCCTCACAAATCTTCGTCGCCACGAAAACGGCCATGGCCGTCGGCATGATTTCTTTGCGACGACGAAACCGCTCGAGCAAAGACCGCAGGTCTTTGCCCGACACGTACTCCATGGCGATGTAGTAGGCCGCTTCGTGTTTGCCGAGCTCGTGAATGTGCACGACGTTCGCGTGGCTCAGCTGAACGCTGATGCGCGCCTCGTCGATGAACATGGTGATGAATTCTTCGTCTTCTGCCATCGTGGGCAGAATTTTCTTGATCGCGAGAATGCGCTCGAAGCCTTCAACACCGAACGCCTTCGCAACGAAAACCTCGGCCATGCCGCCGACGTTGAGACGCTCGAGCAGCAAGTACTTGCCGAAAACGGTTGGCTTCTTCATCGGAACCTTGACGTCTAGAGGTCGAAATTCGGTCCCACCGACCGGGCTTCGGGGCGAAAACGATAGTCGTGTCGGGCTAGTACGTCAACGCTGCGGTTCGTGAAGCAACTCGCCAAGTCGTTGAAAAAAAAGAGCCCCCAGCTTCGCTTTTGGCGAAGTGGGGGCAAAAATCCGGCAGCGACCTACTCTCCCGCGCGGTTTACCGCGGAGTACCATCGGCTCTGGAGAGCTTAACTTCCGTGTTCGAGATGGGAACGGGTGTGACCTCTCCGATATAGCCACCGGAAACCTGTGAAATGCATACGAAGGGATAGAAAATTCAATTTGAGACGAATCTCATTTTAGAAGATGAGTTCTCGTTTTGCCGATTTCGCGCGCAACATGCGTCGCGGTGAGTCGCTTCATCTGGTGCGTTGGCTGAAGAGCCAATCACGTCACCGAGATAAAGGAAAGTAAGCCTCACGACCAATTAGTACCGGTTAGCTGAATGCGTTACTGCACTTACACACCC
>JBGAIY010000169.1:0-15701 GCA_044225205.1 Myxococcaceae bacterium | reverse complement strand
CACCGTGCCCAACGTTTACGAGGGGGGCGCGCTCAGGGTTTCGCGAGCAAGCGCGTCAACTGAGCCGCGGCCGCGGGCAGCGCGCGAATTTTCAAGTGCCGGCCGGCTTCGTCGAAGGTCTCGCTCACGACGCGAGCGTGTTCGTACACGTTCGCGACGAGGCCCTGCTTCGAATACGAAATGTGCAGTTCGGCGTCGACCATCAACCGGTCGAAGTGGTCGATGATTCGGTCTCGCAGCGCGCGCACGTCGCTCGGCTCGTGCGCCGACAAGAGCACCGCGTCGGGGTACTGGGCGAGCAACGACGCCCGGGTCGCCGCGTCGAGTCGGTCGGCTTTGTTCAGCAGCAACACGCTCGGCACGGCGTCGGCGCCAATTTCGGCGAGCACCGAGCGGGTGACCTCGAGCTGAGCCGCGGCCGTCGGGTCTGACGCGTCGACGGTGTAGAGCAGCAGCGACGCTTCGAGCGCCTCGTCGAGCGTCGAACGAAATGACGCGACGAGGTCGTGCGGCAGCTTCTTGATGAAGCCGACCGTGTCTGACACCAGAATGCGCGGGCGGGCCTCGGGGTGCAGAGCGCGAACCGTCGTGTCGAGCGTGGCGAACAGCTGATCGGCCACGAGCACGTCGCTGCCCGTCAACGCACGCATGAGCGACGACTTGCCCGCGTTCGTGTACCCCACGAGCGCCACGCGCAGCTGGTCTTTTCGAGCGAGGCGGCGGTGGTCTTGGTCGGCGTGAATGACGGCCAGCTGCGCCTTCAATTCGGCGATGCGGTCGCGAATTTTTCGCTTGTCGAGCTCGAGTGACGACTCGCCGGCCCCCTGCCCTTGCTGCCGCTCGCTCGTACCGACGCCTTCTCGCAGGCGCGGTGCCAGGTAACCGAGACGCGCAATTTCAACTTGCATGCGCGCTTCACGGCTCTTGGCGTGCCGGTGAAAGATTTCGACGATGATGCCCGTGCGGTCGAGCACCGTGGCCCGCGTGGCGCGCTCGAGGTTGCGCGCTTGGCTCGGAGACAGTTCGTGGTCGGCCACGACGACCGTCGCTCGCCTCGCGACTTCTTCGGGCGTCGCCACCGGTTCGTCAGACTCGGCGGGGTCACCGTCGCCGGCGTCGGTCTCTTCGGCGACCCATTTCTCTTTCGCTTTCGACGTTCGCTCGGCCGCGCCTGCCGGCACGACCCCGGTGCCTCCAGTGAACGACGCGAGCTCTTTGAGCTTGCCCTCGCCAATGACGGTGCCCGACGCCAAGCTGTCACGCTTTTGCGACACCGTGCCGACGATGTCGTACCCGAGCGTGTGCACCAATCGCCCGAGCTCGGCCAGGTCTCCGGCGTGGTCGGCGTCGGAGACACCGGGCAACTGCACACCGACCAGAACAGCGCGCGGCGCCGAAGCGAGGGTTTTCGGCATCAGCCCTCGTACCACGTCGCCGCGCAGACACGAGGGCGACGTTCAGTGTTGGCCGAGCCACTTCTCGAGCGGTGACCACACCGCCGCTTTCGCGCCGGGCGCGAACAGCAAGTCGCCGTGGCCGATGTCTTCGTCGCGCGTCGCGTTGGGCAGCTGCCAGCTCGCGAGCGTCACGTCGGTCGAACCCGTGCGCGTCGCCGTGTAGTTGATGTAGTCGCCGTACCCGCCACCCGCCGCCACCAGGTAGAGCGGTACGGTGATTTTGCTGAAATCAAACGACAGCGGGGCGCCGTCGATGCCTGGCACCGTCGTCACTTGCCCGCACCACAGCTCGTCGGTTTCGACCGACTCGCGCATCGACTGGTGCACGGTCGCGTGGGCCAACCAGCGTGAAACGTCGCCTTCGCTCGAAACGGTCAAATGGGTCGAGGCGCCGTCGACAATGTCGCTCGCCGCCAAGTGGTACTTCGGCGTCGGCTCGAAGAAGACGTACGTCGTGCCGGTGACCAGCAACATCACGTCTCGGTTCGTCATGCCGGGCACCGAGGGCGAGTCGCCGTTGGGGTCGGTCAACGCGAGCTGCCCCGTCGTCACCATGAACGAATTGTCTGAATCGATGAGGCCGTCGGTGTAGAGCTGACGCTCGATCGCGGCGCTCGAGCACACGTACTGCACCTGCTCGGTGTCGGCGGGGTTGATGACGCCGAACACGTCGAGAATGACGAGCCCTTTCGCCGAACGCGACCACGCGGGCTGCGTCGCTTCTTTCGCCGCGTAGAGCCACGCAAGGTCGCCGCCGCGCGAGAAGCCCGCCAGGTTGAGCCGCGTGTCGCGAATGCCGTTGACCGCACGCACGACCCGCGCAATGGCGAGGCCGGTTTGCACGTCGTCGAGTTCTTGGGCGACCCCCATGTCGGCGAGGTCGGCCAAGTCGGTTTGCTCGGGCGCAATGGTGGCCCAGCGACGGTCGAGCCCCCACACGTCGAAGCCCTTTTGCGCCAAGTCGAGCGCGAGCCCCGCAACTTCGGCGTCGCTCGAATTCGCGGCCGGCAAGAAGTTGCTGTTGAAGCTCGCGAAGTCGCCGTGCATCAAGAAAATGGCGCTCTTCGTTTCACGCGGCACGCCCGGCGCTCGCTCGCGAACGACGCGGTGCAGGCGAATGGAAGCATTCGTCGTCGAGCCGACACGCACGGTGATGGTGCTGTGCACCACGTCACCGGCCACTGACGCGCGAGCAAAGCCGCTGCCCGCCAGCCCTTGTTGGCTCACCGCGTTCGTCAACGACGAATCTCCGCTCTGACTCACCGCGACGGTGTCGCCCGCCGACCGCGCGACCGACGGCGCTTGTTCGGGGGCACACCCGGCGGCACCCAAGGCCAAGACGCACCACGACCATTTCGAAAGAGTTCGATTCATGCCGACGAAACGAATGGGCCCCGCCGGCATATCGGCTCGCCGCTTTCGAATTGGGGAGCGGTTGCGTTCTGCCACGCCCCGCACGCTACGGCCCAACACCGGTCGTTTCGACCGACCACCCGCATTTGCTTTGAGCCATCGCGTCGAGGTCTGCGGTCGTCGTGACACCACAAATCTCGCTCCCGGTGAACCCGACCGCCTTCACGCCGTCGACGAGACAGCTGCACGTGGTGAGCAACTGCCCACCGATGCGTTGCGTCAGACAAGACACTCCGTACGTCTTGGCATTGGCGCACGAGGCCCAGCGGTAATTGCAGCTCGACCCGGTCGACGCCTGGCCGGTCAACACGCACGCCGCGGGCGCATTCGGCGCCGGTGGCCTGCACGTACCCGCGATGTCGTACGCCGACTTCTCGCAAGCCAGCCCGGTCGCGCAGCCCACCACCCCAGGCAGGCACGTGCCCCCCTCAGGAACAACCGGTTGCTGGTTGCACGAACCGCCCCACTTCGTGAGGTTCTTCCACCACCAGACGTTGCCGTCGTAGCAAGCGACGCCCGTGTCGGCGTCGCTGCACACCGCCAGCCGGTCGGTGCGGCTGCACGCGAGCACACCCGCGGGCGTCACGCAGCTCGCCTGACCCGCCGCGGTCTGAACGCACTGGCGACCCGAGCTGCACACCGCCGAGCCTCCGCAGGCCTCGCCTTCTTTCGACGGGGTGTAGCAGGTGAAGGTGCCGTCGGCGCTGCACGCGGTCGGCGACTGACACAGCGCCGCGAGGGGTTGCCCATTTTCGCAGGCAGAGAAAAAGTGGCCCGACCTGTCGCACGAGGAGCTGGGCCTTCGGCACCGTCTCCAAACTCGAACAGGTGAAGGTCGTCTTTTGGCAGCGCCCGCTCCTGACGTCACAGGCCCGGTCGGTCGCAACCGCGTCGCCGCTCGCACTCGCGCACGCGAGCGTGTACCCCGCGCCGGTCGCGTCTTTCCCGGTGCAGACTCCGTCGGCCGGCGCGACGCACACGCCGGTCTTCTCGGTGACGATGCAGCGGCCGACGCCGCAGCTCTGACGTTGACCCGACCCACAGGTGCGAACGACGTCGCCGTCACACGTCGAAATCACGCCGGTGCCACAGCCGCTCACGCCTGCGTCGGGTGGCGCGCCCGCGTCGGCCGGGGGCAGACTGCCCGCGTCATGAAACCCGGCGTCTTCGATGGGGGCGGCCGGCGTGCCCGAGTCGCGGGTCTCGCTCGGCGGCGGTGGGGCGCCACAGCCCAACAGGCACGACAGAAACAAAAGAAAAGGCAGTCGAGAACGAGCGGTCGAGTTCATTGCGGCGTGAGTCGAACGGGCCGCCCAAATGGAGACGAAAAAGATCAGCCGCCTCACCACCCGCCAACCCGTCGAAATCACTTCTCAGACTCGCCGCCCCTGGGCGCGGAGGGCTGCGGCCGGTTTCCCTCCGGGGCGATAACTCCACTTTGTCGGTGGCGCGGAGGGTGCTCAAATGCCACGCACTGCCATGCGCGTCGTTTGGGTGTTCTCTCTGGGGCTGTGGTTCACGGCGTGTTTGCCCCGCGTGGGCCCCGCGGTCGACGGTGGCGAACCCGACGAGACCGACGCCGGCCAAGTCGCGGTTGACGGCGGGCCGGGCGAAGACGGCGGTGTCGTTTCGTGTACGAATGGCCGGCGCGACGGCGACGAAACCGCGGTCGACTGTGGTGGCGCCTGCGCCGCGCACTGCGCCAATGGCGAAGGGTGTGCCACGTCGCTCGACTGCGCGAGCGGCGTCTGTGCCGGCGCCACGTGCACCGCGGCGCTGGCCGACTGCAGCGGCTATTCGGGGTGCACGACGTTCGTCGACGCGACCGACGCCGCCGCGTCTCGGGTCGTTTCATTTCCCGCGGGGGGTGAGCGCTACTCGCCGCAGTGCCTCAAGGTTCGGTTTGGCCAGAGCGTGACGTTTCAGGGCAACTTCTCGAACCACCCGCTCGCGGCGGCGTGCGCGCCGACCGTGAACCCCGTCGCCCGCACCACGAACGGCTCGAGCGCGAGCTTCACGTTCGACCGCGGCCTCGGGGTCTACGGCTACTACTGCAGCCAACACGGCTCGACGAACGGCAACGGCATGGCCGGTGCGGTCATGGTGGTGCGGTGAGCGTTCACGTCGGGTTGTGCCCAACGTGCGGAGCACTCCCGCCGCCCCACGCGGTCGTCTGCCCGAACGACGGCACCGAGCTCGTGAGCGCCGACAACGACCCGCTGCTCGAAACGACCATCGGCACGTACCGGGTGGTGCGGCGGCTGGGCGTGGGCGGCATGGGCGCGGTGTACGAAGGCATCGAGACCCACATCGACAAGCGGGTGGCGCTCAAAATCGTTCACCCGCATTTCACGAATTCGTCGACGTCGTCGCCGGTGGCCGAAGCGAAGGCGGTCAACGCCATTCAAGACCGCGGCATCGTCGACATTTACGGGTTTGGGCGCCTGCCCGACGGGCGCGAGTACCTGGTGATGGAGCTGCTCGTCGGCGAAGCGCTCGACGCCCGAATTCGCCGCAAGAAGAAGCTCAAGCTCGACGAAGTGATGGCGATCGCCGACCCCCTGCTGACCTCGCTCGAGGCGGCGCACCAGGCCGGCTTCGTTCACCGCGACATCAAAGCGAGCAACGTGTTCATCGTTCGCCCGGCGCAAGGCGACGAGTTTCCCAAGTTGCTCGACTTCGGCATCGCCACCAAGGCGTCGGCCGAGCGAACCGTGGCTTTGGGCACTCCCGACTACGTGGCGCCCGAACAAGCCGCCGGGCAGGCCGTCGGGCCCGCGGCCGACCTCTACGCGTTCGGGTGTCTCTTGTTCGAAATGCTGACCGGGCACGTGCCGTTTCCGTTCGACAGCTCGACGCGCATACTCAAAGAACACCGCTTCGCGCAGCGGCCCGACATTTTGGCCGAGCGACCCGACTTGCCGCCCGCGTTGGGTGCGCTGGTGTCGCACCTCATGCAAATCGACCCGGCGGCTCGCCCGGCCTCGGCCCGGGTGACGCGCGACGCGCTCCGCGCCGCGGTGGCGACGCCCGAGCCGACACCAGAACCCGCGCCGAGCCGGCCGCGCTGGCCGCTCGTCGTGGCGCTCGCGGCCCTCGTCGGTGGGGGGTGGTGGTGGTCGCGGAGCACGGGCGACTCGAACCCGGCCCCCCAAGAGCCCGCGGCCGACCCGGTGGCGACCGCGGTCAAGGCGGCGGTGGCGCACGTGGCCGAACGAATAGACGCGGGGCACCTGACCGAAGCGGGCGACGGGGCGCTCGACCAATTGCTCGCGGCGCAAACGGCGTTTCCGGGTCGCGGCGAATTCTTGGCCCTGCGTGGCTCGCTCGTCAGCGACTTCACGACGCGCGCCCAACAGGCCCTCAATGCCGAGCGGCCCGACGAAGCGCTCGATTGGGTCAAGGCGCTCGTACGCCTCGACGCCGCGAACCCCGAAGCCGCGGCGCTGACCGAGCGGGCCCGCCGTGCCCAGTTCGCCGCCCGCAACGGCATGGCGCATGTGGGCGACGTGTTCGTCGACCTCTACGAATACCCGAACCGCCCCAACGTGCTGCCCGTGGCGAAGGTCGACTGGGCCGAAGCAGTGCGCCTGTGCCGCGACGGCGGCAAACATTTGTGCACCGAAGACGAGTGGGTGACGGCGTGCCGCGGCCCCGGGCACGACCCGTTTCCGTACGGGCCGACGTACGTCGCGGGCGCGTGCAATGGCAAAGACCGAAAGCCGGGCGCCGTGGCCGCTGCCGGCACGGGCCCGGTGCCACCGACCCAACCAACCGTACGACCTCGTCGGCAACCTCGCGGAGTGGACCGCCAGCCCCCACCGAGAAGGCGCGCCGCAGATGGCGGTTCGCGGTGGCTCGTACAAGCTGCGCGCAGGCGCAGCTGTCGTGTGAGGCCCGCGACTACTTTTTGCCGGAGTCGGCGGCGCCGAGCACTTGGGGTTTCGCTGCTGTCTGTAAGTGGCCGAAGACCTTCGCCTTTCTGCGCCCCGTCAAGGACTGACGTCGCGAACCATCGTCGAGACCCGCCAACGAGACCCGACCGACCGAACGCTCTCGTCGAGCGGCTCTCGAGCGTCGCGAATGCGTTGCGCGTAGTTCATCGCGCTGTACCTCGGCCGCCCGCGGGCGCCGGCGACGTCTGATTCGCGCTGGCCCGAAGTTCTGGCGGGTTTCGTCATGGCCAGCGCTCGCCGAGGGCGTCTCATTGAGACGACTCGCGCCGCCCAGCGCGATGACGTCAACCCCAACGCGACTCGCGCTACTCGGGCGCGAACTGGCTGCGCAAGAACTGCTCGAGGCGTTGGGCGTCGTCGTGGGTGATGGCCGAACCGGTCTTCGCCCGCATGCGTGCCAGGGTCGACAACGAGCGGTCGAGCGAGTCGAGCTTGCCGAACACTCGGGTCAGCGTGTGACACTTCGAGCAGCGCGCGGCCATGAGCTCAGAGCCTTGTTGGTCGAGCGCTTCGGCGCGCGCCTCCCGCGCCTCTCGGGCGGCGTCGTCGGCCGGCCCCGCCTCGCTGGTCTTCGGCGTCGGCAAGGGCGTGAGGTCAATGACGTGGGCAATGGGCTTGGTCTCGGTGGCTCCCGGCGTGACGCTCGCCGAAGGGGCGGCTCGGGGCGTCGGGGCCGGTTTGAGGTGCAATCTGGTTTGAATGTAGCGGGTGAGCGCGCGGGCGTCAGACCGGGTGATGAGCAGCTGGGCTTTGGCGCGCATGCGCTCGACGGTGCGGGCCCAGTCTTCGGCGGTGAAGTCGGGGTGCTGCGGCATTTCGTCTGAATGGCAGTACAGGCACTTCTGCTCGTACAAGAGCGACGGGTTGGGGTTCGCCAACAGCACCATGGTGACGGGGAGCCACATCATGTCAGTACCCGAAGACCAGCACCGCGCGACCCACGTGCCTCAAGGGGTAGCTCGTGCCCGTGAACGTCCACAACTCGTAGTCGGCTTTGACGGCCAGGTTTTCGGTGACCCGCCCCAACACCGCGAGCGTCTGCCGCTGAACGCCCGACGAGGTCGACGTGAGGTCGCTGAACGGCAACGGCATGCCAAAGCGGTGCAGCCCGTCGCTGCGTACGATGACCGACACTTTGGGGTGCACCGCCCAGTCGACTTGGGCGTACCACCCGACTTTCAAAAACCACGCGTCGATGAGCTGATACGCGTACCCGGTCGCGGTCGGGTCGAGGTCGGTTCGCCGGCCGACCGCTTCGGCGCGCACCGTGAACGCCCCCAGTCTCGCGTACGCTTCGAGGCCCGCCATGAGGTAGGTGAGCTGGTCGCGCTCGTCGTAGGTGCCTCCCGAGACCGACGCCCCCACCGCCCATTGCTCACCCGTCAGCACCAGGCGCGCGCCCGCGGCCGGCAAGGTGTTGTTGTCGAGGTACCGGCGGCTGCTCACGAAGTCGATGTCGTTGCTGCCGACGAGCCCTTTGACGAGGTAGGCCGCGTAGTCGAATTGCGTGTGCGCGCCGAGCGAGAAGCTGCCCAGCACTTCGACGCCGTTGTCGACGTACGGGGCCGGCACGATGCCCAAATTGAAGCCCTCGGGCCCGTACTGCAGCATGTCGCCCATGGCGTACATGAGCGGCTTCGACGGGGTGCTGAAGTTGCTGGGGTCGTGGCGAACGTTGAATTCACCGAACGGCACGTTGATGCGGCCGACCCGCACGTTGAATTCGTCGCGCACGCGCACTTCGCCGTACGCCTGGTCGAGCTCGAGGCCGTGGCAGCCGCCGCACGCTTTGACGCTGAAGCTGACGCCGTGCCCCACCTCGGCGACGACCTTCGCCGCCACCTCGAGGTTCAAGTTCGCAATGCCCAGCGACGACGGGTTGCCCGGGGGCCTCGGGCCCGAAATGAAGCGGTAGTCGGCGGCCGCCGAACCCGAGAACGTGAAAATGTCGGCCGCGTGCGCGACGCCAGACACCGATGCCGCGACCAGCGCCAGAGCGCACGCGGCGTGCACCGCCCGACCTCTCACTTCGACCCCACCGTCATTTCTTTGCGCAGCCAGTCGGGTTGGTCGAGCGAGTCGATGACGAACTGCGCGAACGGCACGACGCCCACCCGGTGCGGCGGGGGTTCGTTCGGGCCCACCACCATCACCCCGCTCACTCCCGCGTCGTCAATGAGCCGGGTCGCTCGAAAAATCGTGTACGGCAACTTGCTGGTGCGCACGACGTTCTCAGCGAGGTTGATGTCTTTGAACACGGGCGCCAGAAGTTTCGGCAACAGCGACTGAATCGGGCCCGACGCTTGGGTGCTCTGCTTGAGGCTGTCGCCCGCCCCGAGCCGCGAAATCATGACGAAGCGCTGCAGGGTTTTGCGGGTTTCAAGCGCCGGTACGATGTTGCGCATGCAGCGCTCGAGAATGGGCTTCACCGACCCCAACGCCGACACCACGCAGTGGCTGCCCGAAAAGAACGCGTCGAACCCCTCGCCGGTCTCGGCGTCTCCGCGAAACACCGTGAGCTGCTCGTTGTGCCGCGAAATTTGCCGCGGGTCGCGCGCGAGCACGTGCACCGAGTACCCCCGCTCGAGCGCGCGAGAAACGAGGTGCTGGCCGATGTGCGACGTGGCCCCCAAAATCGCGATTCGCGGCATTCGGCGCATTAAACCGCGCGCCGCCCCCAGGGTCTATTTTCGCGCGCCGCCACAAGCGCTTGATTTGACGTTTGATTTGACGTCGGCTCGCTCGCCCCCCGAGGAGCGCAACGAGATGCCGCCACCGCGAAAGCCGAAGCCAGCGCAACCGAAGACCAAGGCCCGCCGACCGGCCCTGTTGCCCAAGTCTGACGGCGACGCCGGAGTGCAGGCCTACATCGCGAGCCTCGAACCGTGGCAGGCCGCCATCGCCCAGCGGGTCGACGCGCTCGTCGTCAAGCACGTGCCGGGCGTGCGCAAAGCCATGCGGTGGCACTGCCCGTTCTACGGCGTCGAAGGCCAAGGCTGGTTTCTCGCGTTCAGCGCCTTTGCGCACCACTTGAAATTCACCTTCTTCAAGGGCGCCGCGCTCGACCCCGCGCCGCCGGTGGGGCAGGTCAAAGAGGCGCGGTCGCTCGACGTGCGCGCGTCTGACCCGCTCGACGAAAAGCAAATGGCCCGGTGGGTCAAGCAGGCCGCCGCGCTCCCCGGGTGGGACGGCGGCTCGCCTCGCAACGGCGGGTCGAAGGCTTGAACCAACGCGCTTAGCTCGCCTCGTTGTCTTCGAGCCCAAATTCTTTGAGCTTTCGGTACAACGTCGACCGGTCGAGCCCCAGAAGCGCCGACGCCTTGCGCTTGTTGCCATTGACGCGGTCGAGCACCGTCAACAAGTGGCGACGCTCGACCTCGGCCAACGACAGAATGGGCGTGTCGTTTTCGAGGTCGACCCGTGGCGGCGTCGCTCGGCGCAGCTTCTCTGGCAGCTCGGCCAACCCCAGCTCGTCGCCTTCAGAAATGGTGATGGCCCGTTCGATCACGTTCTGCAGTTCGCGCACATTGCCAGGCCAGTCGTGCGCGAGGAGCGCCGTCGCCGCTTCGGGTTTGAGCTTGCGCACCGGCTGGCCGAGCTTGGTGGCGAATTGGTTCAGAAAAAACTGCGCGAGCAACAACACGTCGTTGCCGCGGCTGCGCAAAGGCGGCAACTCGATGCCGACGACGTTGATGCGAAAGAAGAGGTCTTCGCGAAAAGTACCCTGTTTGATGGCGTGTTCGAGGTCTCGGTTGGTCGCCGCGACAATGCGCACGTCGACCGCGACTTCTTTCGACCCGCCAATGGGGCGAACCACCCGCTCTTGCAACACCCGCAACAGCTTGGGTTGCAACCCCAACGGCAGCTCGCCAATTTCGTCGAGAAACAGCGTGCCCCCGTCGGCCTCACGAAAGACGCCGTCGCGGTCAGACCGAGCGTCGGTGAACGCGCCGCGCACGTGGCCGAACAGCTCACTTTCGAGCAGGTGCTCGGGCACCGCACCACAGTTCATCGCGACCAAGGGCCGCTTGGAGCGGCGGCTTTCTTGGTGGAGCGCCCGGGCGACCAACTCTTTGCCGGTGCCGCTTTCACCGGTGACGAGCACGGTGGCGTCGACTTCGGCGAGCCGCGAAACCAACGAGCACACCCGCTGCATGGCCGCACTGTTGCCGATGAGGGCCCGGGCGTGTGGCGCGGCGACGGCGTGCTTGAGCCGCCGCAGTTCGCGCCTCAAGCGGCCGTGCTCGACCGCGCGCAAAATCGTGAGCGCGAGCACGTCGAGTTCGAAGGGTTTGGTGATGAAGTCGTACGCCCCCAAGCGAATGGCGTGCACCGCGCTGTCGATGCTGCCGAACGCGGTCACCACGACGACCGGCACCTCGAGCTGTTCGGTGACCGCCGCTTGCACCAATTCGAGCCCACTCGAGCGGCCGAGGTTCAAGTCGGTCACCAACACGTCGATGCTCTCGCTCTGGTTGCGCAGAAAGTCGACGGCGGCGGGCACCCGGGTCAAGGTCTTCACCTCGACCCCCCTCAACGTGAGGTCGAGTTCGAGCATGGCGCACATGGCGGGGTCGTCGTCGACGACCAGCACCCGCGCGGGTTCAACGAGGGAGGCGAACGGTGAAGCAACTGCCGCGGCCGGGTGCGCTTTCGACATCGATGGTTCCCTCGTGGTCTTTGACGATGGCGTGGGCGACCGAGAGCCCCAACCCCGTGCCTTCACCCGACTTCTTCGTCGTGAAAAATGGTTCGAACAACCGCGGCAACAGGTCGGGAGCAATGCCTTCGCCCGAGTCTTTCACGCTGATGTACGGCGTGAGACCAGACCCGGTCGACAGCTCGACGGTGCCACGTTCTTCGCTCGCCTGCAGCGCGTTGACGACCAGGTTCGTCAACACCTGGCTCATTTGACCTCGGTCGCAATGGGCGAACACCGGCTCGGGAGGGTTGCTGACCACGAGCGCGACGCCGACCTTTCGGGCCATGGGGTCGAGCAGCAGTGCCGTTTGGGCGGCCAAGAGCCGCAAGTCGTACTCGGCTTTCTGGGGCTCTCGGCGACGAGCGAAGTCCATCAGCTGGCGGAGAATCAGCGCCATGCGGTCGGCCTGCTCGGCAATGATTTTGGCGCTCGGTGAAATGAGCGTCGGCTCGAGGCTGCCGGCTGCCATCATTTTCGCCCGCCCCGAAATGATGGCCAAAGGAGTGCCGAGTTCGTGCGCCAAGCTGGCGGCCACCGAGCCCACGGTGGCCAAGCGGTCAGCGCGTTCAAGCGAATGTTCGGCCAGTTGCCGAGCACGGGCCTCTCGCTTCAGGGCCGACAAGACCTCGAGCGCTCGCGAAATCGACCGGCCGAAGACCCCCAGCGCTTCTCTCTGCGTGTCGTCGAGCCGACCGGGCTTGGTGTGCAACACGCACAGCGCGCCCAGTGGCTCGGCACCAGGCAGGCCCACCGGCACCCCCGCGAAGAAGCGTACCCGCGACGCGGGGTGAGAAAACCTCGCGTCGACGTCGGCGTCTGGCACTTCGAACAGGTCGTTGCTGACCATGGTGTGTTGGCACAGCGCCACTTCGCGAGCGGTGTACTCGGCCGACCGGCCGACCGCGGCCTTGAACCAGGGTCGCTCGTGGTCGAGCACGACGAACGCCGCACAGGGCGTGCCACACACCTTCGCGGTGAGGGCGACAATCTCGTCAAAGGCGCGGTCGGGCCGACCGTCGAGCAAGCCGAGCTCGGTGATGGTGGCCATGCGGCGTTCGACCTGCCCTGTCGCCGTCATCGCGCCTTCTTTCGAAGTGCCCGCAGCACGCGCCGAACGGTGTCGGCGGGTTCGAGCGGCAACGGCACCCAGTCAAATACACCCTGGCCAATGGCTTGGGTCATGTTCACCACGTCGTCTTCTGGGCCACAGAGCAGCACCGGGCATCGAGCGACCCACGGTTTGCAAAGCTCAAGCCCTTCGCGAGCGTCACTCGCGAGCACGACAACAGCACCACACCGCTCGAGGTCGGGCGGCATGTCGCGCATGACCCGCAAACCCGAGGCCGCCAGGGCATTCAGCAACATGTCGTATTCTGCAACATGGTGGTCGGTGGCTGGGCGACCGGGGCATCGCTGGCCTCGGCCATGGGCCATTCGGCCGGCCACTGTTCAAGAACTGCCGTGGGCGTGCGACTGGAGTGAGAACGGTCACCTCGCGGGTTGGTGAGGGCCTCGGCGAGGCGCTGGGTGACTTCTCGGGCAGTGGCCGGCCGTTCGTCGGCACGCTTTCGCAACAGCCGCAGCACGAGGTCGTCAATGGCGGGAGCAATGTTGCGGCCAGGCGCCGCGGCCGACGGCGGGTCGGGCGTGCGGTACAGGTGCGCCGTCATCAATTCGGCGCTCGAAGAAGACGTGAAGGGCGGCTGACCGGTCAACAGTTCGTAAAAAATGCAGCCGAGTTGGTAGAGGTCGCTGCGGCCGTCAATCGGCTGCGCGCGACATTGTTCGGGCGACAGGTAGGTCGCGGTGCCGGCGATTTGCCCAGTGCGGGTGATGCGCGTCGTTTCGATTTCGTCGAGCCCGAGCAGGGCAATGCCGAAGTCGACCACCCGGGCGAACAGCCCGGTGGCCTGCTGTTCAACCATGACGTTTGACGGCTTCAAGTCGCGGTGCACGATGCCTCGCTCGTGCGCAGCCGAAAGCACCTCGCACAGGTCGCCAATGACTTTGACGCTCGCTTCGAGCGACAGGAGCCCATGCCGGTCGACGAACTCGCCCAGGCTCCACCCGTTCACCAGCTCCATCGCGATGAAGGCGACACCGTTGAATTCACCGAACTCGTAGACGTTGACCGCGTGCGGGTGCTCGAGCCGAGCCATGACGCGCGCCTCTCGTTCGAACCGAGCGAGCGCCGACGGCCGGTTCGGGTCGGTCAGCAGTTTCAGCGCCACCTGACGCCGCAAGTCGAGTTGTTCGGCGCACCAGACGGTGCCCATGCCACCCGAACCCAATTCGCGAATCAGGCGAAATTTCTGGGCAACAACGTCATCGGCGCGCATGGGCACTGGTGTTGCAGTTGTCACACCAGCTTCGAAGTGTCTATTGGGCCCGAATGAAAACCCCAGGTGTGTACGGCAGAGCAGTGGCGCTGGTGCTGGGCGTCGCGCTGCCTCCCGTCATTGCCCTTGGAGCCATTTTGGTCGAACAAAACCAACATGCGCTTCGGGTCGACGCCGACCAAACCCATGTGCTTTTGGCCGAACTGGCAGCTGTCATTGTCGAGAAAGAGGTGGCGGAGGCCCAGCGGGTCGTTGAAAGCATTGCAGAAACCGCGCTGAAACCAGAGAACGGTACCACCGAGGCCGAAAACATGGCCTCCCTCAGCCGCGTGTTCGCCGAGCACTCGGCACTGTTGGCCGTCACCCTGTACGACGCAAATGGTGCGCGGCGGGCCACGCTGCGCCCCGAAGGTGACGGCACCGAGGGGCCCCAAACGCTCCCCGAAGCGCTGAGGGGTGACGCACCGCGCCTCGTAAGGGTCGGCCCAGGAGCGGTAGGTCTGGCCGTACCGGCCGAGCAAGGGTGGGCGTACGGGGTCGTCGACTTCTCGGCGGTGACCGAGCAGCTGCGCAGGTTCGGGCTGCGCCCCCCGCTGCGCGCGGCCGACGCGGTGTCGCTCGTCGACGGTGCCGGGCGGCTCCTCGCCGGCGAAACGACCGATACCGCCGCCGTCATGAGCGCGCTGGGCGACGACCCGGGCTTCGTGACGAAACCCCTCTCGATTGCGACCGAATTCGAGCGAGACGACCAAGCCATGCTGGGCGCGGTGGTGACGTTGCCGCGCCTTGGCTGGGCGGTGGTCGTGCAACGCCCCAGGGCCCAGGCGTACGAATCTCTCCGCGAGCTGCGGGCGGCGGTCGCGGCCGCGGTGCTGCTCTCGGTGTTGCTGGCGACCGTCGCCACCCTCTTCGCGGTTCGCCGGTTGACGCACCCCATTGCCTTGTTGACACGCGCGACCCGCGAACTCGCCGAGCGGCGGTGTTGCCCGCGGTGCGCGCGCGCAGCGAAACGCACCCCACCTGGCTCAACGCCGTCGTCGGCCAATCGTTGTTTCGCAACGACGAAGTCAGCACGCTCAAACAAGCCGGCGCCACTTTGCTGTTTCGTGACAACACCCACTTGATTCTCAGACAAAACGCCCTCGTGGTGATTTCTGACGACCTGTTGCGACCGCAGCGGCTGGTGCGACCCACTCTCGAGTTGGTCTTGGGAGCCACCCGGCTCCGCCTGGCCGACCTGCGCGGCCCCAGCGTCGAATTGCACAGCGAAGGCGCCACCGTCGCGCCGGGCGCCGGTGAGGCCTGGGTCGAACTCGACGCCGCCAAGACCACTCGGTTGTCGGTGCACCGCGGCGTCACGACCGTCGCCGCCAAGGGGCAACGCGTGGTCGTGCCGGAGGGGCAGGGCACGGTCGTGCGGCGGGCCGAGCCACCCGACCCTCCGCGACCGTTGCCTCCCGCTCCCGGAGAGGTGAGCGTGCCCGCGCTGCAAGTCATGAAATCGACCGAGGCCACCTGGCTCGCGAGCGAGGGCGCCATTCGCTACCGCCTCGACGTTGCCCAAGACGAATCGTTCGAGCGCCCAACGTACGAGGCCACGACCGACGAGCCGCGCCACGTCTTCGACCTGGAGCCGGGCACTTCGTTCGTTCGGGTCGCCGCGAGTGACGACGCTGGCTTGTGGAGCCGACCGTCACCGGCCCAACGCATCGACGTCGTACGAATCACCGGCGTGCCCGACGCGGGCGAAGCCCGTCTCGAGTTCGAAGGGCTCACGCCCGACATGCACTTGGCCCTCGACTCGACGCCACGCCCCTCGGGGTCGTTGGTCGTC
>JBGAIY010000168.1:0-15058 GCA_044225205.1 Myxococcaceae bacterium | reverse complement strand
GTCAAAGCCAGGGTCGTCAATTTCCCAATAGGCGACGAGCTCTTCGAGGCGCCGCTCCCATTCAGGGGGCGTGTGCTCGGTGAAGCCCTCGGCCAACTGTTCTTTGACCGATTCGTCGAGGTCTTTCGCGCCGAGCACCGGGGCGTCGAAGCGACGCTTGCGCTCGACGGTGTCTCCGTCGGTGGTGATGCGCAACTCGACGACCGAGCCGTTGAGGCGAATGTCCCACGAGCGGCCGTCGGGGTGAGTGAACTGTCGAAAGGGCGGTACTCTCTGCATGGCGCGGCACTCCAGCACGGAATGGCGCACCGCGTGGTGCTCCTTTGCGGCGAGTACGGCGCCGACCGTCAGTCAGGTGCGTGAAGTGCGCCGGCGTTGTGTCGGTAGACGAGCTCTCCGCCGAGGTGGCCGACGTTGAGCGCCAGCGCCAACACCGCCCAGAAGCCGAGCGTCACCACCAGCAGGCCCACCTTGAACGGTTTGGGCTTCTTCAACAAAAAGACCGCGGCCGACGACACCGTCACGAGGGCCAGCGCCACGACGAACGCGTCGGCGGCCTCTTCGTGTTGGTGAATGTCACGCCGAGAGACCCAGTCTTCCACCCGGTCTTCTTCGCGCTCTCCGGTGGCGCGAGCGGCGAAAGCGCCGGCGAGCCCCAGCGCCGAGCTGAGCAACACGAGCAGCCAGGCCGACCGCGGCAGCCGCTCTTTCCACAACGCGAACGTCAGTGCGCCGGCCAGCACCGGCAAAAGCATGGCCACACCGAGCGGCAGGTGAACGAGGGCAGGGTGCAGCGGCAGTTCGCTCATGGGGTGACTTTCGAAAACGACGAGGGCCAGGCCGTACAGGCGCTGGCCCTCGGTGCTTCGCGACGCAGCCGGTTACTTCGCCGGCGCGGGCGGGGGCGCTTGGCCGCCAGCGGGGGCCGCGGGCGCCGGTTCTTTGGCTTTGATGCTGATCAGCTCGACTTCGACCACCAGGGTGGCGTTGGGGCCGATTTGACCACCCGCGCCGCGCTCGCCGTAGGCAATGTCAGACGGGCAAACGAGCTTGGCCTTGCCGCCGACCTTCATCATGCCGACGCCTTCGGTCCAACACTTGATGACGCCGTTGAGGGGAAATTCGGTGGGCTGGCCGCGCTTGTACGACGAGTCGAACTCGGTGCCGTCGGGCAGCGTGCCTTTGTAGTGCACCTTCACCGTGTCGGTGGGGGCGGGCTTGGGGCCGGTGCCGGCCAGCGTTTCGAAGTAAATGAGACCCGAGGCCTGCTTCTTGGCGCCTGGTTCTTTCGCGAACTTGGCGAGCACTTCTTCGCCCTTCTTCTTCGCGGCTTTTGCCTTCTCTTCGCGCTTGGCGTTGAGCACCAGGTCGACCTTGGGGCCGTAGTCTTCGAGCTTCACTTCGAGCGGCTTGCCCAACGCCGCGTCTTGCAAACCTCGAACGACTTCGGCGATTTCGGCTTCAGTGAACGACGCCTGGCCGACCGGGGTTCGCTGCGCGACGAGCGTGCCGAAGGCGTAGAGCGTCTTGTCGAGCTCTTCGCCGGTGGGCGGGGGCGGCTTCGGGGCCGGCGGGGGCGCGGGGGGCGCGGTGGTGGGCTTCGCTTCGGCGTTGGCGGCTTGGGGCTCGCCACCGCTCGGCTTTTCGGTGGTGCCCTTGTTTTCAGGGCAGCCGGCCAGCGCGACGACACAGAGGGAAAGGAGAATGCGTTTCATGGCTTACTTCCCCTTGATGCTGATGAGTTCGACTTCGAAGACCAACGTGGCGTTGGGGCCGATTTGGCCGCCCGCGCCGCGCTCGCCGTAGGCAATGTCTGACGGGCAGACCAGCTTGGCCTTGCCGCCCACCTTCATGAGGGCGACCCCTTCTGTCCAACACTTGATGACGCCGTTGAGGGGAAACTCGGTGGGTTCGCCGCGCTTGTACGACGAGTCGAACTCGGTGCCGTCGAGCAGCGTGCCGCGGTAGTGCACCTTCACCGTGTCGGTGGGGGCGGGTTGCGGCCCGGTACCGGCCTGGGTCTCGAAATAAATGAGGCCCGACGCCTGCTTCTTGGCCGCGGGGTCGGCCGCGTACTTCGCCAGCGCTTCTTCGCCCTTCTTCTTTTCGGCTTTGCCCTTCTCTTCGCGCTTGGCGTTGAGCACGAGGTCGACCTTGGGGCCGTACTCTTCGAGCTTCACGGTGAGCGGCTTGCCCAGCGCGGCGTCTTGAAAGCCTTTGACGATCTCTTTGAGCTCGGCTTCGGTGAAGCCCGACTGGCCAATGGGCGTGCGTTGGGCGATCAAAATGCCCAGGGCGTAGAGCGACTTGTTGAGCTCGGCTCCCGTGGGGGCCTCCGGCTTGGCGAGCGGCGCGTCAGGCGCCTTGGGCGCGTCGGCTTTGGGGGCGTCAGACTTCGCGGCTGGAGCCGCTTTCGGAGCGGCTTTGGCTTGGTCGCCGGCGAACGCCGAGAGCGAAAGCACCAAGCACAACGAGGAAAGAATACGAACCATGTGAATGCCCTTCGTTTTGAAAAAGTGAACCTTCAACGACTTACCCCAAAGTTCAGAATTGGCTTACGACTTGAACGTGTTCATCACGTTTTGAAGCAGCGAAATGGCTTCGGCGCGCGGGCGCTGAAACGCATTGCGGCCCATGATCGACCCGAAGCCGCCACCGTCGCGAATGCCGCGAATTTCTTCGAGCAGCGCGGGGGTTTCTTTCGCTTCGCCACCCGAGAAAATCACGACGCGCTTGCCGTTGAACGCGCTCTGCACCACGTGCTTCACGCGGTCGGCCATGGTCTTCGTGGGTATGTTGAATTTCTCGAAGACCTTCTTCGCTTCGGCCTGCTCGATGAAATCTTTGGGCGGCTTCACTTTGATGATGTGAGCCCCGAGCTGCGCCGAAATTTGCGCGGCGTAGGCGACCACGTCGACCGCGGTCTCTCCGTCTTTCGACATGTTGCCGCGCGGGTACGCCCAGAGCACCGTGGGCAGGCCGTAGGCCTTCGCTTCGAGTATGAGGTCGCGCAGGTCTTGGTACTGCTGGTTGCGCATCGCCGAGCCTGGGTAAATGGTGTACCCGATCGCCACGCAGCCGAGCCGCACCGCGTCTTTCACGCTCGCGGTCAAAGCCGACATGGGTTCGACCTTGGCGAGGCTGTCTGAATTGTTGAGCTTCAGAATGAGCGGCATTTCGCCGTTCAACTTGCCAGCGACCGCGTCGAGAAACCCGAGCGGCGCCGCGTAGGCGTTGCAGCCGGAGTCAATGGCGAGCTGGGCGTGGTAGTCGGGGTCGTACCCGGCCGGGTTGGGCTGAAATGACCGGGCGGGGCCGTGCTCAAAGCCCTGGTCGACGGGCAAGATGACCAACTTGCCGGTGCCCGCGAGCGTGCCGGTGTTCAGCAGCCGTGCCATGTTCGTCAAAAGACCGGGGGTTTCTGACGGGTACCACGACAAGATCTGTCTGACGCGTTCGGTAAAGGCCATGACGACTCCTCACAGAAATTGGGAGTCGCCCGTCTAGCCCACGTTGTTCTTGCGGTCACGCATTCATGTGCGTGAAGTCATTCGGGTTTCTTGGCCTCTTTCGCCTCGACCTTGAGTGGAAACTGCACGGGGGCCTGGCTGGCGATGCGAATGTGCAGCGCAAAGTCGCCCGGGGCGCGAATGACGGTCGGGTCCCAGTCGACGGTCCAGTCGATTTCGTCGCTGCCCTGAAACGCGAGTTGGCCCTCGGCGATCATGACGGTGTCTCCGCGGCCGTCGAGCACTTTGACTTCGATGATGCTGCCGCGCTTGGTGGTGGTCTTGACTCGAATGAGCGAGGCAAATTTTTCGGTCGTGAGGGGGCTGCCTGAGGCGAGCACCGAGGTCAGCAGGGCGCCGTTCGGCTTCGTGCCCGAGGCAGAACGGGTAAATGACTTGGCATAGGTGACGGCGGTCACCGTGTAGGGGGTCTCTGACGAGGCGGTGGGAGCGGCGGGTGTGACGGGCTCGGTCACTTTTTGCAGACTGGTGCCCTTGGGGGGCGTGCTGTCGAACGCCGGCACTCCGAGGTCAATTTTGGGCGCCGACTGCTTCATGCTGCCCTTGAGTTTCGACGTCTTGGCTGGGGCCGCGGCCTCGTCGGCCCGGGCGGCGGTGAACGAGAATGAAAGGGCGAACGCCGCGAAGCCGATGCTCGAGAACAGGCGCATGGAGCCCGGAACATAGCCCTGGCCGAACGAACCTTGAAGAAGCGCTTCTTTTTTCCAACGCGCTGCGCTACCTCAGCGACCGCGTGCGTGCGTTGGGCCTGACGTTGTTGGTGATTTCGGCGACCAGCTGGGGCGAGCCGTTGACTTTGCCCATGCTGGTCGAGCGAGCCCGGGCGAACGATCACCGAGTCAAAGAGGCCGAAGCCCAGCTGCGGTGGTTTCAGTCGAAATACCAAGAGGCACGGTGGGCCTGGTTCCCCAAGGTTGATTCGTACGTCGCGGTGGCTGGGCCGACGCCCGAGGCCCGAAACAACGGCCTGGGGGGCCCGCCGACCACGCCCGCCACGTTGATGTACGACCTCGACTTTGGTCGGCCCGGAGTGATGTTTCGGGCGAGCGCCGAAGCGCTGTTGCCCATTTACACCTTCGGCAAGCTCGACGCGCTCGAAGCGGCCGGCAAGAAGGGCGTTGAAGCAGGTGAGGCGTTGACCCGAACCGCCCAAGACGAAGCCGAGTACCAGGTGACGCAGGCGTACTGGGGCTACTGCCTCGCGCAGTCAGGCAAAACGGTCATCGCCGACACGCTCCAGCGCCTCGAAGAAGCGGCGAAAACGCTGACCCGGCTGCGTGAGCAGGGCAGTGAGCAAGTCACCCAGATGGACGTGTACAAAGTCGACTTCTACCGCCAGCAAGCCGAAGTGCAGGTCACGGCGGCGACGGCCGGGGCGAACTTCGCGCTGGGGGCGATTCGGTTGTTGATCGCCGCCAAGCCTGAAGAAGTGATCGAGCTGGCCCCGGTGCCGCTCGAGGCTCCGGTGGGCGCGTTGCCTCCGGTCGACCGGTACGTCGACGTGGCGCGCGGCAGTCGACCCGAGCTGGCCGCCATTGAAGCCGGCATCGCGGCGCGTGAAAAAGAAGTGCTCATTCGGGAGCGCATGTACTTTCCCGACTTTGGCATCGCCGGTTTCGCCCGGTGGATGTGGACGACCAGCACCACGCGCCAGCTCTCGCCCTTTGCGTACGATCCGTACAACGACTTGTCGGCGGGGCTGGCGCTCGTCATGCGGTACCAATTCGACTTTCCCCAGAAGGCGGCAGCGCTCGAGCAGGCCCGCGCCGAGCTTGAAAAAATGGAGCACCAGCGCGACCTGCTGGTCGCGGGGGTTCGGCTCGAAATCGAAAAAGCGTGGAACGAGGAGACTGCGGCGCTCGCCAAGGCCGAAAAGCAAGCGCTCGCCGAGAAGAGCGCCCGTCGGTGGGCGACCGCGGCGTTTACGGCGTTCGACGTGGGCACCGGAGACACCCGCGAATTGGTCGACTCGTTCACCGCTCTGGCGTCGGCGTCGGCACAACGCATTGCCGCCCTGCACGACGCGCAAGTGGGGCTCAGCGCCCTCGCCCGCGCGACCGGTTCGAAGGTCGAATGGTCGGCCGTGGCCGAGCCGACCGCGGCGCCCCCGCCTTCGAGCAAGCTCGCGCCCAAGGCGAAGTGAACGCCCCAGTCGCGCAACCTTGAAATGAATGCCGGCTCGCCCCGGCCGTCTGAACGCGCTACAAGGCTGTCATTTCCATCGGTTGGAGGTTTGATGTCGCTCTTTTCGTTGACGCTCCTCGTTGCCTTGTCAGCGGCCGATGTCGGCCCGCTGGCCACCGTCAAAAACGCCGACGTCGAAGTGCAAAAGGTGCTCAACGCCCCCGACCCGACCGTCGAAAAGCTGGCCGCCCGCGCCGACGACTTCGTTGACTTCGTCGAACTGGCCAAGCGCGCGTTGGGCAAAGAATGGGCGAAGCTGGCCAAAAAGCAGCAAGACGATTTCAGCTCGACCATGAAAGGGCTTCTGCGTGCGAGCTACGCCCAAAAGGCGCTCGCCGACAACCGGGGCGCGGCGAAGTTCGAATACCAGGGTGAGAAAGTCGAAGGCAACGACGCGACCGTGAAGGCCCAGTTGTTGGTGAAGAGCGACAAGTTCCCCGTCACGTACAAGCTGTACCGGGCCGACGCCAAAGGCCCGTGGAAGATTTACGACGTGATCACCGACGAGGTGTCGCTCGTGAGCACCTACAACGATCAATTTCGAAAAGTGATCGCCGCGAAGGGCTTCGACGGGCTGCTCGCGTCAATCAAAGCCAAGCGCGAGCAACTCGAGAAAACGACGGCGTCGACCAAGTAGTCAGCTCACCGGCGCGGAGTTCGGGTGCGGTCGAACAGCGCGCGCAGGGCTTCGGTGCCGGGCAACCGCGTCGACCTCAAGTTCGCGGCGCGCCACGTGAGGGTCTCCACCGCGTCGAAGACTCGGTCTGACAACGTTCGAGCCGTGGTCGGCTCGCTTGGGCTCTCGGCCTCGAGGTTGGTCGAGTCGAGTTCGGCCCACCGGTCGCCACACGGCGCATTCATGATGAAGCTGCCCGGGCGCGACACGGTGACGGGCGCCCGCGGCGTCGTGGAGTCGGGCAAGGGCACCTTGCGGGTGACCCGGTCGACCGCGTCGAGCAGCGACTGGAGCTGGGCGTCGGTCATGGTGGCGGGTACCGAGAACAACCGCCGCGACCGCGGCCCGGCCATGAGCGCTCGAACCGCCAGGCCCGCGTCGAGCGAAGCCCTGAGCCACTGATCAGCCAACGCCTCGTCACCGACCCAGACGGGCACCCACGGCGTCACCGCGGGGCCGGTGTCGAAACCACGCTCGCGCAGAGCGTTCACGAGGTGCTGGGCGAGGTCGAACGTGCGCGCCCGGCGCTGGGGTTCACCCTGCAGAATGTCGAGCGAGCGGAGCGCGGCGGCGAGAGAGGGCACGGGTGGCGCTCCGAAAAAGGGGGCGAGCGAATCGACGAGCGCTTTGTGCCCGGCGGCGACCCACCCACCACCCGCGCCGAGCGAAGAGAGCCCGACGAATTGCAGGTCGATGCCGCCGGCGACGCCGAGGTGTTCTGCGGCCCCCGCGCCCGTTGCGCCCAAGACGCCGAAACCGAACGGCTCGACCGTGGCGATCGACGCTTGTTCGCGTTGGGCCTGCTCGACGAGCCGAGGCAGCGGGGCCAGGTCGCCTTCGAGGGGGTGCACCGCGTCGGTGAGCAAGAGCCGGCCCGGCCGTGGGTTCGAAGAAATGCGGTCGACCGAGATCACCTCGGCGGGGGTCAGGCCGAGCCGGTGCGCGGTGCGTGGCTCGGCGGCGAGGTGCGGCGAGAGCGCCGTGACGACCGACAGCTCGGGCAACAGCGCGGCGGCTTCGACCCCGAGCGCTCGCGCGAGCTTCGATTCGAGTTCTTCACGCAGTCGGTTGTGGGCCCCCGGGTCGAGCCCGAACTTTCGAATGGCGCCGATGGCCGCTTCGCGCACCCGAAGGTCTGCGCCGAGGCCGAGCACGTCGTCGGTGCTGGCTTGCAGGCACCGGGCGCCGGCCGACTCCAACTCGGCGGCGCTCACGACCGCGTCGACCCGCACGAGGCTGACGACTCGGCCGAAGGCGCTCAGTGAAGTGAATGGCACCCGTTCGGTATACAACGAGTCTGGCCGCCCCACCCGTTGCGTGGTGCGGTGAATGGCGCTACGCGCGTCGCATGGCGTCGCCGAATACCCGACTCTCCAGCGCACTCACCGCGCTGGTCGATTTTTCGTACCGTTCTCCCTGGTTGGTGGTCGCGGCCTTCGTGTTGATCGGTGCGGGGGCGACGTGGCTGGCGAGCTCGCTGCAATTTCGCGGTGATTTCATTGAGTTGCTGCCCGAAAACTCAGAAGAAGTGAAAGACCTGCGCTACGTCGAACAGCGGGCGGGCGGGGGCGGGTACCTCATTGTTCAGGTACTCGGCCAGACGCCCGAAGTGAGACGGGCGTTCGCCAGCGCGTACGCGGCCCAACTCGAGAACGAAAAAGAGCTCGTTCGCTACGTCGAGAGCCGTTTCGACATCGACTTTTTTCGCAAGCGCGCGTTGCTGTTGCTGCCCGCCGACAAGTTGTCGGCGCTGCACGACGACCTGGCCGCCCGGCTCGAATACGAAAAGAAAATCGCCAACCCCCTTTACGTCGACCTGGGAGAAGAGGCACCTCCCGCCGACTTCACGGCGCTCGAAAAGAAATACAGCGGCAGCGACACGCCGACCGGCGAATACCTCGAGTCGAAAGACGGGCAAGAACTGTATCTGTATGTGAAGCCGGCCCAGTTGGCGGCCGACCTCGACTTCAATCGCAAGCTCATCGCCCGGGCGCGAGAAGTGGCTCAGCACGTCGCGGGGTTCGCGGTCGACACGCCCGAGCTGGTGAAACACGTGAAGATGGTGGGGCCCCCCGCGGGGCGGCTGCAGGTGAACTTCACCGGGGCATACGTGATTCGCGTTGAAGAAGATTCGGTCATGCAGGCCGACTTGGCGCGCGGGGCGACCTTGGCCTCGGTCATTTCGCTGCTGATCATCTTGCTCGCGAGCCGGCGGGTGGCGGCGCTGGTCATCGTCGCGGCCCCGGTGTCGATCGGCATCGCGCTGACGTTCGCGTTCGCGAAGATCATCGTCGGGCATTTGAACCCGGTGACCGGCTTCTTGGGGGCCATTCTCATCGGCTTGGGCATTGAATACGGAGTGCACCTGTCGATGCGGTATTGGGAAGAACGGGCCACCCACGACACCCTCGACGCCCTGCGCGAAGCGGTGGTGGGCACCTTCTCGGGCGCCATGACTTCGGCCTTCACCAACGCGGCGGCCTTCTTCGTCTTGGTGATCGCGGAGTTCGACGCGTTTCGGCAATTCGGCAAGATCGCCGGGTTCGGTGTGATGGCAACGGTCGTGGCGGCCTACTTGTTGGGCCCGTCGATTCTGGTGATCGCGGAGCGCATTCGCCCGTACCGGAAAAGCCCCAAAGCCGCCGAGCCGGGGGGCGGCGCGGCCGCGGCGCCTGGGCCGACGGCGGTCAAAGGCAAGGCCGGCGGGAGCCCCGCGCTCATCGGCACGGTGGTGGCGATTCTGGGGTTCATGGTCTACTCGCTGTCGGTCGCGCCGTCGGTGGGGTTCGAGCACGACCTGAAGAAGCTCAAGGGCGAGTCACCGGCGACCGAGCTCGACGATCACATCGTCGCGCAGCTGGGCATCATCATGACTCCAGCGTTGCTGCACGTCGACACCGTCGAACACGCGCTCGAAGTGCAACAGATTGCGCTCGACGTGAAAAAGAAGGT
Organism: Myxococcaceae bacterium; assembly: GCA_044225205.1. GTDB lineage: Bacteria > Myxococcota > Myxococcia > Myxococcales > Myxococcaceae > JAEUJT01. Next base: position 5,716 of record JBGAIY010000168.1, on the reverse strand, counting down.
CGGCGAGCACACGGCATTTTCGCGCGTGGCGTCGATCAACGACATGGTGCCGCACGACGTGGAGGCGCGCCAAGTGCAACTCGGCCGAATTCGCGAGCTGGTGAAAGACTTGCCGAAGTCGTTGCTCGAAGGCGAAAAAGGCAAGCGGCTCGAGCAATTCACGGCGATGACCGAAGCGCAGCCATGGTCGGTCGCGCAAGTGCCGCTCGAAATTCGCCGGCGCTTCACCGCCTTGCAGGGCAATGGCACGTTCGTTCTCATTTTTCCCCGGTACAGTGGGTACGACGTGGCCGAGCTCAAGTTGTGGGGAGATGAGCTCGACGAAGTCATGCGGGTCGTTCACGAGCGCCACATCGACGCGCATTTGCTCGACGGCAACCGGCTGGCGGCGAAGATTTTCGAACTCATCAAGAAAGACGGCCCGACGATCATGATCGCAGCGGCGGTCGTGGTGTTCTTGATGATCTGGCTCAGCTTGCGCAGCTTCAAAGACGCGTGGTTGGTGGCGGGGCCGCTCTACATCGGCATGGCGTGCATTTTTGGGGCGATGCACCTGTTCGACGTACACCTCAATTTTCTCAACGTGGTGGTGCTGCCCAACCTGCTGGCGATCGCCGTCGACAATTCGGTGCACCTCTTTCACCGGTACCACGAAGAGGGGCCGGGTTCGTTGGGTCACATCATGAAGACGACGGGGTTCGCGGCGGTGGTCGCGACGCTGTCGAATGCCGCCGGGTACGGCGCCATGTTGATCGCGCGCCACGAGGGGCTCCGTTCGGTCGGGGTGATGGCGGTGTTGGGGGTGACGTGCACCTTCGTGGGCACGACCATCTTTTTCCCCATGTTGTTGGCGTTGCTCGAGCGCCGCAAAGCCGCGGTCGACCGGGCGACGCCCGCGGCTCAGTGAGCGGCTTGTTGTTGGAGCACTTCGCGCAGCGCGGCGAACGTGAGTGGCTTGGTCAGCACGCTGCTCATGCCGACGCGCCGACAGGCGGCCAGCTCCTCGGGCATGGCTGACGCGGTGAGCGCGACGATCGGTATGCGGCCGGCCTTGCCTTCGAGCGCGCGAATGCGCTCGGTGGCTTCGAACCCGTCCATCTCCGGCATGTGGCAGTCCATCAGCACGAGGGCGAAGTCTCCTCGCTGTATGGCGTCGAGCGCGTCGGCGCCATTGACGGCGCCCTGTGCCGCGAAGCCGGCTTTTTCGACCAGGCTGATGGCCACGGTGAGGTTGACCGGGTTGTCGTCGACGACCAACACCGACCTGCGGGCGGTGGTGCCTGGGGCCCGTTCGCTCGGCACGTCGACGAAGCCTTCGTGCGCTGGCCCGAAGCTCAGCTCGAACGTGAACCGGCTGCCGACGCCGAGTTGCGAGGTCGCGGCGATGTGCCCGCCCATGAGCGCCACGAGTTGCTGCGACAGCGCCAGCCCCAGCCCGGTGCCCCCGTAGCGCCGGGTCGTCGACGAGTCGCCCTGCTCGAAGGGCGCGAACAGGCGCGGCAAGACGTCGGGTGCAATGCCGACGCCGGTATCGGTGACCGAGAAGGCGCACCGAACCTCGCCTTCGGGAGATGGGCGGCGGGTGACCTCGAGCGATACCTTGCCCGCCTCGGTGAACTTGATCGCATTGCTCACCAGGTTGGTGAGCACTTGGCTCAACCGCAGGCCGTCGCCGTTGAGTCGCCGAGGCACATCGTCGCCTTTGGTCACCACCAGGCGCAACCCGCGGCGCTTGGCGTTGGCGTCGAGCAACCCTTGCAGGTCGACCAGCACCTGCCCCAGGTCGAAGTCGCTGCGCTCGAGCGTCAATTTGCCAGCCTCCATCTTCGAGACGTCGAGCAGGTCGTTGATGAGCGACACCAGGGTTCGACCGCTGCGTTGAATGATGCCCAATTGCTCGCGGTGCTTTGGCGTCAGCTCGTCGAGCAGCATGACTTCGGTCATGCCAATGACGCCATTCATGGGCGTGCGTATTTCGTGACTGATGTTCGCCAAAAAGGCGCTGCGGGCGCGGCCCAGCTCGCGCAACCGCTCGATCGCTTGTGTTCGAACGTCGTCGAAGGTCTTCGCGAACAGCCACGCCAGCACCAACGCAATGGCGAAGTTCACGACGTGGCTCACGGTGGGCGAGGGGTCGGCGAAGTCGTACGTGAGGCCGCGGTCAGCGGCGACAATGAGCCCTGACGCGAAAACCACCATGGCGAACGACCACCGGCGAGCGGCGGCGTGGCCCAGCATGAAGCCCGCGAGAATCGGTATCAGCAACAACTGAGAGAGCCCGGTGTAGTCGGCCGGGCGCTGCGCGAGCGTGCCGAACCCGAACATCACCGAAGCCGCGACGAGGGTCGCGTGCCCAAGCCATGCGAACCTGACACCCCGTCGGTGCAGCCACAGCAACACGGGCCCGGTTGCCACCGCTGGCACGGTAATGGCCACCTGCGACCAACTGCCCATCAACACGTACATCACCGACGAGACCAGCCCCATGACGAACGACACCGACCACGCGCGCACGAAGAAGCGGGCCCTCGGCAGTGTTTCTTCGTCGAGGCCAGGCGGCAACATGTGCTCGACCCAGGCCGCCCAGCGGTTCATCACCTTCACAGAAGAAACGATAACGAAGCCGAACACCCCGGGCCGTGGCGATTGACACCTTGTAAGCTGCTGAAAAGACGTTGTCTTTCGAGAGGTACATGCAGTTCATGACTCCTTGAACTATATGAACTCGCATGGACCCAGCCGTCGCTTTCAAGAGCTACCTTCAGCAGGTCGAGCAACTGATCGTCGAGCACCTCGGGGGGGCCCAGGTGCCGCCCGAGGAGACGCTGGTCACGGCCGCGCGTCACTTGGTGCTCGGGGCGGGCAAGCGGGCGCGGCCGCTGTTGGTGAAGATCTTCGGCGAGACGTTGGGCGTGCCGGAGGCGAAGTTGGTCGATGCCGGGGTCGCCGCCGAACTGATTCACGCCGCGTCGCTGCTGCACGACGACGTGGTCGACGCGGGCATGTACCGGCGAGGCAAACCGACGGTGAATGCGCGGTGGGGCAACATTGTCGCGGTCATGTCGGGCGACTTGCTGCTTTCGGGCGCGCTGTTGCGGCTCGCCCAGTTCGACCCGCGGTTGACCGCGACGGCGCTGGCCACGGTTTCTGAAATGACGCGCGCCGCGATCGCCGAAGTCGAGGCCCGCGGCAACCTCGAACTGACCCTGCCTCAGCTTCGGGTGATCGGCGAGGGCAAGACCGGGTCGCTGTTTGGCTGGTGCGGCGTGGCGGCGGCGACCGTGGCCGGCAACGCCGACGCGGCCAAGCGGTTCGACTCGTTCGGCCGGCGCATCGGCGTGGCGTTTCAAATGGCCGACGACATTCGAGACATCACCGGCACCGACGAAGGCAAGCCGCAGTACGCCGACTTGGCGTCTCGCACGCCGTCGCTGCCCGTTCTGTTGGCGGTGGCCCACGACGCGAAGCTCAAGAAGCGAATCGCCGAGGCGTGGGGGTTCAGCTCGCTGACGCCCGAGCGCGCGAGAGAGCTCGGCACGGCGGTGTTGGTGTCGGGAGCGCTCGACCGTGCCATTGCGTTGATGAACGAAGAAATCGACGCAGCGGTGCGGGCGCTGGGGCCCTACGCCGAAAACGAAATGGGCGCGAACCTGGTGATGTGGGCTCGGGCGTTGGCTCAGGGCATCGCGCTCAAGGGCGCCGCATGAAGGGCTACCTGTGGGCCGCACCGACGGTCGAAGCCGTGCCGCCGAAAGCCGGGGCGCACCTGGCGAACTGGGAGGCGGTGGCCGTCGACGCGGTCGGCAACGTCATTGAGTTTTGGGGGTTCAAGCGCAACCAGGGGCGCGTGTGGGCGTTGTTGTACCTGCGCGACGTGACGTTGACCGCCGCCGAAATCGAAAAAGAACTCGAGCTTTCGAAAGGCGGCGTGTCGATGCTGCTGCGCGACCTCGAGCGCTGGGGCGTGATCTTGCGGGTGCGCGCCACGGGTGACTCGTCGTGGCGGTACCGTGCCGAAACCGACCTGCTCAAAATGGCCCGTCAGGTCATTGAAGAACGCGAATTCGCCTTCATTGCGCGCATTCGCAGCGACCTCGCCGAGGCCCGCCGGCTGGCCGAAAGCGACCCGGCCACGCCGAAAGCCCCCATCGCCCGGCTCCAGAAAATGGAGGCGCTGGCGGACGCGACCGAGCGTGCCCTCAAGGTCTTTTTGAAGACCTCGAAGCTCGACGTGACGAGCATGTTTCAGCTCTTCAAGGCGTGACTTGCCCCGAAGTTCGGTCTCGTTAGCCGCCGGCGGGGTACCAGTAGCTCGTGTATTGGCCATAGCCGTACACCGACACCATGCACGGCGCCGAACAGGTCACCGAGTGGTTGCCGTTGGCGGTCGGGCCCTGACCCAGCGAGACGTGGCGCGAGAGCGAATACCCGGTCTGGCCGATGGCGGTCGCCCCGGTCACTTCGACGCCGTCGAGTTCGACCTTCGCCGTCGTGGGCGCGACGATGTCGACCGCATTGGCGTCGTAGTCGACCGGGGCGTGAAAGAGGTACTGCTTGCCGAATTGGTTGGGAGGCGGGGTCACGAACATCGAAGGGTCACCCATGCCGCCGCCGAGTTCTTGGCCCTGCATGTATTGAACGACCATGACCTTTTTGGTTGCCCGTACCCGGTAGACCGCCGCGCTCGAGTCGAGCTCGACGAAGTCGCCTTGGTGCTCGAGGTGGGTGGGGGCCCCCGGCTGCTCGGGGTCGTAGGTCAAGTCGGCGTTCGGCTCGGCGGCGATGATTCGCACGATTTGCGCCTTGCCCGAGGGTATGGCGGGCAGCGCGGGCGACACCACGAAATATTCGTTCGACAGCGTCGAGATCGGCAACATGTTGTCTTCGAGGTGATCTGTCGCCTCGAGGTTGCTGGGTATGGGGGCGCCGTAGTGCCCGCCGACCACTTCGAGCGGTTGGGTCGAGGTGATGACGGTGCCGGTCAGGTCGCCGTTCGCGGCCTTGAGTTCGGTGTAGGTGCCGGCGTCGACGGCGAACGCGGTGGCGACATTCGGTTGAAAGACCAGGTTGTTGGTCGTGGTCGTCGCCCGCGGCGTGACGGTGACGACCGCGTCGGCTCGGGCCACGAGCCCCACCAGGCTCGGAGCCGTATCGTAGTACGGCCACGACCCGACCACGTACTCGGTGCCCCAGGTGTGGGTCGGCCGCAGCAACGACGCGTCGCACGAATGGGTGGTGGTGCCCGCGACGATCGCGTGGAGCGGGTTGAACTGCACGACCGACACCGGCTGGGTCGAAGTGACATGAAAGGGGGCGACGGGGTTTCGGTCGCTGAGCGGCTGCACCACCAACGTGTGGGCGGGCACCGTGAATTGGAGCGGTGAGGTCAGCGTGCCTCCTTCAATGGTGACCTTCGCGCCCAAGTTGCCGGTGTTCGCGACCGTGACGGCAAAGCTGTTGCCGCCGAAGTAGCCGAAGAGCTGCCAACCCAAAATGAGCGACCAAAATTCGCAGCCGACCGCCGAGGTGTCGGTGACGAATGCCGAGCCGTCATCGGTGCAGACCTCGCTGCCCCCAGTGACGCACCGGCGGGCGCCGGGCGTGCAGAACGCGGGCGTGCCGGCGTCGAGCACGGGCGTACCCGCGTCGACGGTGGGCGCGCCGGAGTCGAGCGTGGGCGTACCGGCGTCGAGCTGGGGCGTACCGGCGTCGGGCG
>JBGAIY010000732.1:0-2010 GCA_044225205.1 Myxococcaceae bacterium | reverse complement strand
ATGGACTTTCCCCTCACCGTCACCCATTTGCTCGAACATGGGCGAGCGGTGTTCCCCAGCGTTGAAGTCGTGACGCGCCGAGCCGACAAATCGCTCATTCGCCAGACCTACGCCGAGACGTACACCCGCGCCGAGAAGCTGGCCCGCGCGCTCGCCCGCCTCGGCGTGAAGAAAGGCGACCGCGTCGGCACCTTCTGTTGGAACCACCGCGAGCACCTCGAGTGCTACCTCGCCATACCCGCCATGGGCGCCGTCGTGCACACGCTCAACCTGCGGCTCCACCCCGACGAGCTGACCTACATCGTCGGCCACGCCGAAGACTCGGTCGTCATCGTCGACCGCACGCTCTGGCCGCTCTTCGACAAGTTTCGCGCGCGCGTGCCCAGCGTGAAGCACGTCATCGTCGTTCGCGACGACGGCGGCCCCGTGCCCGACGGCACCTTCGACTACGAAGCCCTGTTGGCCGCCGAAACCGCGGCGCCTCACTCGGCGAGCACCGTCATACCCGCAGGCTCGCCGTTCGCGCACTGCGACGAGCGCACCGCCGCGATGATTTGTTACACCTCGGGCACCACCGGCAACCCGAAGGGCGTCGTGTACACCCACCGGTCGACCGTGCTCCACGCGCTCGTCGAGTCGATGCGCGACACCGTCGGGCTCAGCTGCGAAGACACCGTCATGCCCGTCGTGCCCATGTTTCATGCCGCGGCGTGGGGCCTGCCGTATTCAGGCTTCACCTGCGGCAGCAAGCTGGTCATGCCCGGCCCGCACCTCGACCCCGTCTCGCTGCTCGACCTCATGGAGCAAGAGCGCGTCACCCTCGCCGCCGGAGTGCCCACCATTTGGATGGGCATTTTGGGCCAGCTCGACGCCAACCCCAAGAAGTGGAACCTCTCGTCGATACGGTCGATGGTCATCGGCGGCGCGGCCGCTCCGCCCGCCATGATTCGCGGCTTCGAAGAGCGCCACCGCCTCGAAGTGACCCACGCCTGGGGCATGAGCGAAACCAACCCGCTCGGCACCCTCGCCAAGGCCACCCCGAAGATCAAAGCCCAAGGGGCCGACGCCATTTTTCACGCCCGAGCCTCGCAGGGGCTGCCCGCGCCCTTCGTCGAGCTGCGCCACGTCGACGACCAGGGCCAAGAACTCCCGTGGGACGGCAAAGCCATGGGCGAGCTCGAAGTGCGCGGGCCGTGGGTGGCTTCGAGCTACCTGGGCGACGAAGGCAAAGACCGCTTCACCGCCGACGGCTGGTTCAAGACCGGAGACGTCGTCACCATCGACTCCGACGGGTACATGCGCATCACCGACCGCTCGAAAGACGTCATCAAGTCGGGCGGAGAATGGATCAGCTCGGTCGCGCTCGAGAATTCGCTCATGGCCCACCCCGCCGTACAAGAAGCCGCCGTGTTCGGCGTGCCCCACGGCAAGGCGTCGACTTCGGGGCGCAGCTTGCGGTAGCGGCGCTCGACCGCGCCTCCGTACAGACTGAGCTCGAACGCCTCGAGCACGTCAGGGCCCGCCGTCGGTACCGCCGTCGTTCTTCACCCCGGCGTCGGTTTTGCCGGCGTCGCTCGGGGTGCCGCTGTCGCCGGGAGCGAGCAAGTTGCCGCTGGTGGCTGGGCCGCAGTTTGTGATGCTCAACACGACGGCGCCGGTCGCCGCCAACAACAGGCGGGTCTTCACTTTTTTCGGTGGTCGCAAAGGTGCGTGGTCCATGACTGCTCCGAGGTGTTCAAAAGGGGTGAGCCCAGCCCCAAGGCAACCCATGTGCCACTGCGGCCAGCCCGGGCGCGGCCGCGCGAGGAGCCTGAAGGGTCGCGACATGGCTGTCAGGGGCGCTCGGCTTTTCGAGGCCCGGTCACTTGAGCAGCCCGCGGTAGTCGTCGCGCAGCTTCGACTTGAGAAACTTGCCGGTCGACGTGCGGGGTATTTGCGAAATGAACACGGTCTGGTCGGGCAGGGCGAACTTCGCGAAATGCTTCGAGAGGTGCTCGATCAGCTGCTCGT
>JBGAIY010000167.1:0-17311 GCA_044225205.1 Myxococcaceae bacterium | reverse complement strand
CACGCGGTCGTCGGTGAACGCATTCACCTTGGGCAGTTGGTCGAGCAACTTGTTCGCGTCGTACGGCTCGCTCAAGCCCGCGGGCGCCGCGACCATGCCCGAGTGCTCGGCGCCCACGCCGAACGCCGTGTAGAGCACCTTGGTCAACTGCTTGAGTACCGGAGCTTCGTACTCCTCGAGAGTGACGACGCGAATCAAGAGAGTCTCCTTACGAAACTACTTCGCCTTGGGAGGGCGGCCGCGCTTCTTTGGCGCAGCGGGTTCGGCCGCCGCGGGTTTGGGCTTCGCCGGGCGACCTCGTTTTTTGGCCTCGGCCGGGGCCGCCTCGGGCGCAGCCGCAGCCGCCGGCTTGGCCACCGGGGCGGCAGGAGCCTCGGCTTTCGCCTTGGCCGGGCGGCCGCGCTTCTTGGGCTCGGCTTTCGGTTCTTCGGCGCCGTCGTCGCCACCGTCTTCGTCGGCCGGGGCGTCGCCTTCATCGTCGGGCTCGGGTTCAGCTTTGGCGGCCTTCTTCTTGGGCGGTGCTTTCTCTTTGCCCTTCGCCTTCTTCGGGGCGTCTTCGTCACCCTCGCCCTCGCCGTCGCCCGCTTCGGCCTCGGCTTCAGCCTCTTCGGGTTCGTCGGCTGGCTCGTCACCCAAGCCGAGCAGGTCGTCGCCCAAGCCGAGCTCGTCGTCGCCGGCGAGTTCTTTGAACTCTTCGACGCTGCGCTTGGGCCGCTCTTTGCCAACGGGAAAGAGAATGATGTCGAGCGCGTCTTCGGCGTCGGCTTCGGTGCCGGCCATGGCGGCCGCCAGCTCGGTCACGAACAGGTGGCGGGCGTCGTTGTATTGTTCGCGCTCTTTGGGGGGCAGCGGGCGCAATTCGGAGAGCACCTGCAGGCCTTTGACGACTTCGGCCAGCCCGCGCAGACCTCCTTCTGACAGCCGGAGCGTGTTGTCGCGGGCCCGCTTTTTCCAATCGAGCGAGGCCTTTTCAGAGTCGCCCTTCAAAAAGTCGAACACCCGCTTGACGTCGTCGGTGCCTGACAACCGGCGAATGCCAATGCGGGCGAGCTTCTCTTGCGGAGCCTTGACCCGAGCCCCGGTCTCGACCACTTGCAAGCTGACGAAGACCAGCTTTTGGCCAGCAATTTCTTCGGTTTTGATGTCGGTGACGGTGCACAACCCTTGATTCGGGTAGACGACTCGATCTCCGACCGACAACGAAAGCTGAGGTACGGCGGCAGGTTCGGTCATGTCCCCCTCAAAAAACGGGCGAGTACGACGTAGCACAGTCAACGGGGGAGGGAACCGAAAGTCTCCCTTCGACCGCGCCTTTGTAATGGCCTGAAATGATTGCGCAACCACATGTGGGTAAAAAACAGACAACTTGAAGTGGCAGGTGGCGACAATCCCCTAACTTTCTCGTTTTTCGCTGCTTTGCCCCAAGGGGGTATGTGATGGCCGCCGACATTCGCGTTGCTGGAGCTCCACTTCAAACCAAGGCGCAGCCGGCAGAACCGGCGGTCGCGAAGCCGACGATTCAGACTCCGGCCGACGCGCAAGCGCAGGGCTTCGTGAACTGCGCCCCGAAGACGCCGACCGAGCAAGACCTGTTCGACATGCAGGTTCGAACCGAGCGCGGTGCCGTGCTCAACGGCGTCTACAAGTACCCGTCGAACGACGTGCTCGAAGATCAGAAGAAGGCGTACCAAGCGGCGCGCGCGAAGCTCGCGCAGGCGACCCGGCCGTACCTCGACAAGATTTCGCTCGACACCCGGAAAGCCGGCTTCAGCTGGCAGACCGCGGTCGCGGGCGGTGAATTGGCCGACCTCTCGTACATGCCCGAAGCCCAGGTTCGCGAGCAGGCGGCGAAGTGGGGCTTCAAAGACGTACAGTGGTTCGACAAGAGCACCCCGCTGCGCTCGTTCAAAGACCTGTTCTACGCGCGTGACGTTCAGGCGTTCGTCGCCGCCAGCCCCGACGCCATCGCGGTGTCGTTTCGCGGTACCGAAGGCAACAGCATCAAAGACATTTTGACCGACTTGGCCGCCCTGTTTCCGCTCGACATGCAGTCGAAGGCGTTTCCGAGCGGGTTGACGCCCGACGCCGAAAAACGGCTGATCGACGCTCTGACCAAGCGCCTGGGCCCCGAATACGTGGCCCAGCTGCGCGCCGGCGTGCAGAACAACGAGCGGCTGACGCCTGATCAGTTGAACAAGCTGGTCGCGGTGTTGCCCGAAGTGTCGGCCGAAGCCATGGGCGACGAAGCGAAGGGCCCCGTCGTTCGCGACGCCATTCACCGCGGGTTCAAGCAGTCGAAAGACCTCGTTTCGAAAGACATTCAGGCCTCGGTGCTCACCCGGTGGGAAGAAGACCTTTCGGCCGGCCGGCCGCTGCGCCCGGTGTACTTGTTTGGCCACAGCATGGGTGGCGCGCTGGCCACGTTGTTTGGGTACGACCTGTTGTCGGCGACCGAGCAGATCGGCGCGTTGGCCAAGTCGCTCGGGCTCAAGAACTTGTCGAACCTGGTGAAGCCGGGTTTCGAGCTGCCGTTGGGCGGCGTGTACACCTACGAAGCGCCCCGCAGCATCAAGGCGTCGGCCATCGACGCGGTTGAAAAACAGTCGAAGACGTTCGACCCCAAAGCGCACATCTACAACTTCGTTCGTGAAGGCGACCCGGTGCCCAAAGTGCCGAGCTGGGGTTCATGGGCGCACCTGGGCAACACGATTTACCTCAACAGCACGTTGGGCCGCCTCGAGAACTGCCCCGACCCGCGCTTCGAAGTGCTCTTCAACCCGTCGAAAGACCGCATCAAGCAGCTCCAGAAGAACGAACTCAACAACTGGTTCGATTCGACGAAGCCGGCCGGGGTGAATGCGCACTTCATGGCTGGCGTGCGCGAGTTGTTGGGAGACGCCGCTGGCAAAGCCGAGCAGGGCGTCGTCTTCGAAGGCTCGATCAAATAGCGCGGTTGCGCTCGTTGAGCTTGACCAACAGTTCGTGCAGCCGGGCGTCGATCACGCGCTGCACTTCTGCGTCGCTCTGGGGTTTCGCCGCCAGCGGGGGCTGCGTCGCCATCGCCACGCTGCTGCCAACCACCGCTCCAGCCAGAACCACGAGGGCCATCATCGTTTTCATGCGCGTCTCCAGTGGGTGAATACGTCTGCACACACTGTAGGTGCGCCTGCGCGGTGATCAATTTTTTGGCTACAGGTTGCTGGTGGCGGGCACAGGGCTGTTGCGAAAGCCTCTGGGTGATCAGCGCTTCGGGCGGCGGGCGGTTTGGGCGGTGACGTCGGTGACTTCGACGAGCGGTCGCTCGGTGTGGGGCGACGACGGGTTGTCGATGACGGTGAACCAGAGCCGGTTCGCCGCGGTCACCCGCATGGGCACTTCGAACTGGGTGTTGAGCAGCCCGAGGGTCGGGTGGCCGACGATCACGTGAGAGACGGCGCCGGGGCCGGCGGGGCTGCCGGGCGACACGCGCTGGTGCACGACGACGTCGTAGGTGCGCTGTGGGTCGAGCCCCTGCAGCACCAAGCCCGCGGGGTCTTTGAGCTTGAGCGACGGCGGCACGGCGTAGCCTTTCGGCCGACCGCGCCCGGCCTGCAGCAACAGCGTGCGTGACTTCGTTTCTTCGGGGGTGGTGGCCCCGAGCAGCACCGAGGCGATTCGGTAGGCGAACAGTCGAGTGCCCCCCTTGATCACGACGGGCATGACGCCGAGCGCCCCTGGCTGCGAGCCCGCGGTGTTGAGCACGTAAAAGCCCCAACCCAGGGTCGGCCCCTTGTTGAGTGAAAACGAATAGGTCAGGCGAGGGTCGAGCGGGAGGCTGCCGGCGCCGGCGGCTTCGAGATCAATGTGGTGTCTCGTCAGGTCGAGCTCGAAGGTCGACGTGGGCCAGGTGATCACGTCGGGTGTGTCGTTGGGGCGCGCCGGGCTGGGGTCGGGCTTGGGCTCGGGGGCGGCGGCGGCGTGGGCGGGGCAATACGTGCACCAGGCATCGCCTTCGAGGTGCTGGCCACCCGGTACGTCGTTCGCCCACTTCGCCGAACCTGCGCCTCGACCTCGACCCGTACGATCGTCGCTCCGCAGGTTCGGCACTTCGACCGGCGTCGCCTGGGCAGTTCGTCGAGCCGCACGGTCGCGCCCAACGGCACCGAGCGAATGCCCTACCGCCGTGCGAGGGCAGCGAGCAGAAAGACTCGAAAAACCCCACCAGCGCCGCGCCGCCACGCCGAAGGCGACGATCTTCTCGAGTGGGCGCCTGTAGGCCGGCCGGCCGGGCCTGCTGCTGAGGAAATGCTGGCGGGGCAGCTGGCCTGTCCTGACGTATCGTCTTCGTCAGACAGCTGGCCCATGCTGGCCATTTCGGTGGGGTTTTCGTCTCCGACCGGGTCTGATTCGTCAATCTGCGCCTGCGTCACCGAAGGCTTTTCGGGGCGCTTTCGCCTACCGCTGGGCGCGCTGACGAACTCGTGAGCCGGTAATCGGGCCGACCTTCGCGAACGAGTTCTTCTTCGAACAACAGCTGCAAAAACGAGCTCAGCTGGCTCTGGGTGAAGTTGGGGTATTGCAGCGACATGAACGACGACAGGTCGTGCTGAAACGCCTCGGCGGTTTGGTACCGGTCGCTCTTTTCGAGCGCCATGGCTTTGAGCACGACCCGGTCGAGCTCGGGGTTGAGGTCGGGCTTGCGCTGGCGCGGTGGCACGAAGTCGCCCCGGGCGATGCGGCCCATCACGTCGAGCATGGTGCCTTGGTACGGCAGTTCGCCGGTGAGCATTTCGTACAACACGGTGCCGGCCGCGGCGATGTCGGTGCGGGCGTCGACTTCTTTGCTGCGGGCTTGCTCGGGCGCGAAGTAGGCGTACTTGCCCTTGACGCCCTTCGACTCGGCTTGGTCTCGGCCGGCGCTGCGGGCGCGCGAAATGCCGAAGTCGACCAACTTGATTTGGCCTTCGAAGCTCAGCAGTACGTTCTGCGGGCTCACGTCGCGGTGCACGATCTTGAGAGGCCGGCCCTCTTCGTCGAGGCGGGTATGCGCGTAGTGGAGCCCCTTGAGCACCTCCATGGCGATGGCCGCGGCGAACTCGGCGGGCAGCTGGTGAATGCCCAGCGCCTTGGCCCGCTTCATGACTTTCGACAGTGGCGGGCCGTCGACCAGTTCCATGGCCAAGAAGTAGTCGCCGTCGATTTCGCCGAAGTCGAACACCTGGGCGATGTTGCCGTGCGAGAGCCCCATGGCGATGCGCGCTTCGTTGATGAACATGGCGATGAAGCCCTTGTTCTCGGCGTAGTGCGGCAAGATCTTCTTGATGACGACGTGCTTGGTCACGCCCGGGGCAGGCGAATAGCGGGCCTTGAAGATCTCGGCCATGCCGCCCGCCGCGATTCGGTCGAGCAGTTCATATTTGCCAAACGGCGTTGGCTTGGGGGGCGCGGGTGACAACGTGATGTTCGCTCGAGAAAAGGCGCGGTACGGTACCACGACCGTGCCACGAACACCGCCACCGCGTCTGCTGCTTTTCGCTGCCCTGACATTGGCTGGCGTGGGGTGGGCCGACCCCGGTATTTTGCTCTTTGGCGCGGTGGGCACCGTGCGGCAGGTGACGATTTCGGGCCGGGCGCTCAAGAACGTGCCCACGAGCGGCACTTCGACCGTGTCGAAGAACATTCGGGCGCTCACGTCGAGCAATTGGGAGGGCGCCAAGGTCGAAGTTCGGTTCGCCGGCCGTACGGCTTCGGTCACGACCGGTCACGACGGGCAGTTCGAAGCGACCTTCGCGGCTGGTGAACGGCCCTTCGAGGTCGGCCTGGGCGAAGTCGAGGCGGGCCTCGTCGGAGCGGGGCCCGGCACCGTGGCCTCGGCGAGCGTCGACATCATTGCCCCCGAAGCGCCGTTTTTCGTCATTTCTGACTTCGACGACACCCTCGCCGAGACCCACGTGATCAAACGGCGTGAACTGCTCAAGTCGGCGCTGTTCAAAGACGAGCAAACCCAGCCGCCGGTCGACGGCATGGCGGCGTGGTACCAGTGCCTCAAGTCGAACTCCGACGCCCGCCCGGTGTTTGCGTTGGTCAGCGGGTCTCCGGTGCAATTCACCCCGCGCATCAAGACGTTCTTGCTGAAAAACGGCTTTCCGTTCTTGGGGTTGTACTTGCGTGACCTGGGGCCGGCGACCCTGCGCGACTACAAGCAACCGTTCATTCGCGCGCTGCTCGCAGCGTTGCCGCAAAAGGTGGTGCTCATTGGAGATTCGGGCGAGCACGACCCTGAAGTCTACGCTCAAATTCGCGACGAGTTTCCTGACCGGGTGGTGGCCATTTACATTCGCGACGCCGGTCACGCCGAAGAAGCGGCCCGCTTCAAAGACATGGTGCTGTTCAAGACCGCCCAGGAGGCCGCCCTCGACTCGGCCAAGCGGGGGTTGGCGAACGAGTCGTGCGTGCAATTTTCGAAAGGCAACCCATGACCCATTCATCGAGGTCGAAGTGGCTCTCGCTGCTCATCGCGCTCGCGGGGTGCAAGGCCGCGCACCCCAACGCCGTTGACGCTTCGGTCGGGCGCACGGTGGCGGCCCCGGGCAGTGCCCGGCTCGAGCCGCTCGAGCCAGTCGGCGACGACAGCGGCGTCGAGCAGTACTTCAAGGTGAAGCCCTTCACGCCGGTCGGTCGCCCGGTGCCCGCCGACGCGGTCAAGGTCACGGTGAGCGGAGAAACCCATTCGTGGAACGGTCGCGACCTCAAGGTGTTGCTGGGCGGGGTCGACGACACCTACCTGGCCCAGGCCGCCGACCTGTTGTCGAAGCTCGACGACGCCCACGCCGAAGTGTGGCTCAAGCACCCCGACGCCGAATTGGCCTACGAAGTGGTGTTGCGTGACGAACCGGCGTTTCAAGGGTGGCTCGACGAACCGGTGGCGGGCAAGTTGCGGGTCATTCACCGAGCCGACGGTTTCGAGCTGCAGACGAATTTGGGCAAGTTGCCGGGGCCCGACATCAACGGGCCCACGGTGCCCGTGCGCGGGGGCAAACTCGACCTGGCGACCTTGCAGCGGGGTCTCGAGAAAATTGCCGGCCGGTTCAAGGGGGCCCCCGACCTGTGTTTCGTGCCCTCATTCGGCATGGCGCTCAACGACACCGTTCGCGCCGTGGCGACGAACTTCGTCGGTGCCGACACCGCTCACTTTTCGGCGACGTGCCTCGTGTACCCGCGCCCACGCGCCGGCACGGCCGCCCCGGGGTCGAAGCCGAGCGACGCCGGCCAGTAGAGGTCACGCAGTCATTTCGTCGTCACGTACCAACGGGGGCAACCGCACATGGGTCTGTTCGATTTTCTGAAGAAAAAGCCGCAAATACCGCCCGAGGCGCTCACGCTGTGGGTGCACCGGCTCTCGCACTTCGAGGTGCTCCGCGAACTGCGCGTGCGCGAGGGGGCCGAGCCGATGCGCGTCGCCCCGTTGAACGAGGTCTTCGGCGCGGTCGCGGCGCTGGCGACGACCGACGGCCCGGTGGGGCTGACCGCCAAGCACCTCCAGGCACTCGACATGACCATGCAGCAAGCGCTGCAGCGCGCGACCGGCAACATGCAGGCCGGCATTTCGCAAATGGGCGTGGCCCAGGGGTTGTGTCTGTGGGAGTCGCCGCAGGCACCGGCTTTGGCGATTTTCGCTCCCGCCGCGGCGAAGCACGCCGCGTTGAAAGGCCGCCCCGTGGTGATGGTGCCGACCGACGGCTTCGCGTTGATGGCGGGCGACGAAGACGACGAGGCGTTGGCCAACATGCTCGAGCTCGCCACCGCTGCGTACGCGAAGAGCCCCGAATACCGTTCGTTGCGCGCGGTCGCCTGGCTGAACGGCGATCAGTCGACCGAATGGCTGCCGCCCCAAGGCCACCCCTTGCGCGCGAAGTTCAAGGCCGCGGCCGCCGAGACCAAGCACCTCGAAGCCACGTCGGTGCACGAGGCGCTCTTTGGCGACCGGGCGCCGTTGACGCCCTTGGCGAAAATGCCGGCCGCCCACGGAGGTCACCTGAAGGCCGCGTGGTTTCGCGGCGCCGACCTGTTGCTGACGAGCCACGTCGACACCGTCGTGCTCATCGACACCGACGACGCGCCCCTGCCCCGCCTCGAAGTCGACCTCGAGACGTTGCTCGATTCGTTGCCACACGCCTTTGACCCGCTGACGTCGCTCGACGGCGAAGGTGAGGCGCCGCGGCTGCTCTCGCCAGTCTATCGCGCACGAGGCCTGTGCTTTCCCACTCCGCACGAGCGCGCGTTTCTCAAGGCGCGCCTCGAGGCTCGCACCGCGACCCCGGAGGAACGTGAAGTGTCGGGAACCGAGCTGCTCGCGGAGTGGGACCGCGGCGTACCGATGCTGGCCGAAGCGGCGCCCGGCGGCGACGTCGCGTTGATCGCCCCCGACAACCGAACGGGCACGGTGTCATTGGCCGACTTCGGCCCCCGAATGGAACGGCTGTCGGCCCAAGACGAGTCGATGTTCTACACGTCGTTCTTCAGCGCCGCGCTCTTGGCCCAAATGCAGGGGGTCGACGACGTGGCGCTGACCCAGGTCGCCGAGGGCTTGGTCGCGAAGCGCGAAGCCGCGGGCGAGCGCCTCGCCCGTGAACGCCCGTCGGTCGTGCCGAGCCGCCCTGGGCCCGAGGGGGTGGCGCACGACAGCGTCGAGGCCTTCATGCACCGCCTGTTGGAACCGGGTCGCCTCTTTCCCATCGTGCGGCCGCCGGGGTACGCCGAAGCGTCGCACGAAAACCTGCTGGGTCAGCTCGCGGGCAGCCGGCCCGGGGTCGACGTGGCGCCGAGCACCCACGTCTCGAAGCCGTTTGCCGAACAGTGCACGCTCGAGCTCGTTTCTGATTTCGGTGACCGCGTCATGACGCTCAACGCCGAGCTGGTGAACGCACCGACGCTGGTCGACGCGGCGTGGCGTTCGGCCCTGTTGAACCTCGCCGCGGCCAGCCAGCAGCCGCTCGCGGCGACCGCGGCCCCAGGGGTGTACTCGGGGCCGTGGCACGACGAGTACGGGTGTGGGTGACCGGGTCGAACGACGAGGCGGGCATTGCCGAAGTCGTGAAGCAAATTGACGCGTTTCTGGCCGAAACGACGACGCCGTATCAGTACCGGCAGGTGCTCTTCGGCACGCCCTGGGTCATGCGCGACGGGCGCGCGCAACGTTGGCAGGTGCCTGAGCTTCACCCAAGCGCGGCCGCCATCGCTTCGCTCGACGCGCGGTTGGCGAAACGGCGGGCCGAGTCACGGGCGAATGTGGCGAGCTTCGCCGAAGCCGCCACGAAGGCTGGGCCGAGCGCTGAAGGTCGTGCCTGAACGCGGTCAAATGCCTTGTGGGCCAATGCACACGGTCGGTTTCGCGCTGTCGACCGTTTTGCACACGTAGCCTGACCGGCAGTCGGCTTGCGCGGTGCAGGTGCGCAAACACCCCGGCGCTCCGGGGCCCAGCACGTCGTTGATGCAGGCCGACCCTGACGGGCACGACGACGCCGTACCCACTTGGCAGGCCGTGCTGCAGGCCCCCTGGGGCGTGAAGTCGCGCGTCAAGCAGACCGCGCCGCCGCAGTCTTTCGCCGTGGTGCACGGGTCACCGATGGTGGGCCCACAGCCGGTGAAGACGGCCACCGCCGCCGTTACCCACAGCGCAAACACGAGTCGTTTCATGCGTGAGCCACTATGGGGGCCTTGCGGCTCGCGGGCAAAATGTCGGCGGCCGATTGCGAGTCGGGCCCGGGTCTGCACAGCATGGGGGGCATGTGGCTTTCGTTGGTACTCGCGGTGGCTCCGGTCTCAGCGTCGTTTCCCGCTCCTCTCGAGGTGGCGGCGCAGTCGCTCGGGGCCGAATGCCGGGCCGAAGCGTGCACGTCGAATGGCGTGGTGAAGGTGTGCAAGTGCGGCGCGCGAACCGAGGCCAGCAACGACTTCATTTCGGTCGAGCGGCCGAACGTGGCCAAGGTCGAATACCCGGTCGCGAGTTGGGCGAGCGCGGTCGCCGACTTCGCGGTGATGGCGGTCGACCTCGACGCCGACGGCGCTGACGAAATCATCGTCGCGAACCGGTCGAGCGAGGCGAGCGGGGTGAACGTGCGAACGTGGCAGGTGGCCATCGTCGACGGTCAACGCGCCGAGGCGGCCACGCATTTCGTTTCTCACGACTGGGGCGTCGATTTCGTCAAAGGGTCGCAGCTGCTCGTGACGGAGTGGGACATCGCCCTGCCGAAAGCGGCCTTCGTGGGGCGCGAATACGCGTACCACGACGGTCGACTCGAGCCGACGAGAGACCCGATTCGCCGGCGCGAGCTCGACGCCGAGTTCGAAGCCGAGCGCAAAGCCACTGCGGCCGCCGCCACTGGGCTCCAAGCGACGCCGCGAAAGTGGTTGTCGAACAAAGCGGCCGTGTCGGTGGTGAACGACCCCTTGCCGGCGAGCCGACAAGACGCGGTCGTGCGTGGCTTGACGCTCGACGAACCCGCGCTCGATTTGCACTTGGAGCGCCTCGACGGCCGGCTCGAGACGTTCTCGACGGCTCCCGAAGAGGGCCCGGCGTTGCGGCTCGCCGACGCCAAGACCAAGCGCCTGTACCCGTTGGGTTACGCGCCCGAAAATTCGGAGACCTGGCTGCTCGGCCGACGGGTGTCGCTCGTCTTCGAGGGTGAGAAAGCCAACGGGCTGGTGTGGGTCGGCCGCGAGCTCAAAGAACGCTGATTTCTTGGCCGTTGAGAAAAACGGTCACTTCGCACCTCCGAACGCATGGCGCCGATAACCCGAACGTTCACTCGTTTGAAAAGAGGGTCTCGCCATGGCCATTACCCGTACCGTTGCGCAAACCGTCGACGGCATGCTCGCGCTGTACCAGAAAGACATTGAAGCGGCGGCGGGTGATCAGGTGCTCACCAAGGCCGAAGAAGCGAAGCTGACGCCGTTTGCGAAGAAGCACATCGACGACGCGCGGCGGGCGGGCCAGAAAATGACGGTGGCCAAGGCGGTCGCTTCGCTCAAGCCGGCGCTCACCCGGGCGGCCAAAGACATTGCCGGCCGCGACGGCATGATCGACATCGACGAAGTGCGCAACTTGCGGGTGGCCGAGCTGCGCACACGCGCCGCGAGCTTGTTCGAAGAAGCGCCACCGGCCGACCGCGCCGAGCTCGACCAGGCGCTCAAAGACGTCGACGTGGCGAAGATCACCGACTACGGGCGCGCGTTCGACTTGGCGCCGCACGCCGCGGGCAACACCGAAGAGTCGCTCATTTCCAAAATCACCGACATCTCGGCCACTGATCTGGGGCCGCTTGCCGACTGGGGCACTCGGTGGTCGGGCCGCGCCGCGGTGAACAAATTCGCTTCGGTCATTCGAGTCGCAGCCCAGGAGTTTCTGGACAACGCCGACGACCCCGCCGACGGGGCCGACACGAAGGCTCGGCTCGACCGGCTGGCCGACGCGATTGAGAAGTACTTCACGCCGGCCGACTACCAACAGATCGTGAATTGGCGCCACGCCATCGCCGAAGATGGCGACGTCGAATACAACGTGCTCATGTGCGTCACGAGACCGCCGGGAGGCGGACAGTTGATGTCGACCAGCGGGAAGGAGGCCGTCGTGAGACGACCCTCGTGCTCCGCCTGGCGAAAGAAGCACCGCCAGTACCGAGTCTTGCGTGCAGCGTCATCGCGAGGTGGCCCACGAAGCGTAGACAGGGACTGTGCAGGCCGTAATGCCGAAGCTGGCGTGAAGGGATTGAGCCCCGACAATCGTTCCGTTCCGTGGTGGCCGAGCAGGTATGACCGAGACCAAAACATCGGTCGCGCGAAGGCAGCATTCGTCGATGAGGCGAGCACCACCGGGGTCCGAGGCCATGGCATGTACAGCAGGCCGACATCGAAACGTGAGAGGTCTGCGCAGAGTCGAGCTGGAGCACCAAGACCGCGGCTCAGAGACGTACGGCAAGGCGTGAATGCCGAGTCGGCGTCGATTCTCAGCGCAGAAGTCAGATGCCCTCGTAGTAGCGACGAAGCGGGGCAATGCCCGTGGAGCGAAGGGGGGCACGGCGAGTGACTCAATACAGTCTCACCCCGCAGGTCTGCGAAGACGGACCATTTCGTGGGTACGTGAAATTGCATTGGATACGCGCAGCCGCCGAGAGGCGCCGGGCGCAGAAGGTGCCATCTCTGATGCACCATCTGCACACCGACAACTTGAGGCGGGCATTCCGCGAGCTTGACGGGTCCAAAGCTTGTGGAGTCGACGGTGTGACGAAGCAGCAGTACGAAGTCGAATTGGAGAGCAACCTTCGAGCCCTGCACCACACCATTCGCTGCGGTGGGTGGAGACCTCGGCCTAGCCGAGAAGTCCTCATCCCCAAGCCGCAGGGAGGGACTCGGCCTCTGGCCGTCGGCTGCCTGGAAGACAAAATCGTCCAGACGCTGACGGCACGCATTCTCGAGGCCGTCTACGAGCCCCTCTTTCACCGACACAGCTACGGGTTTCGGCGCGGCAAGTCAGCGCACCAGGCCCTTGGCCGCCTCTACAATGTCATTGAGGCGCGGAAACAGAAATGTGTCGTCGTCGAAATGGACATCGAGAAATTCTTCA
The DNA here is from genome assembly GCA_044225205.1 of Myxococcaceae bacterium. GTDB lineage: Bacteria > Myxococcota > Myxococcia > Myxococcales > Myxococcaceae > JAEUJT01. The sequence goes on along the minus strand of JBGAIY010000167.1, from coordinate 4,710 downwards.
ACTCGGTGGACCACGAATGGCTCCTGCAAAAGCTGAAGCTGAAAATCGATGACGTGCATTTCCTGCGGCACATCCGCAGGCTGTTGCGCGGCTCGATTCTCCACGAGGACGGCTCGCTCGCCGAAACAGAGCGCGGCACGCCTCAGGGCTCTCCTGTCAGCCCGATGCTGGCCAACATCTGCCTGCATCATCTCCTTGATGAGTGGTTCGATTCTGAATTCGCAAGTCATGGAGAATTCATTCGCTACGCCGATGACGCCGTCTTCGTCTTTACGGATGAAGCCGTCGCCCAGTCTTTTCAGTCAGCGCTGCAGGGCCGACTGCAAGAGGCTGGGCTTTCGCTGAATACCGCGAAAAGTGCCATCGTGCCTTTCAGCGTCAACGCGCCAAAAGGTTTCGTCTCCTTCTTAGGGTTCGACTTCTTCTGGGGCCGCGACCCCAAAGGCAACCGCTCGTTGAAACTCAAAACGAGCGCCAAAAGGTTGCACCGCGCAATGGAAGCCTTCACCGACTGGGTGAAGAAAACACGCAGCCGTAAACCGCTGAAGCAACTCTGGGACGATGCAGCTGCCCGTCTCAGCGGCCACTTCAACTATTTCGGCGTGCGCTTCAACGAGGCCAAGCTGTCTCACTTCCGGTTTGTCTGCATCGGTGCCCTCTTCAAGTGGCTCAACCGACGGAGTCAGAAACGCTCCTTCAATTGGGAAACATTCGGGCGGAAGCTTCACTTCAATCCGCTCCCACTTGCCCCGCGCGGCGACGGGCTCATCGACATCACTTCTGAATACCGTGCTGTACGAAAACACCAACCGAAGAGCCGTGTGCGGGAAAACCGCACGCACGGTTCTGAAAGGAGCCTCAGCTGGTCACGCCAGCTGAGGTTTACTTAATGGCGCAAAAGCGCGACGGTTCGTGGCTCACCCTCACGCACACCGACTTTCCGTTCTGACAATTCGCGACTTCGCGGGTTCAGCGGCAGAGGTAGCGGCCGTCGAACGTGCCGCTGAGCGACGAGGTGCCCCCGTCGGTTTCTGACAATGTCACCTGGTACGAGCCGCGGTTGTTCTGCAACGCGGTGAAGTCGACGTTGTGCATGACGACCGTGCCCGAAATGGCCGAAAGCTCGCGGCCGCCCGGGCGCCGGTCGTTGTACGACAGTCGCACCAGGTTCGACCCTGCGGCAATGGTGTAGGTCTGGGCGGTCAACGCCGAGTTGTCGGCGGTGAAGAGCGAGATCTGCACCTCTTGGTCGGGGAAACCGCCGCCGCAGGTATTGCCAATGGTGAGGCTCAAATTGTCGCCGGGGTGGGCGCCGCCTCCGGAGGTTTGCGTCGAAGCGAGCGTCTGCTGCCCGACAAAGGCATGGGGGCCTTGCATGGTCGGAGCGTTGATGAGCTCTCCGGCGTCGGCGGTGCCGCCCGAAGAACCACACGCGGCAAGGGTGACGCTGGCAACACAAACCATGAGTACAGGGCGCATGGCGCGGCGCGTACCACAACCGTGGCCGACCATGGTAACCGCAGGTGCATGGCACAGCCCTTTCGAAAAGCCTTGAACGTGCTGACGGTGCTCGCCTTTTTTTTGGCCAGCGTTGGGTGCACGCATTTTCCCAAAGAGCCGGTCTCCCGCGCGGTGCCGACCGGTCAGTCGCTCAAATTGTCGACCACCCGGGTCTGTGAAGGCGAAGCGACGGCCATCGACGTGGCGTTCAAAAACCCAGGCGCGTTGACGTATTCGGTTGCGAACGAGCAGGGCGAAGCCGTTCATTCGGGGCCGGTGACCGAAGCGTTCACCATCGACACCAAGGCGTTCGTGGCCGGTCGCTACCAGGTCAAGGTCGTGGTCGATGCCGACAACACGCTCGAAGTGGGCTTCGAAGTCTTTCGCTGTCGCACCTGAGGCGCTCATGTAGCCAAAGGCTCTGAAGCTTGATTCGAGATGACCCGTCGACACACGATGGGTCTCGTGAACGCACGGTTCTCTCTGGGAGTGTTGGACGTCGGGGTTCTCCACAACACGTTGGAGATCGCTCCTCGTCTCGAAGAGATTGGGTACTCACGCTACTGGGTCTCCGAGCATCACGGCGAGGGCTACATACCGACGCCGGCCATTGCCGCGACCTTGCTCATCGGCATGACGTCGACCATTCGCATTGGGGTCGCGGGCGTGCTGCTGCGGTACCAGAGCCCGTTGGCGGTGGCCCAAACGTATCGAACGCTGCAATGGCTCTCGAATGGCCGGGTCGACCTGGGCGTGGCGCGCGGCATTTCTCACCGCCCTCAGCTCGAGGCCGCCTTGCTCGACGGTCGCGCCGACCTGACGCCTGAAGGCTTCGGCGACAAAGTGCGCTCGGTGCAGGCCTTGGTGACGGGGCGCGTGCCGCCGGAGCACCCCATGTTCGGAGGCCCGGTCGAGCCGTCGCTCGACCCTGAACTGGGGCCGCCGCCTCTGTGGGTCTTGGCCAACTCAAAAGGCGCGGGCATTTTCGCCGCGAAAAATGGGCTCAACCTGTCGTACCACAACTACTACGGCAAAGACGGCGCCGAGTCGATCAAGGCGTACGTCGGTGAATTCAAGCCGTCTCCCGAACTCGCCGCCCCGTATTGGAACGTGTGCATCGACGCGTTCGTCGCAGAAACCGAGGCCGAGGCGCGGTCGCGTCGGGTGATACCCGGCACCCGCGACGATTCGAAGGAGCGGCCGAACGACTTCTTCGTGGGCACGCCCGCCCAATTCGAAGACTACCTGGGCGGCATCTCGCAGAAGTACCAGACCCGAAACATCATCTTGTCGTCGCTGCGCGGGCCGCACGACGTGAACCGCCAATTCGAAAGTTACGAGCGGGCCATGCAGTGCGCCAAGAAGCTCTGGGCGTAGTTTACGGGTGTACCCACTGCTCGCCGACGTCTTGGCCGAAGGCGATCTTCGCGATCCACGGGGGGTGGGGCATTTCGCGAAGCAAAATCAAGTGGTGCAACAGCGTGAGCTGCGGCGTGGGCAACGTCGCGAACGCCACGCCGATGCGCGGGCGAACGCGCGGGTCGTTGCCCGAGCTGACCGCCCACACCACTTCACCCGCGACCGACAACAGCCCTGGCAACAGCCGCATCTGCATCAAGAACGGGGTGCCGACGAACACATGCGGAGGAATGGCGTCGGCTTCGACGTCGAGCCCCGCGCCTCCCGACGAGACGTTGCGCAAGCGGTAGGTGGGTGAGCCTGGCCGGTTTTCGACCGCGCGCACCTGAAACGGCACCCGGGCCGACCGTCGCTTGGGGTCTTTCTTCGACACTTCGAAGATTCGCCGAATGACCGCTTCGAGCCCTTGCCGGCCCTGTGGCGGCTCGTACCGAATTTGGAGCAGAAACTTGCCGGGGGCGCTCTCGGTCACCGCGAGCACGGTGCCGATGACTTCGACGGTGTCGGCGACGCCCTGCGAATGCAGCTCGAACACGAACTTGGTGCCAATGGGCATGGGGCGTTTGCTCTCGATGCGAACACCCCCGCGGCCGACGCTCTTGGTGAGCTCTCCGAGCAAAGCCTCTGGGCTTTTGTACGCAACGCGCAGGCGCACGCCGCCTTGACCAGCCGTTGGCTTCACTTCTGAGGTCCCTCCCAGCGCCGCGTCACGTACTTCTTCTTTGCCGCTGTAGCCCAGAAACTGCTCGCCAAAGGTCTGAAATTTGACGCGCCCACCTAACCGTAGAGATTCGCACATGCGCCCATGTGCGCCTGCAACACCTTGAAACATGGTTTCTTGACCCCTCACCCAAGCGCTCCTATTTTCACTGCCGAAGTGGCAAGAAGTGGTAACGAGCGGATCATTTTCCCTCGTTGCGGTGGTCCCAGGCAGCTGGCGGCACCTGGAGTGGTTGAGCGTGTTCCGAGGCGTTTTCGAGCATCAGATTGACGGAAAGGGGCGAACGAGCTTCCCGGCGAAGCTGCGTGAAACGCTCGTCGGCTCGTACGACGACCGGCTCATTCTGACGACCGCGCTCGACCCGTGTCTGCACGCGTACCCGGTTCGGGAGTGGGAGGCGCTCGAGGCGGCGCTCGCCAAGCGCAACCCCATGGAGCCGGGCGTGAAGTCTTTGCTGCGCCTCTACGTGGCGAGTGCCCAAGAGGTGCAGGTCGATTCGTTGGGGCGTGTGCTGGTGCCGCCCAATTTGCGCGCCCACGCGCACCTCGAAAAGGCCGTGGTCTGGGCGGGCATGGTGAAGGTGATCGAGCTTTGGTCGAAAGACGGCTGGGCGCGCGCCCAAGAAGAGGCGCGCACCGTCGCCGACTCGGCCGACGTGATGCGCGTGTTGACCGAGCTGCGCCAGAGCTGAGTGCTTCGTACTTCTTTTTCAACCCTCAACCGAATTTCAAAACCCACACAAGAGGTCTTCAACAGATGAGTGAACTGGCGCGGCAACAGAGCGGAGCAAAGCCTCGGGTGATGACCATGGTGCTCGAGGGCGAAATCAACGGGGGCGAAATGGCCGAAATCGCTGAAATGATTTTTCGGCTCTCGGCCGACGGAGTCACCTCCCTGGTGATGGACTTCGCCGACGTTTCACATTTCGATTTTCGAGGCGTCAAGCCGCTCATGCGCCGGGCCGAGGTGTTTCGCGAGCTGGGGGGCGACATCAAACTCGCGGGGCTCTCGCCGTACGTGCACGCCATTTTTCGCAGCGCGGGCGCGCACGACGCGTTCGACTACTTCGC
>JBGAIY010000731.1:0-2025 GCA_044225205.1 Myxococcaceae bacterium | reverse complement strand
CCAGCATCGACGGCGGCGGCCACGAGCGCGGCATGCGTTCGGGCACGCTCAACGTGTCGGGCATTGTCGGGTTCGGCAAGGCCTGTGAATTGGCCAAGACCGAACTTGAAGCCGAAGCGACGAAGCTCAAGCACCTGCGCGACCGCTTGTTGACGGGGCTGCAGAAGAACCTCGACATGCTGGTCATCAACGGGTCGCTCGAGAACCGGTTGCCGGGCAACTTGAACGTGTCATTCGCGTACGTCGAAGGCGAAGCGCTGATGATGGCGATCAAAGACGTGGCGGTCAGTTCGGGTTCGGCGTGCACGTCGGCTTCGCTCGAGCCGTCGTACGTGCTGCGGGCGCTCGGGGTCGAAGAAGACATGGCCCACAGCTCGATTCGGTTCGGCCTGGGCCGCTTCAACACCGAAGAAGAAGTCGACTACGTCATTGACCTGTTGACGAGGTCGGTGAAGCGCCTGCGCGAAATGAGCCCGCTGTACGAAATGGCCAAAGAAGGCATCGACCTCAAGTCGATCGCGTGGACGGCGCACTGACACCTTTTTCAAAACGCTTTTTTCGAATTGAAGCACCGGAGAATCACCATGGCTTACAGCGACAAAGTAATTGAGCATTACGAGCACCCCCGCAACGTCGGCTCGATGGACAAAGAAGACCCGAACGTGGGCACCGGTTTGGTCGGGGCGCCGGCCTGCGGCGACGTGATGCGGCTCCAGCTGAAGATCACCGACGACGGCATCATTCAAGACGCCAAGTTCAAGACGTTCGGCTGCGGCTCGGCCATTGCGTCGTCGTCGCTCGTGACCGAGTGGGTCAAAGGCAAGTCGATCGACGACGCGCAGCAAATTTCGAACAAAGAAATCGCCAAAGAGCTGGCCTTGCCTCCGGTGAAAATTCACTGCTCGGTCTTGGCCGAAGACGCGATCAAGGCGGCGATCAAAGACTTTCGCGAGAAGCGCGCCAAGAAGCCGGGCGTGGTCGCCGCGGCGGTGCAGGCCGGCACTTCTTCTGAGCACCGGTGAGGCGTGACCATGACTGCCACGAGCACTCCTTCTTCGACCGTTGCGCCACTGGGCGGCAAGCCCATGGGCAAGGGCATTGGCCTCGGTGATTCGGCGGTCGAGCGGCTGAAGCGCTTGCTCACCGAGCGCAACACGCCCAACGCGGGCCTGCGCATCGCGGTCAAGGGCGGAGGCTGCTCGGGTCTCAGCTACCACATGGAATGGGCCGAAGCGGCGAAGGAGCGCGACAAGGTATTCGAGCGCGAAGGCGTGCGCATTTTCGTCGACTCGAAGAGCTACCTGTACCTCATGGGCACCGAGCTCATTTTCGAAGACGGGCTCATGGCGTCGGGCTTCAAGTTGCACAACCCCAACGTGAAGAGCGCCTGCGGCTGCGGCGACAGCTTCACGGTCTGAGCGGTCGGCCATGACGCACTTCGAAGTGTTCGGCCTGGCCCCCTCGCTCGACGTCGACGTGGGTGCGCTCGAACAAAAATTGCGCGAGCTCTCGCTCGTGCACCACCCTGACCGCTTGAAAACGGGCGACGCGCGGGAGCGACGGGTCGCGCTCGAAAAGACCACCGCGCTCAACGACGCGTTCAAGGTGCTCAAAGACCCGCTCCGCCGAGCGTTTTACTTGCTCAAGCTGCGGGGCGTCGATTTGGAGAATGAGGCCGCCGCCGAAAAAGCGTCGATGCCGCTCGAGTTTCTCGAAGAAGTGATGGAACGGCGCGAAGCGCTCGAACACGCGCGGGCCCAAAAAGACAGCGCGGCGGTCAAACGCATGGCCGTCGAAGTGACCGGGCTCAAAGCGGCGGCGTTCGCGCGGGCCACGGCCGCGTTGAACGGCAATGACACCGCCACGGCCGCCCACCAGCTGGGCCGGGTGCGATACTTCACGAGTTTTCTCGAAGAGGTCGACGCGTACGAAGAGGAGACGTTCGCGTGAAAGGCTTTCAGCAGATTCACGACCCGCTCAAGCCGAAAGGCCACGTGGTCGGCATTGACCTCGGCACGACGAATT
>JBGAIY010000730.1:0-2026 GCA_044225205.1 Myxococcaceae bacterium | reverse complement strand
CGGTCTTGCTGCCCGCCTCGAGGCCGTAGTCGTACGGGTGGCCCGCGTCGACGATTTGCTCGACCACGTAGCGGTGCTGGTTCACCTTGATGGGGTACACGCCTCGGTAGCTGTTCTTGTACCCCTGCTCGGCGATGGCCTTCTTGAACGCTTCGTTGAGGTGCACCACCCGGTGGCGCAGCACGTCGGTGAAGCGAATGAGCAACGGCAACCCGATGCCGCGGCGCCGCACTTCGTCGACCAGTTCTTTGAGGTCGAAGCTGGGCGTGGTGGGCCCGCCGGGGTGAACGCACACGTTGCCTTTGTCGTTGATGCCGAAGTACCCGGCGCCCCATTGGCGAATCGAGTAGGTCTCGAGGGAGTCGGCAATCGTCCATCGGGCGGGAGGAGTCGGAGTGGCCATGTTTGGCGCGCAACTATAGTGAATGCGGGAGAAGATCCACCTCCCGTCAACGCGCTTCGGCAATTCGTTCGACCCGCTCCATGGCCCGCGAGTCTTGCAGCAGCTCGACCACCTGGTTGTTCGCCAGCAGCGAGCGCACATCTGACGACTCGAGCGCCTTCTTCAGGGCCTCTGAATGCAACAGCGCGACGAAGCGCGGGTCGCGTTGCAGCACCACGAAATCGGGGTCGTTCTTGTATTTCGCAGCGATTTTCGGGTCTTCGGCCGCCTTGACCGCTTTCACCAAACTGCTCACCCCACCGAACTGCTGCAATTCGAGCAGGTTGTAGCGCCGCACCCATTGCATCACCACCGAGTGCTTGGGCGTGAAGACCAATTGCTTGCCGAGCAGGGTGACGTTGGTTTCGAGAAAGCTGGCCGCGCAGAGGGCCACGTACAAGAACGCCGCGGCCTTGAGGCCCCCGAGCGCGAAGCCGAGCACCCGGTCGAGCCCCCGCCGCTGGCTGCCCTCAGGGCCGTCGAAGAAACGGCGCAGCACCGCCGTGGTCACCAGGTGAACCACGAGGTACAAAAACACGAAGCTCGCGAAGGTACCGATGACGGTGCCCACCGTGAGCGAAGTCGTGAGCGCGTGTGAAATGGGCAGCCCGACGAATTGCCCCGCGGGCCCGGCGGCGAGGTAGGCGACGGCGATGCCGACGACCCGGGCGATTTGCCGGGCCGCCCCCACGAAGAGCCCCCACACCGCGAACGAGAGCACCAACCCCGCCACGACCCAATCGAGGTTGAGCGAACTCATTTGATGGTGAACGAATTCGACCCCGGCCCGGCCGCTTTGCGCTGCTCTTCGAGCTTCGCTCTCACTTCGGCCAACTTCTCTTTGAACTTGGCGTTGGAGGGCTCGAAGGTCATCGCCATTTTGATGTTGCGCTCGGCCGCCGCCCAATTTTCGCTCGAAATGTCGGCGAGGGCGGTCTTGTAGAACTGGCGGGCTTTGGGGTTCGTGCCGAACTCTTCTTCGCGCTGTTTGGCGACTTCGGCTTTCTGTTCGGCTTCAGACGCTTCGGTGTACCGCAGCTTCGCCGCGCGGTCGGGCCCGGTGATGTCGGCGAGGTACTTCTTGCGCTTCGCGTCGTCGCGCAGCACGTAATACGCCTCGGTGATTCGCTTGTAGAGGTCGTTGAGGTGCCGCTTCGCCGTCTCGTCGGTCAAATGGTAGAGCCGGTCGGGGTGGTAAATGCGGCTCTCACGGTAGAACGCGCGTTTGATTTCGGGCGCCGATGCGCTCTGAGAGATCTGCAGGGTCTGAAAATAGTCGAACGAGTCGAGCGCGTCGGCCAAGAGCGCCAATTCGGTCGCTTGGGCCGGGGTGATTTGGTTCACCTCTCCGCGTTCGGGTATCGGTGACTTTCGAATCGGCGGGGGTGGGGCGGCCGGGGCCAGCGCCGCTTCTTTCGCCGTGGTGGCGGGCGTCGACGCCGGCTGGGTGGGGGCTTCGGCGTCGCCGAAGGGAGAATGGGTCGGTGGCACGAGCACCGTCGCCATTTCTGAAAACCCCCGCGACGCGACGTTCGCGCTGAGCGGCGCGGCCGCGGGGGCCGTGGGAGGCACCGAGGGCGCGGC
>JBGAIY010000166.1:0-16418 GCA_044225205.1 Myxococcaceae bacterium | reverse complement strand
ACACGGGCCTCCACGACGCGACGTCGCGCGATCGGCCACGTCGTCGTGCACGAGCATGAACGTGTGCAGCAGCTCGAGGCCCGCCGCGAACTGCACCACCCGCTCCGGCAGAGCCGCCGGCGGCGAGGAGCAAGCCGCGAGCCAACCGAGCGCCGTCAACGTCGGGCGAACGCGCTTCGCGGGGCGCAGGGTGAACTCCGCGACGGCCCGCTTCGCCTGAGACCAGAGGGGGTCGAGCGCAGCCTCGTCGGGGGCCTCGCTCCACTTCTGCAGCTCAAGCTCCAGTGACAGCTGAAAGCGGCCGATCGCATCCAGTGCCTGTTCAGCAAGCCGCGTCATGCCGTCACGACTTTCTGTGCTGTTCGTAAGTGAGGGGAATGCATCGCATGAACCTCATCTGGCCGCTGTTGGTGCTCGGGGCCGGGGCCCACGCGCTGGAAGAAGACGTCACGAAGCTCTCGACCACTGAGGGCACGTACGTCCGGCTCCAAGAAGCGTTTCGGGGGCGCCCGTCGGTTCTGTTCTACGAGGACAAAGATTCGACCCAGCTCAACCAGGCGCTCAAAGACGCCCTCTTCGCGGCGGGTAAGAAGAACCATCTGCTCGACGCGGTCAGCGTGGTCGCCGTCGCCAACGTTCAGGCCTACGACTGGTTTCCAGCCCGTAACTTCGTCGTCTCGGCCGTGAAGGACACCGAAAAGAAGGTCGGAGTGCCCGTCTACCTCGACTGGACGGGGCAGCTGACCAAGAAGCCGTGGTCGCTCGCACCCGACAACTCGACCGTGCTCGTCGTCGATCGCACCGGCGCCGTGAAGTGGTCGCACAAAGGAAAGCTGAGCGCCGCCGAGGTCGACGAAGTGCTCGCGCTGCTCGGCACGCTCATCACGCCATGATCGCTGCCGCAGTCATCACGGTCGTTCTCGTCGCCGCGTGGCTCGTGCGCGTGCCGCTCGCGCGCGCCCTCATCGCGTGGAAGCTCGGGCCGTACCGCGTCACCATCACGGCTCCCGACCCGGCAAAGCCGCTGACGCTGGCAGAGCCGCGCGCACGCCGCGTCGCCGTCATCGGCGGAGGCCTCGCCGGCATCTCTGCCGCCACCACGCTCGGCGCCCGCGGCTACGCCGTCACGCTCTACGAGGCGAACCCGTACCTCGGCGGCAAGGTTGGCTCGTGGCCCGTAGAGCTCGGCGGGTCCCATGGCACCGAGCAGGTCAGCCACGGGTACCACGCGTTCTTCCGCCACTATTACAACCTCAACCGCTTCCGCGACGCGCTCGGGGTGCGCACCCGCTTCACGCCGATCTCCGACTACCGGATTCTGCTGCCCGGCGGCGGAGAGATCTCGTTCGACGGCCGCGAGACCACGCCCGTGCTCAACCTGCTCGCGATGGCGAAGCAGGGCCTCTACCGCTTCGGCGACGTGCTCAAGGCCCCGACGCGCGACGCGATGGGCGTCTTCCTCGAGTACGACCCGAAGACGACGCCCGAGCGGCTCGATCACCTGAGCCTCGCGGAGTTCGATCGCCGCGCCCGCCTGCCTCCGCGCCTCAAGATGGCGTTCAACACCTTCGCGCGCGCCTTCTTCGCCAACGAAGAGAAGCTCTCGATGGCCGAGCTCGTGAAGGGCTTCCACTCCTATTACCTGGGGCACGCCGGCGGCCTCGTCTACGACCACCCGACGGAAGACTACGAGGCTGCGTTTCTTCGCACGATCCGCGAGCGGCTCGGCCAGCTCGGCGTCGACCTGAGGCTCGGCACTCCGGTCGAGCGCATCGAGCCCGGCTTCGGAATCGGCGCAGAGAAATACGACCACGTCGTGCTCGCCACCGACGTCGTCGGCACGCGCCGCATCCTCGAGAAGAGCCTGGGCCTCGGCGCCGGCCTCGACCCACGCCTCGGCGCGCTTCAGCCCGGAGAGCGCTACGCCGTGCTCCGCCTCTGGCTCGACAAAGAGCTCCGCCGCGCGCTGCCCGTCTTCGTCATCACCGAGCGCCATGCGCTGCTCGACGCCATCTCGTTCGTCGATCGCGCGGAGAAGGAATCGCACGCCTGGGCCCTCAAGCACGGCGGCTCCGTCGTCGAGCTGCACTGCTACGCGGTGCCTGATTCGTGGCGCGAGGAAGATCTCGAGGCCGCGCTGATCGACGAGCTGAAGAAGTTCGTGCCCGAGCTGGAAGGCGCGGTCGTGCGCCACTCGCACTTCCAGCTCCGCCGCGACTTCGCCGCCTTTCACGTCGGCATGGCGAACGCGCGGCCCGGCACCGACACCGGCGTCGACGGCCTGTACGTCGCGGGCGACTGGGTGAAGCTCCCGTTTCCCGCGATGCTGATGGAGGCCGCGTTCTCGAGCGGGCTCGTCGCGGCGAACCGCATCCTCGCGCGCGATGGCCTGCGCGAAGAGCTCGTCGAATCCGTCCCACTCAAAGGGTTGCTCGCCGGCGTCCCGCAGTCGCCGGCGACGAAGAAGCTCATCGCATGACCGATCTCATCCTCGTCGGCGGAGGTCTCGCGAACGGGCTGCTCGCCGCGCGCCTCGCCTCCACCCGCCCCAACGTCAGCTTCCTCGTGCTCGAGGCCGGGCCCTCGCTGGGTGGCAACCACACCTGGAGCTTTCACGGCAGCGACGTGACGCCCGATTCGCTCGACTGGCTCGGGTCGCTCGGCGCGGTGCGCTTCACCGGCGGCCACGACGTGATGCTTCCCGGGCTGCGCCGCACCCTCGAGGGCAGCTACCACTCGCTGCGCAGCGAAGACTTTGCGCGTCACCTGCGGCTCGTGCTCGGGCCGCGCGTTCGCCTCGACACCCGCGTCGCCGAAGCACTCTACCACGTCGTCGAGAGCGAGAAGGCCTGAAGCCGGCGCCGTCATCGACGGCGATCGTGCCGCTGCGGCCGTGCGGCTGGCAGAAGTTCCTCGGGCAGGAGCTCGAGCTTCAGCACCCACGCCTCCAGCGCCCCGTGCTGATGGACGCGACCGTGGAGCAGCACGACGGCTTCCGCTTCGTCTACGCACTGCCGTTCTCGCCGACGCGCGTGCTGGTGGAGGACACGGTGTACGCCGACACGGCCCATATCTCGATCTCCCCGATTCGCGCGCGCGCATCGACGCGTGGATCACCGAGCGCGGCTGGCAGGACGAAGAGCGTGGTGCGCGAAGAGCACGCCGCGCTGCCGATTCCGTTCGGAGGCACCGCGCCGCAGCATGCGCCCGTCCTCGGAGTCTCGGCCGGCTTCTTCCACGCCACGACCGGGTACTCGCTGCCGATCGCGGTGCGCCTCGCGAGCGCATCGCGGCGCTGCTCGCTCGATGCGCCGACGCTGGCCGCGTTTCTGCGCGGAGAGGCGAAGCAGCACTGGCGCTCGCAGCGCTTCTTCCGGCTGCTGAACCGCATGCTCTTCTTCGCCGCGAAGCCCGAAGAGCGCGTGCGCGTCTTCTCGTCGTTCTACCGGCACGAGGAGGCGCTCATCGAGCGCTTCTACGCCGGAGCCCTGCGCTACTCCGACGTCTTCAGCGTGCTCGCGCGCGGCTCGAAGACGGTGCCGGCCTTGAAGGCGATCCGCGCAGCGAGCAGCTGAAGAAAAGGGGGACAGGCCCCATTTTTCCCGCCCGAGCCGGAAAATGGGGCCTGTCCCCCTTTTTCACGGCGCCAGGAATTGCCCGCGCTTGAGCTCGCCGACCTCGACCATCTTCCCGTTCACGTTGTAGCGGAAGAACCGCGCCGGCAGCCCCTGGGCGCTCGCCCAGTCGGGCCCATCCATCAGCTGGTAGTGCAGGTGCGGCTCCGTCGACATGCCGCTGTTGCCGGTCACCGCGATGATCTCGCCGACCGTCACCTTCTCGCCCTTCTTCACCACCACGCTGCCCTTCTTCAGATGCGCCAGCAGCGAGAACTCGCTGTTCCCGTGATCGATCACCACGTGGTTTCCGTACAGGTTCTTCGGGTCGGGCGCGTTCGGCCGGTTGTCCGCACGCCCGTTCTCGACGAACACCACCGTGCCGTCGGCCGGCGCCACCACCGGCTTCCCCCAGCAGTGGTACTGCTCGTTCTTCGTGCAGTCGCCCTGACACGAGCTGCCGCTCTTCAGAATCCACAAGTCGGTCGCGAACCGCATGTCGGCCACCGACGAGTGCCGGTTCACGTCCCACGTGCGCCCGCCCCACAGCACCGTCCACGTGCCGCGAAACGGCAGCTTCAGCTCCGTGCTCGTCACGTAGTCCTCGTGCGGAGACGGCGCCTCGCGAAACGCTGGCCGCGCCGACACCGACATCAGCTGGCCCTTGTTCGGGTCCCACACCCATTCCATCTCGACGCCGCGCACCCACCGGCTGAACGTCGACTGCCGCAGGTACACCACCAGCTGGTTGCGCTCGTCGGTCGTCTCCGACGTGATGCGCAGCTCGTCTCCGAAGTCGTTCGCGAGCTTCGCGCGAAACTGCTTCAGCCCCGCGACGCTGCCGAATTGGCGCTTGAACGCAGGGCTGCCCTGCTCCCACAGCTCGTCGAGGCGCGCATCGAACAACGTCTGCGTCAGACGCCGCCCGGTCTCGAGCCGTTCATCGTGCGGCGGCTCGACTTCGGCCACCAGCACCATCATGGCGACTGCCAACAGCATCTATTCGAAGGGCACGAGCGAGATCTTCTCGCCCGCTTTGACGCCCAGGATCTCCTTCGCTCCCTCGGGAAGGTAGGCGATCTGGTCGGCGAAGCGAACCGGGCACAGCACGGCGCGGAAGCGGCCCTTGCCGTTCTTCCGCTCGACGCCGACGAGGTGCAGCTCGGCCTCGAGATCGAAGTCGTCTTTGCCCAGCTTCGCGGTGCGGAAGCGGCGCACGAGCGTGACGTCTTTCAGGTCGGCCTCGTAGTGCGGCCCACCGTCGAACGGGTCGATGCGGCTCACGTACTTGAAGCCGATGCGCTCGAGCATGCGCTGCACGCCGCGCGTCTCTTCCCCGACGACGCCGATGAGCTTCTGCGCGCGCTCGGGGAACATCGTCGCGTAGATGTCTGAGGCGGGGAACAGCTCCTTGATGAACTCTTTGTTCCGCCGCGAGAGCTTGTCGGCTTCGGGGTACTCGAGCCCGGTGAACTTCTTGCCGCACGCCTCCCACAAGAGCGAGCGGCCGTCTTTCATCAGCGGAGGCAGCAGCTCGGCCAACACGCGCGGCCGGAACAGCTTCTCGTGCATCGCCATGTAGAGGAAGCGCACGTACGACAGCTGCTTACCCGGCTTGTCCGGCGTCGAGCGGTGCGGCGGGTCGACGACGAGGCCGCCGATCTCCGTCGGGCCTTCGTAGTTGTAGCCAATCGACAGCACCTGGTGACGGAAGTGCTTGTCGATCGACGCGCTGTAGTGCTCCGTCTCGCTCACCTGAAACGCGATGTGCGGCGCCTCGCGCGTGCCGTGCTGCGCGATGATCATCGACGTGCCGATGAGTGTCTCGTTGCGCTGGTCCTCCAACACAAAGAGGTACTCGCGCTCGAACGGGTCTTCGATTTTGCCGTTGAAGCTCTTCACCGACTTGTCGATGAGCGCCGACAACACCTCTTCATTGTTGGGCAAATTGACGCTGTTCAGCACCGCCGCCAGCCGCTTGAGGCCAGCCAAGTCGCTCTTCGCCGCGTCTCGCAACAAGTACATGACGAGAACTCCCTTAGTCTACTTGCCGCGCCACGCGACGATGAAAACGGCCAGTTGACGCGTGTCGTCACGCACGGGGGCTCGCGGTTCGCGGTATAGACCCGCATGGCCAGCCGGGCAGCCGAGTGGTTGTTGACGCAGCGTTCAGAACTTGACCAGGCGCTCAAACAGCTCGTCGAAGTCAATTCGTTCAGTCACCACCCCGCAGGAGGCCGTGAAGTCGCACGCCGACTGGTCGACCTGTTCTCCATGCGCGGGTTGACCGCGGAGCTGGTGCCCAGCACCACCTTCGCCGACCACGTCACCTTCGCCTCGCAAGGCCGCTCGGGCACCGCGCCCATTTCGCTCATCGGTCACCTCGACACCGTGTTTCCTCCCGGAGTCTTCGAAGGGTACCGCAGCGACCGCGACGGGGCGTGGCGGCGGGGGCCTGGCGTTTTCGACATGAAAGGCGGCCTCGTGGTCATGGCGTGGGCCCTTCATGCCATTGCTCGCCACGAGCCGAACGGGCTCGACGGCATCGCCCCGGTGCGGGTGGTCATCGTGTCTGACGAAGAAGTCGGTTCACCCGAAGGCTCGGCCGTCATTCGGCGTGTCGTCGCCGGCAGCCAGGCGTGCCTGGTGTTCGAACCCGGTCGCTCGAACGACAGCGTCGTGACGCAGCGCAAGGGCACGGGGTCGTTGCGCGTCGTCGCTCGGGGCCAAGCGGCCCATTCAGGCAACGCCTACTGGGAAGGCGCGAACGCCATTTGGTCGCTCGCCCGCTTCGTCGACGCGGCGCAGACCTTGTCGTCACGTGAAACGGGCGTCACCGTGAACGTCGGCACGATTTCGGGAGGCACTTCGAAGAACACCGTGCCCGCCGAGGCCCAGGCCGGTGTCGACTTGCGGTACCTGACGGCCGCCGACGGTGAAGCGCTGGTGGCGCGCCTGCAAACGCTCGCCTCCCAGGTGCAATTGCCCGGCACCGTTCTGACCGTCGAGGTCGGCCCGCAGCGCCCTCCCACCGAGGCCGGTTGGCGGCCACCTCGACCCTCGTCGAGGCGTACACCGAAGCCGCGCGCGCGTTCGGCTTGGGCGGTGGCGAAGCGCCATTGCAGGGGGCGGGAGCGACGGCAACACCACCGCGTCGCTCGGCATACCGACAATTGACGCCCTCGGGCCCCGCGGCGGCGGGTTTCACACACCCGACGAATACATCGAGTTCGACACGGTGCTCGCGCGCGCGTGCGCTGACCGAATTGCTCCTCTCGTCACGCTGAAGTTCTACCTGCTCGAACCCGGCTCGACCTGATGGGCGTGAGCGGTTGCGCGCCCACCTGCTCAAGGCCGACGCATGGGGCGTGCGCATGCGGGCCACCACCAAGTATGACGGCTGCTGAACCAAGTTGAGCGACAGTGCTGACGAGCGAGGCAACATGAAGTGGGTTACGCGAATCATGGTGGTGCTGATGTTGGGGGCGGCGGCTTGTGGCGGGCCTGGTGTTGTTGACGACGCCGGGTCATCGCCAGACGGGGGGCCACTGGCCCAAGACAGCGGCGCTTTCGCTGTTGACGCAGGGGGCACCACCGACGGCGGTTCCTCAGCGTTCGACGCAGGCACGGCCGACGCAGGCACGGCCGACGCAGGTACGGCCGGACGCAGGTACGGCCGACGCAGGTACGGCGACGCAGGTACCGCCGACGCAGGTACCGCCGACGCAGGTACCGCCGACGCAGGTACCGCCGACGCAGGTACCGCCGACGCAGGCCGCCGACGCCGGAATGCTTCGCGCCTGGCGTGTCTTCTCGACTCGGGCCACCTACGACGGCGACCTCCGGCACGGCGCTGGGGTCGAATCTGGGTTGCATGGGGCCGACGTGCTCTGCGCCGCGCCGCTGCGTCGGCGCGTTTGCCGGGTACGTTTCGGGCTTGGTTGTCAGTGCCCGGAGTCGACGCGGAATTCGACTGCCGGCCAATGGCGGCCCGTGGTACCTCGTTCAGCCCGACGGCGGCACGGCCTCGTCATTTTTCGAGACCTCGAATTGGCCACCACTCCCGGGGTGCCGCTCAGCGAACGAGTTCGGCGAATTCGAGGCGGGCCCTTACCCGTGGACGGGGACGCTCGACGCCGGTACCGCCAGCGCGAACACCTGTGCCGGGTTCGAAACCAACTCGGGGGCACCGGCGCCACGGTCGGCTCGAACTCCTCGACGCAGCACTGGGCGAGTTGGACCGTCATGACCGCAGCAGACCACCTGCTGGGCCTCGCGTGCTACCAAGTTTCAGACGAGCCCCCAGCACCGGCTCCGCCTTCGCTCGTCAAACGCGTCTTCGTGACGTCGACGACCTACCCCGGTGACTTGGCGACGGCCGCCGGGCTCTCTGACGGGTTGGCTGCCGGTGACGCGCTCTGCGCCGCGCGCGCTGGCGAGCCGGGCACCCAGTGGGTGGCTTGGCTGTCGTCACCCACCGTGAACGCGTTCGACCGCATCACCACCGAAGCCGCGTGGTACCAGTACCCCGACGGCGGCGAACCGGTGTTGACCTTCGCCAACCGCGCGATGCTGCGAACCCGCCCGCTCGCGGCGCTGCAAATCACCGAATCGGCGACGCGCTCGGCACCAACAACTCCGCGTGACCGGCACCGCCTCGGGTGGTGGCGCCAGTGGCCGCGGCACATGCAACGGGTTTACGACGTCGGTGACCGGCCTCGGTCAGTACGGTTCTTCGGCGCTCAACCCCACTCAAGAATGGAGCAACTACGGCTCGACGTCGTGCTCTGCGTTGTTGCGGCTGATGTGTTTCGAGCAGTGACGGCGATTTGCGGCGGCGTGCACGACCACCTTCGTCGCGTGAGGTGCTCACCTCGGCACGAGCACCGGGTCGGCACACGCCGCCGCGGTGCACTTCGGGCCCAGCTGCCCATGGTTGTTGCGGCCCCAGCACCACGCTTCGCCGTTGGTTTTGAGGGCGCAGCGAAAGTCGCCGCCGTTCACGACTTGTTTCACCGACTCGAGCGTGGTGACCCGCGCCGGCGTCGCCGAATGGTCGCCCCAACACCAAACGGTGCCCGCCGTCGACACCGCGCAGACATTCGTGCGCGACACCGAGACGTCGGTGGCCTTGAGGCCGGGCAGCGTCACGGGCGTGCCCGACAGCGAGCCCACGGCGTTGGGGCCCAGCGCTCCATATTCATTGCTGCCCCAGCAGCGAACGTCGCCCGACTTCATCACCACGCAGGCGAATTCGGGCCCCACCGAGATGCGGGCCGCGCCGCCGGTGACGCCCACCACGCCTTGCGGCAGGTACGAGGTGAAGGTGCCTGCGCGCCCCGAACCGAGCCGCTCGGCATTCGAGAGCGGGTTGCCCAAGCAGAACGCGGCCCCCGCGGTGCTCAGGTAGCAAGCGACCGAGTTCGACGTCGCCAGCTCGTTGACCGCACCGACGCTCGCGAGCAACCCGGGCGTCAGCCGGTCATGGCTGTTTGAAAAATGCCCGCGGTACCAGAGCTCTCCATTCGACAAGGCGAACACGTCTTCGTCTCCACGCGCGAAGCGCGTCACCCCGACGCCGCCAGGCCACCCCGCGACGACCGTCGGCGTCGGGTCGGTCGACTGCCCCGAATCAGAATACGGCCGCGGGCCCCACGCCCATGGCGCTCCGGCCGAAGTCACCACCGCCGCGCCGAACAGGTCGGCGGCTTCGGCGGGCAAAGTCGCAGGTGAAACGGGCAGGGCGCTGTCGCTGCTGGCGTTGGTGCCGAGAGCCGCCGCGCTGCCCCAACAGCTCACCGCTCCGTTGAGGCCCCGCGCCCTGCGGCAAACCGTGGCCTCCCCCGCCAACGCGAGCTGGTCGCCGACCGCGACGCAGGTGACCCCGTCTCCGCGGTAGCCGGGTTGACAACTACACACCGTGCCCCCGTCGCTCATGGTGCCGCAGGTGGTGGCGCTCGCGCACTGCCCTTGATTGCACGCGGAGCCGCTGCCGCACGCGGCGCAGGCACTGCCCGCCGCGCCACACATCGTGTTCGACTGCTCGTCGAGGGTGAGGCAGGTGTCGTTTTGGCAACAGCCCGAACCCGTGGCGGGCGAACACGCCACCGACACCTTCACGCAGGCGCCGTTGTCGCATTGTTGCCCCGCGGCGCACGTCTCGGTGCTCGCGGTGTAGGCGCAGGCGCCATTCGCGCAGGTGCCCGACGCCGAATACACCTTGCGGGAGGTGCCCGTGACGCAGGTCGGCGCGGGTGGAGTGGTGCACTGCACGCCCGCGCACGGGTCTCCCAGGCACGCGGCGCTGGCGCAGCCGTTGGGGCACGCCGTGTCGGTCGCCGCATACCCGCATGCACCCGTGCTGGCCTCACAGGTACCGACGCTCGCATGGGTGCGCAGCGTCGAACCCAGGCACTGGCTCGGCGGTGGCGTCGTGCAGGCCACGCCCGTGCACGGGTTGTCGAGGCAGTGGCCCTCGGCGCACCCGCCCGCGCAAACGACGACGGTCGAAGCGTATCGGCACACGCCGGCGGCGCAGGTACCGGCCGGGTCAACGACTTGTAACGTCTTTTCATTGAGGCACGTCGGTGCTGGCGGGTTCGCGCAGGTGACGCCCGCGCACGGCTCGTTCTGGCACGCGCCGTTCACACAGCCGTTGACGCACGTGCTGCGCGTCACCTCGTACTGGCACCCCGACGCCAGGCAGGCCCGCAGGTGCGTGGTCTCGAGCGTCGTGGCGTCGCGACACGTGGGCGGAGGCATTTGGCGCTCGTCACACGCGCAGGTGCCCGCGTCTCGGCTCGGCACCGAAGGCGAGCCCCCGTCGGTCGACGCGTCGAGGTTTTCAAAGGCGAAGCGGGTGGCGTCGAGGTCGAGACAGCCCGACAACGTCACCGAGGTGAGGGCCATGGTCAGCAGCAGTTTCATTCACCACGATGACGGGGGTTCCCGTTTCTGGTCGCGCTGCTTGAAAAGGTGCTGATGTTTCAGGTGCTTATCGCGGCTTGGGTGCCATCGAGCGGTAGACCGCCACGTCGAGCCCAGGTGGCGAAATCAGCTCGAGCCAAGGGCAGGGTGGCAGCGGCAAGTCGACCGTGCAGACGCGAATGGGGCGTTCGGCGGCGACGGCCGCGAGCGTGGTGAGCGTCTCGTCGAGGCGCTCTCCGCTGAAGGGGCAATAGAAGAAGAAGACCGAGCCCGCGGTGCTGCCGACGAGCTTCGGCGCGTCGCCCTCGAGCACCGTGCACCGCGACAGGTGGAGCGACTCCAGCAGCGCTCGGGAGCGGCGCACCAAGTCGCTTTGAATTTCAAGCCCCACCGTCGCCGCGCCGGTCAGCAAGTGGGCCAGCACGGCCGCCCGGCCCAAGCCCGAGCCGATGTCGACGAACACGTCACTCGGCTGAACATTCGCCCAGTCGACGGCCCGCATGATGGCGTCGACCGGCGCGGGCAAATACGGAGTGCAGCCGCGGGGCAGTTCGGGCCCGTCATCGGGCACCGAATCGAGGCCCAAGACCGCGTCGAACCAGCCGTCGCGCTCGGCGGCGGGTCGCCGCATCAGGGCCGCTCGAAATTCTGGAGTGAACGGTTGCCCCGCTTCGAGCAACCGACGCGTGTGCCACGCCGATGCCTTGGTCTGGTCACTCACGCGAACGAGGCTACCAAGTGAATACGACGACGGGCTTTGCGTTACCCTGCCGCTGTTCAACTCAAAAGGGGGGGGAGCTTCGATGCGCCAATTGCCGTTGTGGGGTGTTTTGACCGCTGCGTGGGTCGTCGCTGGTTGTGCTTCGTCTCAAGACGCCTTGGTGAAGCGCCGCCAAGCCATTGAAGAATTCAACGCGCAGTTCAACAAGCCGGTCGACGTCGAAACGTACCGTTCTGACGAGGGCGTTCGCCAGGTGACCTGGGGCATGACGGTCGAAGACGTGGTGCGCGCGAAAGGTGAACCCGCGCAGCGCCGGGCCGATCGGCTGATGTATCTCGACTCGGTCGACGGTGTCGAAACGCCCACGACGTACGCATTTCTCGAAGGCCACCTCGCACAAGTGAAGAGCCGCTTCGACACCGAGCTGCCCGCCGCGAAGCTCGAACTCGCGCTCGTGCAGAAATAGGGGCAGCCCGTCACGCGCCGCGACAAGGCCCAGCAACTGGGTGAAGCGTTCGAGGCCGCCGACCGCCTCGACGTGGCGCTGTTCATCATCGGAGCGCTCGGCGCGGTGGCCTCGGTCGGCACTCACCACCCCCACCACGCTTACCCATTGTTCTGGGGCGAGTACGCGAATCGGCAGTTGATGCGCCAAACGCTCGAGAGCGGCGCCCAGCCCGCGCTCGACGCCGTGTGGGCTTCGAAAGACAGCCGAATTCGGCTCATCGCGCTCGACGGCGGCACCGCCGAAATCAACTGGTCGAGCCGGCAGTTGGGCCCACTGCTGACCCAAGCCGAAATACAGGGGGCGGGGCTCGAACGGCTCGGGCACGACTTGGAATACTCAGTCGGCTTCGAGCAACGTCACGTCGCACTGGTATTGGGGGTTCGACAAATCGACGAAGTCTCCCACGCCAGTGACTTCGTCGAAGCGGCCGGCGGCGGCGGGCACCCGGCCTCCGCTCAAGGCGTTCAATGCGATGGTGCCGAGCAGCCCCAGCGTCGCGCGGGGGTCGGTCAGCACGTGCTGGTCGAGTTTTCGACGGTAGGTGAGCCGCCCGTCGAACCGCCACAGGCTGCGCAACGCGCGCGTAAGCCCCGCGTCGACCGTGAGCGACCCGCCGACGGTCTGAGCGCGCTCGACCACCCAAGCGTCGAATTCGGCCAAGCCCGACGGGTGCACGAGCGTCACCGACTGCAAGTCTCCGCTGGCGCGTTGCCGAATTTCGACCAACGCGAACAGCTCGACCCCCGCCGCCCCGTCAGCGAATTCTTGGAGTCGGGCACCGGCCGACAAAAATTGGAGAAAGTTGCCCGCCGTTGGGTGAGTCGGGGCTTGCCCAGCGATCGCCGACGGCCTTTCGGCGTTGAGGTGTCGACCTCCGGCTTCGGGTCGCTCATAGGCTGACCCGGTCTTGCCGTAACGCTCGGCGCCCGCGCGCCAACCGTCGAGGAGCGCTCGGCCGACGGCTTGGGGTGAATTCGTGTTGATGAACGAGGGCACTTCACGCGTCGCTTGTTTCAGGCCCTCGCGCAATGCGGTGTAGGCCGGGTCAAAGGTGCCGTTCACGACCCGAATTCGCCCGAATTCTTGCCGGTACGCCGTATCGACGAGCTCGTTGATGCGCGCTTCTTCTTCTGCGCGGGCGGCTCGGGCATCAGGCTCGGTGCCGGTGTTGTGCAGGGTCACGCCATGGGCCGGCTGCCAGGTGGCCTTCGGCCTCAGCAATGACGGTTGTATCGCTTCGACCAACGCGGCCCCGAGATGCTCGCGCGCTGAGCGCTCGGGCGTCGCGGTCTCAATTGGCGACGTCTCGGTCGATTCAGCCTGAGCCTTCGCAGTTGCCGCCGCCGGAGTCTCAGTCGCCGAAGTCTGAGTTGCCGGCGTTGGGTCCGAAGTCTGCGACGCCGCCTGAGCCGCCTGAGCCGCCTGAGCCGCTGCCGCCTGAGCCGCCTGAGCCGCTGCCGCCTGAGCCGCCTGAGCCGCTGCCGCCTGAGCCGCCTGAGCCGCTGCCGCCTGAGCCGCTGCCGCCCGAGCCGCTGCCGCCTGAGCCGCTGCCGCCTGAGCCGCTGCCGCCTGAGCCGCTGCCGCCTGAGCCGCTGCCGCCTGAGCCGCTGCCGCCTGGGCCGCTGCCGCCCGAGCCGCTGCCGCCTGAGCCGCCGCCGCCTGAGTCACCGCAGTCGCCGGCCGCGTGGCCTGCTTCGGGCTGACGCTCGGCGCAACGTGCGATCCTCCCTCGGGTTTTGACTGTGCATCGAGCCAAATGACGTGGGTCAGCTCGCTGGGCGCGCTGTGACGCGACGTTGAGGCCAAAGGCACCTTCTGCTGCGTCAGCCACACGCCACCCCCAAGGTGCACCCCGAGCGATGCCCCCAAGGCCAGCCATGCCCGTGTCTTCTCTCGGCTCATCGTGCGCGTCGCCGGCCACTACGGGCGGGCGCCCCCCACATTGCACCGACCAGTCAAAAACCGTGGCCAATTGCCCCCGCTCGCCCAGGTCGTGTGTGGGGCCAAACATGCTGTTATGTCGTCTCGTCATGTGTGGCGTCGCTGGTCTGTGGAGTGCCAAATTTCTCACCGAAATCAACGGTCAGGCGTTGCTCGAGCGCATGACGCGTGCGGTGCGGCACCGCGGCCCCGACGGAGACGGTCATTGGTTCGACCCGACCACCAACGTCGGTTTCGGCCACCGTCGGCTCGCGATCATCGACTTGTCGCCCACCGGCTTGCAGCCCATGCAGTCGGCCAGTGGCCGCTACGTCATCACCTTCAACGGTGAGGTCTACAACTACCAAGACGTGCGCAAGACCCTCGAGGCGGCTGGGCTGGCGCCGAAGTGGCGCGGCAGCTCAGACACCGAGGTGATGCTCGCGGCCATTGAAGCCTGGGGCCTCGAGCGCGCCGTCACCGAATTCGTGGGCATGTTCGCCTTCGCCCTGTGGGACCGCCAACAACGCCAATTGCACCTCGTACGCGACAGGTTGGGCGTCAAGCCGCTCTACTATTCGCTCACGTCGCACGGGCTGTGTTTCGGTTCAGAGCTCAAGAGCCTGCAGCTCTACCCCGGTTTCGACGGCACCATCGACCACGCGTCGCTCGAAGGGTACCTGCGAGCGAACTGCGTGCCCGGCCACCGCACCATCTACGTGGGAGCCCGCAAGGTCGCTCCCGGCACCATTGCGACGTTTCGCAGCCCCGAAGCGGCCCCCACCACCACCCGCTGGTGGAACCCGGCCGACGTGGCCCGCTCTGGGCTCGAACACCCCTTCGCCGGCGGCACCGAAGACGCGGTCGCCGAACTCGAGCGACTCTTGCGCGACGCCGTGCGCCTGCGCATGGTCAGCGACGTGCCGATCGGTGCGTTCTTGTCGGGCGGCATCGACTCGTCGACGGTCGTGGCGCTCATGCAGAGCCTCAGCGGCCGACCCGTGCACACCTTTTCCATCGGCAACGAGAACGCCGCGTTCGACGAGAGCCAAGCGGCGCGCGCCGTCGGCCGGCACCTGAGCACCCACCACACGCCGCTCACCGTCACGTCGAAAGACGCGCTCGACGTCATTCCATTGCTGCCGGCGATGTACGACGAGCCCTTCGCCGACTCCTCGCAAATACCCACCTACCTGGTGTCGAAGCTCGCCCGGCGCGACGTGACCGTGGCGCTCTCGGGTGACGGCGGCGACGAATTGTTCGGCGGCTACACCCGTCACATTTGGAGCTCGCGCCTGTACTGGGCGATGCACCATTTGCCCTCTTCTTCGCGGCGTCTCCTGTCGGGCGCCGTCAACGCGCTCAGCCCCTCACAGTGGAACGAGGTGTTCGACCGCGGGCAACCGCTGCTGCCCAAACTGCGCCTGCCCGGCATTCGCATGCACAAGCTCGCGACGGTGCTCGCGTCGGCCAGCGCGTCTGACATGTACGACGTGCTCGCGTCGCACTGGTTGCCCGGAGACCGGCTCCTCGACGGCGCCCCGAGCGTAGCGGTCGACACCATGACGCCTTCGTGGCCCATGCCCCCCGGCGAGAAAGACACCGTGTCGCAGTACATGATGTACCGCGACCTCGTCGGCTACTTGCCCGACGACATCTTGACCAAGGTCGACCGCGCGTCGATGGCCGTCAGCCTCGAGGTGCGGGAGCCGCTCCTCGACCACCGCCTCGTCGCCTTCGCCTGGTCGCTGCCGCAGCGGCTCAAGGTGCGCGGCTCGACCGGCAAATGGGTGCTGCGCGAAGTGCTGCGCCGCCACGTGCCGCCCGACCTGGTCTCGGGCCCCAAAATGGGCTTCGCCGTGCCGCTGGGAGAATGGCTGCAAGGCCCCCTGCGCGACTGGGCCGAGTCGTTGCTCGACGAACACCGCTTGCGCCGCGACGGGTTCTTCAACGTCTCACTCGTGCGAGAGCGCTGGCGGCAGCACCTCGAAGGCACCCGCTCGTGGGAATACCACCTGTGGGACGTGCTGATGTTCAACGCCTGGCTCGACCAGAGCCGCGCGGCCGCCTGAGCGCCTCGGGAGGAATTTCTCCCGCTTTGGGCCGCCGTCGCTCCTCGCAGAGCCTGGCACACGGCGGGTCGTTTGGAGACGACGAGAGGTCGTGGGTGGAGGACGAACCGGCCCGACCGGTCGCCACGCACCAAATGCGCGCCACACCTCATGAAGTTGATTGACACGACTGCTCGCAACGGGTTCTGACCGTGTCGTACGGTGCGTGTCTTGTTCTTTACAGACGGCGTGTTGAGCCCGGGCAGCCGCTTTCGGTGCCTGGGGTTTTTCTCTGCGCTCAGAGCACGGGGCATTCAGTGCGAGGCCCGCTTCGCTTACGACGAACGGTACAACGAAGTGTTCGCGACGCCGTGGGCGCCCGCGTACAAATTGGGGCGCCGGCTCAAGCGCGTCGCCCACTTGTGGACTGCGCGAAACGCCGACCTGCTGTTCATTCACAAGACGTCGATGGCGTTGACCGCGTTGCCTGAAATGGTGCGCTCGTTCGGCCGAACCCCCATGGTCTTCGACTTCGACGACGCCATTTGGCTCGGGCCGGGCGGCGCCGAAAGCCGCCTGCGCCGCAACACGTTTCACAACATGGTTCGCGCGGCCGACCACGTCATCGCCGGCAACCGGTATTTGCTCGAAGCGGCCAACGCGCCCGAAAAGAGCAC
>JBGAIY010000165.1:0-15674 GCA_044225205.1 Myxococcaceae bacterium | reverse complement strand
AAGTCGTCGGTGCGCACCACCGCCTTGAGCTCGCCGGCTTTCTGCTTGAACACGTCTTCACCGCCGGCCGCCAGCTCGATGGTGTACTCGGTGCCGGGCTTCCAATTCGCGGGCACGGTGAGGGTCGGCGAACCGTTGCGCACGTCCCAGCTCGAGTGCGGTGCCCAGGCGGTGACCGCTTCCCAGTTGATGTCGACCTCCGGGGTCACCTTGAGCTTGTCTTTGAACGACGCCGGGTCGGCTTCGTTGGTCGTGAACAACACGAGCGGGCCGTACGGCGCGCGGCCCCCCGTGCCGAAGTGCGCCGAGGCCACCTTGAATTCGCCGTACGTGTGGTACTCGATGTTTTCGAGCGACGCCGCGTCGAGCGGGCCCTCTTGGCCCTTGAGCCCGGGGCCGAACTTCACGGTGACCTTCTTGCCGAGCGGCAATGGCTTCTCGGGCACCACCGTGTACCGCATTTGCCGGTTGCGAAACCCGCGCTCGTCGTCACGCAGGGGCACCCAACGGCCCGCCTTTTTCGCTTCTTCGGCTTCTTTGCGCTTCTCTTCTTGAATCGACACCGTCGCGGTCACTTTGGCTTTGACCGGAGCGGCCTGGCCTTCGACCACGAACGTCACGTGCGAGGCGAGGGCGCCTTCGTCGACGCGTTGGTTGAAGAGCAAGTTCACCGACTCGTCGGGCTTGAGCCACTTGAACTCGCGCGCGGGCGACACGTCTTGCAACTGCAGCCGCGGCGTCGAAAACGTGTAGGTGTAGGGCTGTTTCAGCTCGGCGCCGTCGAGCGCCCGCAGGCCTTTGGTCACCGTCACCGTGTAGGTCGTCGCGAACGGCACCAGCCCTTTCGGCACGAACTCGACCGACGCAGACCCCAGCCAGCGCCACTCGCCCTCGAGCTTGGGCTCGATGCTGGCGGGCGGCTTGGCCGCGTCGGCCGCGCGCTGCGCCTCGACCATTTCGAGCGACTTCACCGGCCGCGAAAAGGTCAGCGTCGGGCGAACTTCGCCGAACACGTCACCCTGCGGCCGCGCCACCATCACCGCGAGGTGTTGGCCCGCGCCCGGCAACGACTCGGGGTCGATGTCGAGCTTCGGCGCCTCCGGCAGCGCCGAGAGCACGTGCGGCCGCTCTTCGGCCGTTGGCCGCATCACGTCGGTGGGTGTCGCGCCGTCTTTCGAACAGGTGCATGCCGTCACCCCAACGACGAGGGTAGGCACCACAAACCACGCAATGGGCGAGCGTCGGGCGTACATGGGGGCTCCTGGCGGCGAGGCGTTCGAGCGCCTCGTAGCACCAAATCACCCCAGCGACCCGGTCATTGACGCCCCTCGAACGGCCCGCTTCTCAATGCTCACCTGAGCTGATCTGCGCTTCGCGGGCGAGACTCATGCAATGCACGGGCTCGGCCGCGAAACCAGCTCAGCTCAGGTGAACATGGCGACTGGGTTTTTCAGCCGCCGTCAGGCTTCGACAGCACCCACGCCGCTTCGAAGACCGCCCGGGTGAGGCCCGCCATGCGCGCGTAGTTGAGCGTGTCGGGCGTATCTGACGCGCGGTGGTAGTTGCGATTTCGGTTCGGCGCCGTGTCGGTGATCATCGCCGCGGGTATGTCGTAGGGCCAATAGCTGCGGTGATCTGACCAGTCGATGCCGGGTATCTCGACGGGCGCGTTGATGCTGTACACGTCGAGCTGCTCGGTTGCTCGCATGGCCCGCTTGACGGTGCGCA
Organism: Myxococcaceae bacterium; assembly: GCA_044225205.1. Classification (GTDB taxonomy): domain Bacteria; phylum Myxococcota; class Myxococcia; order Myxococcales; family Myxococcaceae; genus JAEUJT01. Next base: position 13,946 of record JBGAIY010000165.1, on the reverse strand, counting down.
CGAGCCCGACGTCACCCAGCCGTGAGACGATGGCGACGTAGTTGCCTTTCGTCGAGTACAGCGCGCCCAACCCCGGAGCCGGGAAGTGCTGCGACCCCTCTTCGTCTGAATAGAAGCCCACCGTCTCGAGCGACAAGGCCGCGGTCACCTTCACGTGCTCGTCGGCGAGCGCCTTCGCGTGCTGGGCGCTGCCCATTTCGGGCTCCCGAAACACCGGGGGTTCCTCCAAGGTCCAAAAAACCAGCTCGAGCGCGCCCGGCGGCGCGTGGGCCGCGAACAGACGGCCAAGCTCGAGCAACACCGCTACCCCACTCGCGTTGTCGTCGGCCGCGGGGAGCGACTTGCACGAATCGTAGTGGGCGCCGATCACCACCCGCGGCGCTTTCGCGTCGCCGAACACGACCCGAACGTTGCGGTACGTGCTCCCCTCGACCTGGTAGGTCTGCTCGAACGGGTGCAGGCCCGCCGCGGTCAACTGCTCGGTCAGGTATGCCGCCGTCGCGTCGAGCGACGCGGGGTCTTTCACGTCTCGCGGCTTTGCGACCGCGAGCACCGTTTGCTTCAACGCCTCGGGGTCGACCGCCACGGCCGGCCCCTGCGTGGCGCCGACCAACACCGGCTGCGTCACCCAAGCGACGAGCCCGACCACCATCGCGGCCAGGCCCACCAGCACGTATGCCAACCGCCGCAACCACTTCACGGCGTGGTCGGTGTCGCCGGCGTGCTCGCCGCTTGACCACTCACCGTGTCGTTCGCGTCAACCGCGGTGGCGATGGTTCGAAAGTGAACGTGGGGGTTCGTCTCAACCATGCCGTTGATGACGCGGTTGACGACGGCGGGCGGCGAGTACATTTGCGTCTTGCTCGGGTCGGTCACCATGACCTCACGCGCGCGCTGGAGGTCTTCTTTGATCGCTCCCCGCAACCAGGCGTAAGCCGCGTCGTTGCGCTTGCCGGCGGGCACCGCGAAGCCACCCATGATCGTGCGCTGGTCGGCCATCGCCGCGGTCATGAGCTGTTGCGCCAGGCCCAGCAGCTGCGGTTTCGGCGTGCCACCCGGCGCAAGGTCGGCCACGTTGCCGCCGAACGCCACGTACAACCCGCCGGTCGTCATCTTCGCCCACTCTTGAAACTTCGCCGGCTCGGCCGGGGCGCGCGCCATCGCTTCGGCGACCAACAACTTGGTGAGAATCGGCGCGGCGTTCGCCATGAACGTCTCGTCGGTGATGCCCATGCGGTCTTTGACGACGTCTTTGAAGCCCATGATCGCCGCCGACGACGCCAAGGCCCCCACGTCGCGAAACGACGCGTAGGTTTCGACGAAGTTCTTCACCAAGTCGGCCGTCGTCTCGGGGCGCCACACCATGCCCTCACCCGACGCGGCGGGCTTGAAGCCCGTGTACGTACCGGCCTTCAACGAGCCGTCGAAGCGCGCCTTTTGGTAGGCCTTGTATTCTTCGACGTCTTTCCACGGGCGAACTTGAGCGGCGGTCAGGCCCGTCTTTTCCCACAGCGGGGTGAAGTTCGTTTCGACCAGCTCGCCACCGGTGATTTCCTTGAACTTCTTCTTGTACGCCGCGAAGAGCAGCGCGCCCTCGACGTCGCCGTACACCTTTTTGAACGCCGCCTCGTTGTTCGGCAAGTTCGCGCCAATGTTCGAGACGATCGTCTTGTGCTCGGCGCAATACGTGTTCCACTCGTTGCTCGCCAGGTACGGCTTCTCGAACACCCAGTCGCGAAAGAACATGAACGTGGTGTTCAAGTCGGTCGTGAGAAACGGGTCGTTCTTGTAGTCGGAGGGAAAGAGCACGCCCTTGTTCAAGACCGTGTCGACCTGGCTCAAGTTCTTGAAGAACGTCGCGTTGTCGACGCCGTCCATCGTCATGAGTTGAACGTTGGCGGGGTACCCTTCAACCCGCCACGAAAAGCCGTGGTAGTTCTCGGGAGAATTGGTCGTGCGCCCGGCCCCGCGGTACGCCCCCATGTGCGTGCTGTTCATTTCGCCGAGCAAGCTGCTGCCCGCTTCCATCAACGACTTGGTGTGCTCTTCGGGGTGAATGTACGTGATGAGCGTGAAGAGCTCGTCGTTCGGCCCGAGGCCGGCTTCTTTGCGAATGAGCGCGTCCATGGCGGCGTTCGCGGCAGCATCGGAGTCTTTCACCGCCACGAGCCGAACGCCCGGTTTGCCACCGTCGACCGTGTAGCGCATGTCGCCCACCGTGTGCGGCACGAGCCCATTCGGCCCCTGCACCGTCACCGTGGTCGTGCCGAACAACTCGGGCTTGAGGTTGTTCCACTCTGCGAGGCGCGCCGGGGTGAAGCGCTCGGGGCCAATGAAAACCGTGTCGCCGGTGACGTGCGCCACGCACAACTCCAACGTCGGCAAAGTTGAAGGGGGAGCCGCCGGGGTCAAGACCGGGCCCGCCGCACCAGTGCCCGCCGTGAAATCAGAAGCCGCCGAACCACCCGCCCGCGATCGCTACGTTGTAGTAGAGGTCGCTTTCATGCCCGGCGTTCCCTGGGCGCTCCAGGGCAGGCATACCATCAGCCGGCGGTGCCAGGTAGAGTGTCGTCAGCAGCAGTTCTTGCAGGCGATATCACATTCAGCATTGCTTTGCCCCTGCGCGGTATGCGCGTTGGCCGTCGTCTGCCTGTCTTCCGGACGAGACGCCTGAGGTGCGCCTCATTCGACTTACGTTTATGATCTCGGTTTTGGCGCCGGGCGGCGCTTCTCCCCGAAGTTTGCCACGTTCCGGGCGCGAGGGCAGCGCAACTCAGACGAACTGACGTCGAACGTTTTGCGCCGCAGCCTCGCATTTCGAGGGCGCGGTCACCACATCACGTTGGTCGAGGCGAGCGAAGGCACATCGGCCAGCCGCCGACCCACGTCACCCGGTATGCGGTTCTTGAGCAAATTGAGCTGCTCGAGCGAGTGCTGCATGCGAAGCAGCGGCGCCAGCCCCACGTCGGTCACGCGGTTCGCCGAAACGTTCAGCGAGGTGAGTTGTGAAAACCACGGCGCCCCGAGCAGCGCTTTGAACCCCTCGTCGCCCAGCTGCGCAATCGGCAGCTCGAGCTCGCGCAGGTTCGGCGCGCTCAGCTCGGCCAACACGCGGGCTCCAGCGGGGCCCACGTTCACGCCGTGCAGCTCGAGCCGGGCCAGCTTCGGCCACTCGTGGCGAAACAGGCGCGTCAACAACGCCGAAGGCAAGGTCGACATCTTGAAGGTCAGCCGTTCGAGAAATTCGGCCTGGCGGGCAATGTCGTCGATGGTGTCGGGCTCGAGCACCGCCGAGCGCACCGTCAGCTCGCGCAGCGCCTTGCGGGGCGACCCCAGCTGGGTTCGCACCAGCGCCTCGCCGTACCCGTCGAGCACCCGCAACTGCCGTGGCAGCGCCGGCAAGTCACGCATCACCCAGGTCGAATGAAACGCCTGGAGCGACTTGAGCCGACCAAGGCTCGTCACCGCCATGCCGTCGATGAGCTGCAGGTCGAGCACTTCGAGTTCGTCGAAGTACCCCTGTCGAATGAGGTCGGAGAGCGCGCCCCCAAGGCCGGTCACGCACAGCCGCCGCACCCGTCGCAACGCGTCGTGGGCGCGCAGCCCCTCGCCGTTGACTTCGAGTGAACGCATGAGCGGCGCCAAGCCGAAGAGCGTGTCGAGCTCGTCGTCGTCACCGGTCAAATGCACGCGCACGTGGTCGACGAAGCCCCACTTCGTTTCATACGTCGAAGACTGTTCGGCATTTCGCTCGCGCAAGAACCGCTCGAGGTCGCCAAACCAGTGCTCGTGGTGAGCCCGCAGCAACTCGCGCTCTCGGGCCCGCAGCGCTGGGCTCTCGTGGCGCGCCAACGCCACCTGCACGGCCATGAATTCGCCCAGAGCGTCACCCGCCTCACTGAGCACATCGGCGTACACCTGACGCACGTCGTGGTCGTCGGGGTAGGCAATGAGTTGCTGCAGCACCGAATCGCGGTTCATGACAAACAAGGGCTCCGTGAGCCAACTCCCGTCTCGCACCGTTCACTGCACCGATGGCGTCGAATGGCTGCGTACCACGACCTTGCCCGCGAACGCCGCCGTCGTGACGTCGTTGCCCGACAGTTCTGAAATACCGGCCTTGGGCTTCGACGGCTGGCGGCGCTGGTTCATCGACACCTCCGCGCTCATTTGCCGCTCGGTCGGCCCCCAAGGCGTCGCCGTGTTCTTTCAGACCGACGTGAAGCGCGAAGGCACGTGGGTCGACAAGGCGTTTCTGGTGTCACTCGGCGCCGAAGCCGCCGGGGTCGGTTGCCTGTGGCACAAAATCGTCTGCCGCGCGCCCGCGGGCATCACCACGTTCGGCCGACCCGCGTACGCCCACCTGTTGTGCTTTTCGAAGGCGCTGCGGCTCGAGAAAGGCCAGTCGACACCCGACGTGCTGCCTCGGCTGGGTGAAATGACCTGGGCGCGCGCCATGGGCGTCGAAGTGTGCGAAGCGGTGGCCCACTTTCTCGTCACCCACACGGCCTGCCGCACCGTCGTCGACCCGTTCTGTGGAGTCGGCACCATGCTCGCCGTCGCCAACCGGTTCGGGCTCGATGCGCTGGGGGTCGAATTGTCGGCCAAGCGCGCCGCCAAAGCCCGCGAGCTGGTCATCGCGCCTTCGAAATAGCATGGTGCCGGCTCACCATGCCCACCACCCTCGCGCTGTCGTCCCTCATCCCTCCGGGGTGGCAGAAGCCGCTCCACGACGTCGTCGAGTCGCCCGCGTTCGCCGAGCTGAGCGCGTTTCTCGACGCCGAAGTCGCCGCGAAGAAAACGCTGTTCCCTCCGCGTGAATTGATTTTCGCCGCGCTCGCCGAAACGCCGCTCGACCAGGTGAAGGCCGTCGTCATCGGCCAAGACCCCTACCCGACCGCCGGCAACGCCAACGGGTTGTCGTTTTCAGTCAGCCCCGGGGTCAAAGTGCCCGGTTCGCTGCGAAACATCTTCGCGGCGCTCCAGGCCGACACCGGGTTGCCCGTGCCGAAGAGCGGAGACTTGAGCCCCTGGGCCAAGAGCGGCGTGTTGCTGCTCAACACCGTCTTGACGGTGCGCGAGGGCGAAGCGAATTCGCACCAAGGCCACGGTTGGGAGGCGTTCACCGAAGGCGTGCTCCGGCTCGTCAACGCGCAGCCCGGGCCCATTGCGTTCTTGTGCTTCGGCAAACAAGCCCACGCCCTCGCCGCAGAGCTGGTCGACGCGAAGAGGCACAAAGTCTTCAACGAGCCGCACCCGTCACCACTCAACGGCAAGAAGTTCGTCGAATCGGTAAAGGTCAGCAAAATCTTCACCAAGACGAACGAGGTGCTCAAAGCCGCTGGCCGCGACCCCATCGACTGGGCCTTGCCGTGACCATGAGCTGAACCGCCGGTTGACTCAGGTGCTGGCTCGAGCGCCGCGCTCGGCGTGTTCGCGCAACGAGCCCATGAGGTCACCCCACCACAGCCCCATCATGCGAATGAACGCCACCGTCGACTCGCCGTGGCGCAACGGGTGGTCGGGCCGCAGCGCACTGAACCCACGGTGCACGACGGTGACCAGCGTGCCACTCGGGCTCGGGTCGAACCGCACTTCGACTTCGGTCTTCTCATTCGGCGCGAAGTTCACCGCGCGCCACTCGAGCCTGAAGGTGAACGGCGGCGCCCAATGCGTCACCGTGCCCGTCGCCACCACCTTCTCGCCGTGGCTCGTGTCGAACGACTCGAACAGCCGGCCCCCGAGCTTGGGCTCGAGGTGCAACACGCTGCGGCCTCGCCCAAGGCGGTACCGGAGCCCCCGCCGCCACCATTGGTCGATGTCTTCGGTGAAGTACCGAAACGCGTCGGCGACGGGCACCTTCACCAGCAAAGACACCCGCGCTTCGTCGCCTGGCGACCGGTCGGCCATGTCACCGACCCGCTTTCGCGCGTCGCTCGGCGTGCGCTTTGAACGAGGCCAGCTGGTCAGACCAGAACGATTCGACCTCGTCGAGCCAGTCGCGCAGCTCGCCCAACCGACGGCGCTCGAGTGAATACGGCCGCACCCGCGCGTCGCCCTCGTCGGGCACCGACTGCGTCACCAGCCCCGCCTTGCGCAACATCTTGAGGTGCCGGCTCATCGCCGGCCGCGGCATCGACAGCGCCGCCGCCAAGTCGCTCGCGCGCCGAGGGTGCTTGCTCAACAGGTCGATGACGCGGCGCCGAGCGGGGTCGGCCAAGGCCACCAACGTGCCGTCGAGCCTACTGGCCGCTGGGCTTGCCATCGCGAATGCGCTGCATGAAGAACCATTGGTGCTTTTCGCAGTCGAGCGCGCCGTACGTGCGGTCGACCCAGTAGTCGTCGCCGTAGTCGTCGGTTTTGAGCTCGCGAAAAATCGTCGCCCCCGCGGCTTTGGCCCGAGCGCAGTGCGCGTCGACGTCGTCGACGAACACCGCCAAGCCCTGGGTGTCGTGCCCGGTCGAACGTGGGCTCGCGTAGTTCTTTTGCCAGTCGGCTTTGGCGTCTGAACCCGCGCCCGCCGTGCCCACCATGACCAACCCGTCGTCACCGAAGGTCAGCTCCGAGTGCTCGACCCGGCCGTTCTCTCCGTCGATTTTCAGGCGAATTTCAAAACCAAACACCCGACACAGCCAGTCGATCGCCGCTTGCGGTTGCTCGTAATAAATCGACGGCGTGATGCGAGGCCAACCAGCAGGGGTCTTCTTCATTGCCTTCTCCAGTGTTTTATAGTTTTGAAATAGTTATCAATTTATGAAACCAAGTGCAAACCACGCATGTACACGGCGACACATTGGGTATGACTGCGCCATGACCCCGCTTCTCGTGCGATGCCTCGTCGGTGCGGTCGGCTTCGGGCTGGTCGCATGCCACGGGGTGCCTGAGCGGCGCGCCACCGATGAGCCTGCCCCCACCACCGTCACCCTGCCCCGCACACACACGTTCGCCCTGCGGCGGGCCGACGGGGTCGCGTACGAGGTCGCCGTCGCGCTCCCGCGTGACTTCGAGCACGCCGCTGCGCCGCGCGTCGTGTACGTGCTCGACCCCGAATACGGTTTCGCGGTCGTGCGAAACATCGTCGAGCACTTGGCCGACCGACATCACGTCGGCCCGACCGTGGTCGTGGGAGTCGGGTACCCGCAGGGCATCGAAGGCCCCGACTGGAAACGCCGGTATCGACTCGCGCGAACCCGTGACTACACGCCCACGCAGTCTGACATCGGCTACCCCGACGGCGTGCAAGACGTCAGCGGGGGGGCCGACGCGTTTCTCGAATTTCTCGAGCGAACGGTGTTCGTCGAAGTCGAGAAGCGGTTTCACACCCAGGGCGCCCCGCGCGTGCTGGTCGGCCACAGCTACGGAGGGCTCTTCGGCGCCTACGCGGCCCTCGCGCGGCCCGGCCTATTCACCGCGATCGTCTCGGTGAGCCCCTCCCTCTGGTATGACCACCGGTTCATCTTCAAGTACGAACAAACGAAGCGCGACACGGGTGCCGACCTGACGACCCGGCTGTTTCTGTCGGCCGGAGCCCTTGAAAACGTGGCCACCGACGGCGACATCGCGGGTGACGTCGAGCGGTACGCCAAGCAGCTTTCGGCCGACTTTCCCCACGCCCAGGTCGCGAGCGTCGTGTTCCCCGACGAGCGGCACGACACGATTTTTCCTTCGGCGGTGGCTCGTGGGCTCTGGTGGGCCCTCGAAGCGCATTGACGCGCGGGCCCCGCCTCCGCGGTGGGGCATTGCCAAACGAGGCCATGCTCGGGTTGAGTAGACGGCAATGAACTTCAAGCTCGTAGGGCTCTCGAACGCGGCGGTGGCGCACGGTGGTGGCGCGGTACCCGTTCGCATCGTGCCGTCGAGCGTGAGCCCGGTGTTTCGAGAATACTGGGGCACCGTCGAGGCAGGCGTGAGCCTCAAGCTGCTCATGAAGCAGCTGGTGCAGCCCGCTTCGGTGCCCGCTGGAGACGCCGCCGTACGCGAGTTGCAGGTGCTGCGGCTCGAAGCGAACGCCGGCAACCAGCGCTGGTGGCGCGACGTCAACGGCAACGCCAGCGAGTACACCGTCGAACTCGGCGGCGCGTCAGGGCTCGCCGTGCGCGCCCGAGGAGAACAGGTCGGCTCGCTGCCGGTGAATGCCCAAGGCCTGCAAGGCGCCTACGGCGCCCTCGACGGGTTGCTCGCCGCTGAACGACCTGAACGCAAGGTGACGCCGCGGCCCGCGGTCAAAGGCGCCACCGGCCAGTTTCGCGCGGAGCCCCAGGCACCGCTGGTCTACGGCCATTTTGACGGAGTCAAAGACGAAGTGTCGTTCTCGGTTGACGGGCTGAATGTGGCTCTCGAGCCAGGCTCCCCGCGGCACGCACGGCTCAGTCAGTGGCTCAAAGGAAGCGGCTGGAGCGCCGGGTAGTCCCTCAAACCAAGGCCTTATTTTTTCGCGAGGTTGCACCCCGCGAGCGCTCGGAGTGCGACAAAGCGCGCGGGCCCCTTTCCGTGGAGGGAAACCTCAGCTGCGGAGAACCGACGACATGGGCACGACGAAGATCGAGTCAAACCAGGCACACCGCGCCTTTCCCACCCAGGCCGCTGAACTTCGGGCTCGCGCCGTGAACGAGGCCTTCACGAAGGCCGACGTCGACCTCTCAAACGCCGTCAAAGCGTATCAAGCGTCGCCCCATGGCTTTTCAGACGTCAGCAGTTTCGATGGGCCGCCCGGCGTACGACTGCGAAGCGGCGAGCTGCGAAAGGCGCTCATCGACGCGCACGCAGTGCGTCTTGGCGCTGCGCTCGAACTGTTGAGCGTGGAGATGGACCTCGAGGGCGTGCCGGCGGACCATCAGGCACGACGCCTCGCCACCTGCCGAAACGAAGAAGAGCAGTTGCTCAAGCGCCTACTCAACGAGTGAGGGTGGTGCACTGATTCACGACCCAATCGCCGAGACCGACCGTGGCGCCTTCTTCAACACCTCGAAGCGGCTGCCGTCGCGAAGCGCATAGAGCCCACTCGGCTCACCGGCCGCGAGGGCCACGCCTCGACTGACCGCCACCAGACCCAGCACCATTCGCGGCTCGTGCGCCAAGCCGGTAAACACGTCTGACCACTTCGTACCGTCGAAGTGGGCGAAATAGAGTTCGGTTCTCGTTTTGCCCGCGACGTACACGTCGTCGCCGCTCGTGCCACTCACGCACGACGCGCTCGCTTGGGGAAACAAGCGCTCGCTTCGCCACTTGTTCGACGCCCGTGAATACCGGTGCACGACGCCGACGTCGCCGACCACGAACAACTCGTCACCGACACACGCGAACCGATACGCCGAGTCACCAGGCACGCTCGTCAGCGGGTGCCACTCACCCGTGGCGGGGTCTCGCTGGGCGATGAACACCCGCCCGCCCCGCCCCGCCTTGTCAGACAGGAGCCCGAACACGTCTTTCTCGTCGCCGCCGAGCTGCCACAACGCCGCGCCGCCGTTGACCTTTTCACCGACCCACCCGTCGGCCGTCGTTCGGCTCAACACCACCGGCTCTTTCGCGAATTGCTGCCCCGCGACGAACAGCCCGCTCGCGTTCGCAAACGCCGACGAAAACCCATTGAACTGCCCTGGCACATCGGCGCGCCCGACGCACCCCCAACTTTCTTGCGCGGCGTCGTACACCCCAATCGCCGAGACGAACCCGGAGTGGTGGCCGACGATGCACACGTTGCCATTCGGCGCGCTGCACAGAGCCGCCGCTTCCATCGGCGCCTGGGCCAACGCGCGGGCTCTCACCGCCGTGCCGTCGAACGACAAGAACGAACTCCGTCGATACCCGCAGGCGACGAGCGCGCGCCGATTCATGCCGGGCGTCACGCCGCGCCGAGCACCCGAGCGACGCCGCCGCGCCACGCCTTCGACAACACCGACACCTCGACGTCGAACCGGTTCGCGACCTCGAGCTTCGAGCCACCCACCGTGCCCACCACCGCCAACGGCACTCCGGCGGCGGCGCAGATTCGCTCGACGTCAGCGCGCTTGGCGCCTGCGAACGAAATCACCGCGCGCGACGCGTCTTCACCAAACAAGAACGCGTGCGGCGCGACGGTGCCCACGTCGAGCGACACCTTGGCGCCCTTCATCGCGCCGGCGTCGGCGATGCAGCACTCGGCGAGCGCCACGCCGAGGCCGCCTTCGCTGCAGTCATGCGTCGAATTCACGAAGCCGCCGCGCACCAATTCACGCAGGGCGCGGTGCAACGCCAATTCGGCGTCGACGTTGAGCCGCGGTGGCAAGCCCGCGGTCTGCCCGTGCAGGTACAGCCACTCCGAGCCGCCGAGCTCGCCCTTGGTCGCCCCCAATACCGCGACCACGTCGCCGTCGTGCTTGAACCCCATCGACACGGCCTTGGTCACGTCGGGCAGCAAGCCGACGATCGCGCACCCCGGAGTGGGGAAGATGCTCTTGCCGTCGGTGTCGTTGTAGAGGCTCACGTTGCCCGAAACGACGGGTATGCCCATCGCCCGGCACGCGTCGGCCAAACCACGCACGGCCTCGGCGAACTGCCACATGACCTCGGGCTTTTCGGGGTTGCCGAAGTTGAGGCAGTCGGTGAGGCCGAGCGGTTCTCCTCCGACACACGAGACGTTGCGCGCACATTCGGCGACCGCGAGCCGCGCCCCTTCGTACGGGTCGAGGTACACGAAGCGCCCATTGCAGTCGGTCGACAGGGCGAGGCCCTTGTGGCCGCGTTCGACCCGCACGACCGCCGCGTCGGCCTTGCCCGGCAACACGACTCCGCCCAAGCGCACCTGGTGGTCGTACTGCCGGTACACCCATTCTTTCGACGCAATGGTGGGCTGCGCCAGCAAGGCCAACACTTCGTCACCCAGGTGCTTCGGCGCCGGGACCGAGCGCACGTCGAAGCGCTGCTTCTCGTCGAGCCATGAGGGCCGCTGGGTCGGGCGGTCGTACACCGGCGCCCCATTCGTCAACGGGTCGACCGGCAAGTCGGCGACGACCTGGCCGTTCTCGGTAATCACCACGTGGCCCGTGTCGGTCACCTGCCCAATGACGGCGGCCGACAAGTCCCACTTGTGAAAGATGTCGAGCACTTCTTTTTCGCGGCCTTGCTTGGCGACGAGCACCATGCGCTCTTGCGACTCGCTGAGCATCACGTCGTACGGGGTCATGCCCTGCTCGCGGCGCGGCACCTTCGCGACGTCGATTTCAATGCCGCTCCCGGCGCGGCCGGCCATTTCAATCGACGACGAGGTGAGCCCGGCGGCCCCCATGTCTTGAATGCCGATGAGCGCGTCGGTCTGAAACAACTCGAGGCAGGCCTCGAGCAACAGCTTCTCGGTGAACGGGTCACCGACCTGCACCGTGGGCCGTTTCTCGTCTGAATTTTCGTCGAACTCGGCCGACGCCATGGTGGCGCCGTGAATGCCGTCGCGGCCGGTCTTCGAGCCGACGTACATGATGGGGTTGCCGGCGCCCGCGGCGGTGCCTTTGAAAATGCGGTCGGCTCTCACCACGCCGACGGTGAAGGCATTCACGAGGCAGTTGCCGTCGTAGCTCTCGTCGAAAGCGACTTCGCCGCCGACGGTGGGCACGCCGATGCAGTTGCCATAGCCCGCGATGCCGGCCACGACGCCCTCGAGCAACCACTTGGTCTTCGGGTTCGACGGCTTGCCGAACCGCAGCGAATTCATGTTCGCAATGGGCCGCGCGCCCATGGTGAACACGTCGCGCAAAATGCCGCCGACCCCGGTGGCCGCGCCTTGGTACGGCTCGATGTACGAGGGGTGGTTGTGCGACTCCATTTTGAACGCCACCGCGTCACCGTCACCAATCGAGACGACGCCCGCGTTTTCACCCGGGCCGACCAACACGTTCGGCCCCGTCGTGGGAAAATTTTTCAGGTGCTTGCGCGAAGACTTGTACGAGCAGTGCTCGCTCCACAGCACCGAAAAGATGCCCAGCTCGAGCAGGTTCGGCTCACGGCCCAAATGCCCCACGATGCGCTGGTATTCGTCGGGTTTGAGGCCGTGCTTCGCAATGACTTCGGGCGAGTGAGTCATGGCGTTCTCCTACCACCGCCATGGCGCGACTCACGTGAATTGGTGAGGCACCGCGGCCGAAGGCGAACCCCGCCCTCAGTCGTCGTCTTCTTCGAGGCCGGGCATCTGCAGGCGGGCGAGCATCTCGATTTCGCTCATGCGCGCGGAGAATCGCTCGTACCGGGCACCGGCCGCGGCCAGCGCCGCCTCCGCCGCTTCGAGGGCGCCCGGGCCGCCGGCATGGGCGTCGTTTCGCAGGGTGTTGTACCGCAGGTATTCTTCGTGCGCCGCTTGGCGGGCGGCCGCCATCTGCTCGTATTCGTCGTTGAGGCCCACGGCGATTCGGGCCTGTCGACCGATGTCGTGGTCGATGAAGTCGAGCCGCTCTCGAATCGCGCTCCACTGCGGGCTGCCCGGGGGCAACGCGTCGAGTTTCGTGCGCAACCCAAGGCGCTCCGACACCATGGAAACCGCGGTGGCCCGACCCGCGGCCCGAGCGGCGGCCGGAGACACCACCGGAAGCCGGTCGACCGTCTGGTGTACCGGCTTCTTCATCGCCGCCCAGCGAGCGGCGTTGTAGGCGTCGAAGTCTTCTTGGCAAATCGGCTTCGCCACGATCGGGCCTTCGTAATTGTCGAAGGCGACCATGGGGGTGCACCTGGGCGCCACCGGCTGGTGCGCCGCCCCGACCTTGGCCGTGGGCGCCGTCGCCGCGAACACCGTCGCTCGGGCACGCGCCTTGCCGTCAACGGTGTTCGCCATGAGGCGACTTTGCGGCAGACCGCGTCACGGTGTGAAGAGGCCCGAGCGCCTTTTCACATTCTCAGCAGGTGAGAGGCTCACGCGTCGGCCGACTTCGGCTCAGAAGATCATCGGTTCGTTGAAGAGGCCAAGGTCCATTCGCGAGCAGGCCTGCGGCATGAGGTGCTGTGGCCCAGTCTCAACGGTCGTTCGCGGTTACGGGTGAAGCGTCCCGCGCCGTACAACGTCTGACGGCGTGCCTCCGTCGCACGACACTTCGCCGTTGAATTCACCGGCGAATTGGTTTGTCGCGATGTCGACGACCGAAATGCTGCCGCTTCTGATGGTCACGTCGGCCCAGTTTCCACCGCACGCCTCTTTCGAGACGAGCGTCGTTTGACCCGCGAGAAAGAAACCACCTTCTTTCGGAGAGGTGAACACCAACGTTCGCGCGTTCGCAGAGGCCGCAGGCACCGACGTGGTGTCGACAAGCGACTCGGTGACAGTGGTCGTGCCTCCGTCGCGCGCCACGGCCCACCTGAAATTCTCAGCGGTGCCGTTTCCCGTGCGCGAAGTGGTCATCGAGGCTTTGAGCGAGGCAGGGAGGTTCGTGGCTGCACCTCCACCACACGCCGCCAAGCCCAACACGGCACAGCAGAGCGTCTTCACGTTGCAAGATTTCATGGTGGCTTCGATGCAAGTGAACTGAAAATCGATCCACAGAGGCTCAGGCGTCGGCCGACTTCGGCTTCACCGGGGCGTTGCCGCCCATGAGGTTGAGGGTGAAGGCGCGCGAGGCGAAACGGCTCGTGAAGAAGATCATCGCCTTGTTGACGAGGCCCGTCACGAAACTCGGCGCGCTGCGGGTCTCGAGCGCGTGCATCGCTTCGTCGACGACCTCGGCCGAGGTCTGTGAAATCGCCTCGGGGGGCCGCTCGTCAGACGCGCCGCCCGCGGCTTCGTGAAAGTTGGTCTTGGTCACCCCGGGCAGCAGCGCGGTGACGTACACGCCCCGGCTCCGGTGCTCCCACCACAGGCCCTCGGAGAACGCGGTGACGAACGCCTTCGTCGCCGAATACGTCGTCGCTCCCGGCAGGCCGAGCCGCGCCAGCGTCGAAGCGACGTTCACCAGCGCGTCACCCCCTTTCGCACCCGACAGGTACGCGTGCGACAG
>JBGAIY010000729.1:0-2035 GCA_044225205.1 Myxococcaceae bacterium | reverse complement strand
ATCGACCGGCGGCGCTTGGTGCGGCGCAAAATGACCGATGCCAACGCCGGCGGCGCCTTTTCTCGAGGCTGGTCGCGCAAGGCCCTGACCGTTTGCCGGTAGGTCTCGAAGCGCGTTTGGAGCGCGACGTCGCCTTCGAGTTCTTGGGCGAAGCGGTGCGCGTCGTCGGGCGCCAACGACTCGTCGACCGCTCCGACGAAGAGTCGCTCGACCTCGGCTTTAGACAGTTCACGACGCATGGTTCACCTTTTCAGCGACAAAATGCCCGCCAACTTTTCTCGTGCGCGGTGCAGGCGGCTCTTCACCGTGCCTTCGGCCAGCTCGGTGATTTCCATAATTTCTTCGTAGGTCAAACCTTCGACGTCACGCAAGACCACCAAAATGCGCTGCTCTTCGTCGAGCTGCGAAATCGCGCGGTGCACGGCCTGGCGTTCGGCCTGAACGCTCAACACCTCGTCGGCCGGAGTGCCCGCGCCGACCGACTCGAGAATCGACAGGTCGTTCGCTTCGCCGAATTCTTCACTTCGCCCCCGACCGCGCCGGCGCAGGTACTTGAGGCGGTTGAGGCAGTGGTTCTTGGCGATGCGAAAGATCCACGTCGTCAGCTTCGAGTCGGCCCGAAATTTGTCGAGGTTCTGGTGAATTGAAAAAAAGATTTCTTGGGTGAGGTCGAAGGCTTCTTCGCGGTCGGTCACCATGCGCACGCAGAAGTCGTACACTCGGTCTTGGTGCACCCGAACGAGCGCCTCGAACGCCGACGGGTCGTGCCGCCGAAGCTTCGACACCCACACCCGCTCAGAAAATTCGAAGTCGCCCGAGGCGGCCGCGGCGGGCGCCGGAGGGCTCGCCATGGGCGCGGGCTGAGGGCTGGGTGGCGTCGACGACACGTCGCGCTCGAGCAACCCCAGCGGCGCAGCGAGAACGTCGTTCACTGAATGCTCCTCCCGGCCAGCCATGGCGAAATCGTAGCAGTCTGACAACCGGGCGCTCCGCAGGTTCCCCAACCCGATTTCGGGTGAGAAACCTACGCAAATTCAAGGGTTTTTGACGTGATACACCCCTCGGCGGTCAATGGTGTAGGCGGCGGGGCGCCGGGTTCGCTCGAACTGGGCGTAGGCGGGCGCGAGTTCTCGCCAAAAGTCGAGGTGGGGAGAACCCGCGAGCGCTTCGAGGGCCTCAGCGGTCAACCTCGTGGGGAAAATGTCGACCCGGCGAACCTGGGCATCGAGGCTGAGGAGGTAGACCTCTTCGACCGGCTCGTTTTCGATGGCGATGCACCCGATGCTGGCGCATTCGCCGTGCAGGTAAATCAAGCCGCCCGGGTGCACCCGGTCTCCGCGAGCACGGTCAGACGCATTGGGGTAGCCGACCTTCATCGAGAGGTGAAAGTTCGAAGTCGAGTTGAATTCGGGCACTTCGTAGAACCCCTCGGGCACTTGGAGGTCGCCCTCGCGGCGCTTGGGGCCCAGCGCGCCCGACGCGGCGCAAATGGCGTAGGTCTTCACCAACTTCAGCGGCTGGCGCGCGGGCCCAGCCCACAGCTCGACGACCCGCTCTTGCTTGAACACCCGCAGGTACACCTCGTGGGGAGGCGCGGTCAGGCCGGCGTTCTCGAGCAGCGCCGCAAGGTCGGTGGCCCGCCTGGCCCGCGCGTCGCTCACGCGGTCTTTGCCAAGAGCGCTCGCCGCCCCCAGAACGACCATGAGCCAGAAGAAACGCAGCCCTTTCATCGGGTTGGTAGACGCCCCGTCTGGGCCGGCGGGTTCCACTCGGGGCACTTTGACCGCGAAACTCCACGAAGCCTGGAGTGTTGAAGCGAGGCGCAATGAAAGAATTCACGACCTTGACCTTTCGACTGGCGGCTTGCTTCGCACTGATGGCGACCCCACTGACTGGGTGCGGCTCGCCGACGGGCTCCCTGGGAGATGACGCCGGGCCGCGCGACGCCGGTACCGGTGATGGGGCTGACGCCGGAGCGATTGACGCCGGAGCGGTTGACGCGGGGGCCGACGGCGGCGCGACGAATTCGGCCGAC
>JBGAIY010000164.1:12007-15417 GCA_044225205.1 Myxococcaceae bacterium | reverse complement strand
TTCGTTCGCCCAGCGCGAGCCGTCGACCATGCACAGAAACTGAATGTGGTCGAGCTCTTCAGGCGGGTAGCTCGCCAAGCGGTACTTGAAGAGCGTCGACAACAGCGGCCGGGCGATGGGGTGGGGCAGCGGTATCGGCCGCCGGCCCAATTCAGAAAACACGGTCGACAAGGGCACTTGGCCGGGCCCGACGAGGTTGTACACGCCCTTGTGGCCGGGCTTGAGCGCCTCGGCGAGCGCGCGGCCCACGTCTTCCATGTGAATGAGCTGCATCATCGGGTCGAAGCCGGCGAGCGACCACGGCCGGGCCAACCGCAAGTAATTCGACGGCGCGTTTTTGATGCTGGGCCCGACGATGTGCACGGGCCGAAGCACGACCGTTTCAATGCCGGGCTGCCGCCAGAAGAACCCATGGGCCAACATGTCGACTTCGATCAAGTCGCGCACCGACGGAAAGCGCGACGCCGCCATCAACGGCGCGTCTTCGGTCAGAAAGTTCGAATTGTCGGGAGACGGCCCGTAGACGTTGGCGCTCGAGAGCACGACCACTTTCTTCACGCCGTACTTCGCCGCGCATTCGAGCACCTTCGTCGTGCCCAACACGTTGAACGAATGGTGGTCTTGGGCGCTCATGCGCGGGTCGTGCATGATGCCCATGTGAATGACCGCTTTGATCGGCACTCGGCGAAACACTTCGTCGGTCTTCTTCTTGCGAAGGTCGATTTGAAAGTGCTCGACGTCTTTGGGCTTGCCGACAATGGGCCGCCGGTCGATGCCCACGACGCGCTCGTGCACGTGCAGCAGCTTGGCCACCATGCGGCCCAAGTTGCCCGAAATGCCCGTCAGCAACACCGCCGGGCGCGTGTCGGCTTTCTCGCTCACCAGAACACGGCCTTTCGCGCTTTGAGGCCTTGTTCGATCATCGTCTGAATCGCCGTCTTCACGACCGTGACCTTCTTGTGCAGCTCCGAGTCGTCGTCGTCGGCGCTGCCGGTGAACCGCAACGGCGGCCCGAAGTAAATTCGGTATTTCGTGGGCAGGGGCAACGGCACCACTTGCGGAGTCACCGGCAAGACGGGAAAACCCAACAGCTTCGCGACCGGCTTCAAATTGGCGAACGCGGGCGCCTGCTCTTCACCGCCGATGACGGCAATGGGCACGATGGGCGTCTTCGTCTCGAGCGCGAGCCGCATGAACCCCAAGCCGAAGTCTTGCAACTGGTAGCGCTGCGAATACAGCTTCGAAATGCCCTTGAGCCCTTCGGGAAAGACGAGAATCGCTTCGTCTTTTTCGAGCAGCCGACGGCAATTTTCGGGCGTGCCGACGATTTGGCCCACCCGGGCGAAGAACGTCGACACGAAGGGCAACGTGGGCACCCATTTCTCGACCATGGCCCGCACCACCCGGCCGGGTTTGGCTTCGGTGAGCATGGCGATGGCGATCATCGCTCCGTCGGCCGGCAGTTGGCCGGAGTGGTTCGAAATGAGCAACACCCGCCCCGCGGGCACGTTTTCGAGGCCGTGCGTCTCGCACCGAAAGTAGTGCTTGTAGAGCCAGACGAAAGGGCCCACGGCCGACAACGCGTAGTCGAGGTCGAACCCGAACGGGTCGACGCCGTACTCGCTGCTCGGCCGCGCGCGGGCCAACCGGGTCTCGAGGTTGCCGCCCGACATCGACTCGGTCCACTGGCGCAGGCCGTTTTTCAGCTTTTCGGTCAGTCGTCGCTTCACTCCGCCGCACCGTGACATCGGCCGCCGGCCTTGCCAAGAAGTCGTTATGCGTCGTCGCTTCGAGGCCCAACACCCCGAGCCGCGGTTCTGGGCCGTGTCGGTCGAAGGCGACGTCGTGACCATCACCACCGGGCCCGTGCATTCACCCGGTACCGCCCGCGACATCGCCTGCGCTTCGCCCGAAGCCGCGCTGAAGGCCGCTGAACAGCTCGTGGCGGCGCGGCTGCGCGACGGCTTCGTCGAAGCCCATGACGGCGAAAATGGCGCCGCCCGCTCGCCCCTGGCGGCCGCCTCGCTCGAAACCGAGCGCGCCCTGTTGGCCGACGACCCGGCGGCGTGGCTCGTTTTCGCCGACCAGCTGCTCGAGCACGGAGACCGCGTGCGCGGTGAGCTCATCGGGTGGCACGTGCGAGCGGCGAAGCGCGAACGAGGCTCCATTGGCCAGGCCAAGCAATTCGTTCGCGACCACTTTGACGACTTGGTCGGCAGCGAGGTGGCGGCCTTTCACAAGCAAGTGACTTTCGAGTGGCGCTTCGGCTACGCCCGCACGGTTCGGGTGTGGTCGAGCCCGCACAGCGTGCCGTTGAGCGACGTCGTGCCCGCGGTGCTGCGCAGCCCCGCCTGCCGGTTTCTCGAGCGGCTCGAGTTCGGCAGCCCAGGCGCCGAAGGCAAATACGACGTGGTGTTGCGCACGCTCGCCAAGCTGCCTTGGCCGGCCCACCTGAGCGCGTTGTTTTTAGGCAACTTCGACGTCGAAGCCGCGCGGGTGAACGAGTCGGCGTGGCCTCGGCTGGAGTCGGTGGCCGCCTTGCAGCCGGTCGCCGACCGGGTGCGCGCGCTCGACGTTCGCGCCACCTTCAACACCTTCGGCAAGGCCCTGCGGTTCGGTTCGCTCGAGCGCCTCGCGTTGTTGCCCACCACGCTCGAAGGGCGCCTGGTGCCCGACCTGTTGACGCTCGAGGCCCCCAAGTTGCGCGAGTTCGGCCTCACCGCCGACGCTCCGCCCGCCCCAGGGTGGGAAGCGTGGGCCCGCCTCATTCGCCAGTGGTTGTTGACCGGGCCGCTCGACCGGCTCGAGTTCGTGCAGCTGAGCCGGGTGACCGAGCTGCTCGAGGCGCTGGGCGAAGAATTGCTTCGGGTGCAGCGGGTCGACCTCACCGGGGCGCTTTCGGTTTCGCAGGCCAAGGCACTCGCCCGCCTGTCGACCCTGTTGTCGCACGCCGAAGTCGTGGTCAGCGACGAGGCGGCCATTGTGCGCGCGCTCGAAAACCACTACCCGCGCCTGGTCTCGGCGTCGACGGTGACGAGGCCCAAGGCCCCCAAAGCGTTGCCGAAACGCCGGCGTCGGCGCGACGACCTCGACTATTACGAATGAAGTCACTTCACGACGCGCAGGTTGGTCGGCGGAGCCAGGCTCGCCACCGTGCCGCCGAACTCGAAGGCCCCTCGGTCCCACGTGTGGTCTGAGCCGCGGGTCACGCCGTCGCCGTCGACCGTGAATGGCGTCGCCAAGGGCGCGCCGGCCGTCGTGGCCGCTTTCAAGTGAAAGTCTTTGTTGGCGATGGAAACGAAGAGGTCGCACTTCGACGTGCATTCGGTCTTCGTCGGTGAACTGTCTGCGTCAATGGGCGTCGACGCGTACCAATTGTGGTCGATGGTGCCGCTGAATGAATTGTTGGT
>JBGAIY010000164.1:0-12001 GCA_044225205.1 Myxococcaceae bacterium | reverse complement strand
GTGCGCACGCAGCCGTACCAGACGTTGTTGCGCACCTCGTTGCCCGTGCCTTTTTGAATGATGACGCCGCTCCACAGGCCCTGCAGGTTCACGAAGGTGTTGTTGGCGACGAACACGTCGTTGCCGGTGTTGTCGTTGCTCGCGTCGTTGGCAATGGTGAGAAAGCCCGAGACGCCGAAGTTGTGGCCCGATTTTCGGCCGGTGTCGGCGGCGTACGCGGCCGAATGAAACGCGACGTTGCCCACCACCTTCCACCCTTGAATGACGCCCCCGTTCAGCCCGGCGATGAACGCCGTACCTTCGATGTCCTCCATCACGTTGTTCGTCCAACTGACGTTGGTGCTTTCGGTCATCGACAGCATTTCGCCGTGGGTGGCCGGCGTGCTGGTGTTGCGGGCGAGGTACGAATGGTCGACGACCAGGTTTTGCCAGTTGCCGCGCATCAAGAAAATGGTTCGGTCAGAATCGTGCAGCGCGCACGACTCGAAGCGCAGGTCGCTGTTGCCCGTGAGCCCGTAGATCACGTCGTCGCCGCTCCCGGTGTCGCGACCCCCGCCCTCGAAGTCGACGAAGCGAAAGGTGACATGGTCGGCGCCGACGCCAGCGCCGTCGTCGAGTCGCACGGGGCGGTCTCCGGCCACCCGCAGGCCGTAGTCTGAAATCGCTCCACGCGCCCAGTCACTGTTGCGGCGTTGCCCGTCAAACACGTAGTAGTCGCGGGTGATGAGCCACGAGGTGAAGACCGCCTGGCCTTCGCCGTAACTGGCCTGCCAGCCCGACGACGTGCCGTGGTCGCTCTCGGTGGCCTTCTTCAGCGTGATGACGGTGGTGCCGCTGTTCGCGTCGTCGAACGTCGCCGCGCCGTACTGGCCCGCCGCCAAGTAGTACACGTCGCCGCGGGTCAACGACGCCGGCAACTTCGGGTAGGCATTCGCCCAGTCGGTGCCATTGCCTGAGCCGGTCGCTCCGGGCCGCACGTATTTCGTCGCACCCAAAGCGAGGCCGGTGGTGGTCAATGCCAACGCCAGCAGCGGCAGAGAAAATCGGTTCATGCGGGCCTGACACCACGTCGGCGGCGGCTGCAAATGCTCAGTGAAATCAAGGTGCTTCGACCCGGGCGAACCACCACACGAGAAACCCGGTGACGGCCGCGACGGCGCTGGCGGTGAACAACGCGACCGAAACGGTTTGCCGCGTTCGCAGCGCATTCACTTGGCCTTGGTTGCACCCAGGGGCGCACCCCGAGGCGGTCAGCACGTCGTAGTCGGCCTTCGTCCACCCAAAGAGGGCCGCCCCGCCGACGAGCAGCGCGGCCGTCGAGGCGGCGGTGACGCCCAGCACCCACGGCCGCCGCGCGGGCTCGGCCGGCAGCGTGGTGAGCGTCAGGTTCGGAGCCACAGGCAAGGCCGCCTCGGCCAGCGCTTTGAGCCGGGCTTTCTCGGCGTTCGCGGCCTCTTCGGCGGCGGCCTCGGCCGCGGCGCAGCGCTCGAGGTCTTTGACCGCGGCCTCGGCGGCGGCCCGCTTCAGCCTCGTCGGCGCGGCCCTGGGTAGTTTCGGTAGAACGTCACCGCCGGAGTACACCCCCACCGCACCCTTGAGCCGGTACGCTTGCGCAATGTTGTAGAGCAGCTCGGGGGCTTGGGTCAGCCGGTACGCCGTCTTGAATTCGTCGATGGCGAGCTCGTACTCGGCCAAGTTGTAGTGCTTGAGCGCGGCTTCGTAGGCTGCGACCGCCGTGGCTTGTTCGCTTGGTTCGGTCGCGTACGCCACGCTCGCCAAGAGCACACTGTACAAAGCGCCAAGTCGCATGGTCACGGGGGGCCCTTCTTCGATTCGCGAACGAACGTGGGCTCGAGCGGGGCGTCGTCGTACTTCGAGCCGGCCTCGGGGCGCGACGCCTTTCGCACCGGCGGTGGCTTGGCGGCTTTCTTTTGAATGAGACCCAAGGCGACCGGCTTGGTCGGCGCTCCAGTGCCCGTGCTTGGCGCCACAGGTGGTTCGACGGGTGCGACCGCCTCGGCCGGTGGCGCCTCGGCGGCTTTGTTCTTCGGCAGGGGAGCCACGAGCGCCGGGCGGGCCACAGCGCCGGGCTTCGGCGGGGCTCGAGAGCCCGTGCGGGCCTCCAGTGATTCGACGGGAGCGACCGTCTCGGCTGGCGGTGCCTCGGCCGCTCTGTTCTTCGGAGTCGGAGCGATGAGCGCTGATCGAGCCAAGCCGGGTTTGGTCGGCGCTCCGCCGGGCTCGACCGTTTCGGTCGCCGGTGCCTCGGCCGCTCCGTTCTTCGGAGTCGGAGCGATGAGGGTTGATCGGGCCAAGCCGGGTTTGGTCGGCGCTCCGCCGGGCTCGACCGTTTCGGCCGTCGGTGGCTCGGCGCCGTCGTTCTTCGGAGTCGGAGCCACGAGCGCTGGGCGGGCCGGTTGGGTCGGCGCTCCGGAGCCCGAGCTTGGCGCGAAAGGTTCGCCGGGCGCGAGCGTCTCAGCCGGAGGTGGCTTGGTCGCTGGGCTCGGCTCAACCCTTCGGGGTGGCTCAACGGTGGCGCGGCCAGGCGCCCCCGGCCAGGCGAAGAGGGCGATGGTCGCCGCCGCCACGGTTGTCAGCGCGGCCGCTGCCGGTACCGCCCACCTCGGCCTCGCCCGCGACCCGCCGCGTTCAATGGGCGCGCCCGTCGCCGCCAGCCCCTCTCGCAGGGCCGCCAACAACGCGCCAATCGACGTGAAGCGAGCGCTCGGCTCAACCATCAACCCTCGCAACACGGCCGCGCCCACCGCCGCGGGCACGTCGGTTTGTCGGGGCAACGGCTTGACGACCCCGGTGCTCACGAGACGGGCGAGCGTATTCACGTCGCCGGCGTCGAAGGGGTGTTGCCCGTAGAGGCCCTCGAACAACGCCACGCAGAAGCTGAACTGGTCGGTGCGGCTGTCGCAGCTCTGGCCGAGAAACTGCTCGGGGCTCATGTAGCGAAGGGTGCCCTTCATCAACCCGGTCTGGGTCAGGGTGTTGTCTCCGAGCCAGGGGGTGAAGTCGGTCGTCGAGGCCGTCGAGGCGGCGAGCGGCCCTTCGCGCCGGCCTTCGTCGCCGAATGACGTCGCAATGCCGAAGTCGGTCACCCGCACCCGGCCGTCGGCGCCCACGAGCACGTTTTCGGGTTTGAAGTCGCGGTGCACGAGCCCTTTGTCGTGGGCCGCCGCGAGGCCCTGGCCCGCCTCGAGAAACACCGAAAGCACTTCGCGCCACGGCCGTTTTTCGGTCGACAGCCATTGCCGCAGCGTGAGCCCGTCGACGAGCTCCATGGCGACGAAGACGCGCCCCTCGAACGTGCCGACGTCGTGCACCGCCACGACGTTGGGGTGTGACAACTGCGCCATGGCTCGGGCTTCTGACAACAGGCGAGCCTGGTTGGGCCCAGGCGCGTGCTCCTGGCCGTGGTGGCGCAACAACTTGAGCGCGACCGAACGACCCAGCACCGTGTCTTCGGCCGCGTAGACCACGCCCATGCCGCCCACGCCGAGTCGCCGCGCAATTCGGTAGCGGCCCACCTCGGTGCCTTCGAGCGCTGCTTCGGCCTGGGCCGGTGAGGCGTGCAGGTCGACGGTGTCGCTTGCGCCTTCGGGTTCGAGCGAACGGGCCACTTCGGCGATGTCGGCCCGGCACGTCGCGCAGTGCGCGCAGTGGGCGTCGGTGCGCTCGCGCTCTTCGGGCGACATGGCCCCGCGAACGAACCGGTCGATGGCGTCATCGGTGAGGCAGTCGTCCATCGGCCAAAACTCCGTTTGAGCGCTTCGCTCGCAGGTCGTGAAGTTCAACTGAAGTTCGGCGTCGGTTTCAACCGCTCGTTGGCCCATCGGAGTATGCTTTGGGCGCCTCCACCATGGGTTTGCGCGCGTTTGCCGACGAATTCAACGAGCACTGCGGCCGCGCGGCCGACGCCGAATTTGCCACGGCCGCTGGGCGGGAGGTGCTCGAGGCGAGCTTTCGAGACGCCCAGGCCGCCTGGCCGCAAGTCGTGGTCGAACCCGGCGACTTTGCTGCGCATTTGGCGACCTGCCTGCCCAAGCCCATTCGCTTCGAGGGCTGGGCGTCGCTCGCGGTGGCCGACCTGTACCTCGCGTGCGGCTGCTTGCACCACGACCGGGCGGCGTTGGCGGCGTTCGAGCAGCACCTCATGCGCCAAGTGCCCGGCTTCGTTTCGAAAATCGAGCGGCGGCCCGAAGTGGTCGAAGAAGTGTGTCAAAGGGTGCGGCAGGCGCTCTTCGTCGGCGGCGAGGGTGGGGCCGCTCCGAAAATCGAGCAGTACGCCGGAGCCGCGCCGCTCGGGGGCTGGCTCCGCGTCGTCGCCATTCGGGTGACCCGCAATGCCACGCGGCGGCAGAAACCAGAGCTCGCGCTCGACGACGACGCTGGCCCCGCCGCCGAGTTGCTGGCCAGCGCGGCCGACCCCGAGCTCGACTATTTGAAGCAACAGTCGGCGAGTGCCTTTCGCGAAGCGTTTCGCCACGCGTTGAGCGCGCTCCCCGAGCGCGAACGCAACGTGCTGGCGCTCTCGGTGCTCGACGGGCTGAGCAGCATGGCCATCGGCCGAGCGTACGGCGTGCAAGGCGCGACCGTGCGGCTGTGGCTCAAACATGCGCGTGAGTTGTTGTTTTCAGAAACCGTGCGGCGGCTGACCGAAAAACTCAATGTGTCGCCGTCGGTGTTGCGCAGCGTCATCGCGCTCGCGCGCAGCCGTTTCGACGTGACCCTGAGCCACTTGCTTCGGCCCGGCGCGGCCAACGGCGAATCGCCCAAGTGACGTGATACGGTCGGCTCCGTGACGAACTCTCGCGCGTGCATGGCAATGGTCATGGTGGTGGCTTTCGACGCCTGGGCGGCAGACCAGCGTGCGCCCTCCGGGGTACCCCTGCCGGCGCCGAACAGGCTCGACGCGGGCGCTCCCCTCAGCGCCCGCGAATGCGACGAATTGCTCAACGCGATGATGACGTTGTCGATTGCTGAACAGGTCGCCGCCGACCTCGCCGTGGTGAAAATGACGGCCGAAGAAAAGGCCGCCACCGTGCGGCTCGCCACGAAGCAGGGGCTGGCCGACCCGAAGCTGGCTGAGCTCAAGGCCGCGTGCCCCAAGCGGTACACCGCGGCCCAACGCGACTGCATTTTGGCCGCGAAGTCGATGAGCGCCGTCGACGCTTGCTCGAAATGATTCGCGCTTGGCTCACCGCGCTGGCTGTGGGCGCACTCACCGGTCGAGTGGTCGACCCGCAGGGCCGCGCGGTCGCCAACGCCGACGTGGTCGGCTCGAATCGGTGGCACGTGCTCTCGGCGCTCGACGGCTCGTTCACCTTGCCCGACGGCACGTCGCTCGTGGTGGCCCGTTCGGAGGGGGTGCTCGGCCTGGCGACGGTACCCGACGCGGGGGCGCCCTGGGTGGTGACGCTGACCTCGCCGGTGATGGTGCAGGGTGAAGTGGCGGGCAACGACGGCCGGTCTCAGTCGGTCTTCGCGACGCCCCTCGACCCGCCGTTCTCGTCGCTCTCGACCTTCGAGTTCGAGGCGGCGAGCGACGGCGGCTTCTCGGTGCCCCTGTCGCCGGGCCGGTGGTCACTCGTTTCGCGGTTCGACCGCGAGCCCACGGTGCTTGAAGTGGCCCCCGGCCGAGCGGCGCGGGTGCGGCTCGGTCACTTCGCGGGTCGCGACTCGATGCGACAGGTGCTCACGCCGAACAGCCGGTAGAGCGGGCAAAACCCGACGATGCCGGTCAACAGTGGCACGAGCCCGACGAGGCCCCACCAGGTCTGCGGGCCGACGAAGACGAGCGCCAGCAAGAACAACCCCAGTGCGATGCGAAAGGCTCGGTCCCAAGTGGCTTCGTTGATGGAAAACATGACGTGTTGCCCTTTCTATTCGAGGCGCTCGAGCACCCGCTCGAGCTTGGTTTTCACTTGTTGGGCCAGCGCCGTCAGTCTCGGGTTGCCGGTGCGGGCCATGGTCGCGTTCGGGTCGACGGCCAGCACTTCGGCCCGGCCTTCGTCGTTCTCGTAGACCACCACGTTGCAGGGCAACAGCAGCCCGACTTCGAGCGACTCCTGGAGCGCGTCTCGCGCGAACGGCGGGTTGCACGCGCCGAGAATCGTGTACCGGCGAAAGTCGACGTCGAGCTTCTTTTTGAGGGTCTCTTTCATGTCGATCTGCGTGAGCACACCGAACCCTTCGGTCTTCAGCGCCTCCGGCACCCGGGCCAGCGCCTGGTCGTAGGTCGCGCGCAACGTCTTTCGCATGCCGAATTCACTCATGGGCTGCCTCCGCTTTTTCCAAACAACGAGCTGAACCACGAGCCACTCGTCACCGGCGCAGGGGCCGCTCGCTTCGCGGAGTGACCCTGGCAGCGCTTCGCTTTGGGCACGTCTGCCAACACCTGCTCGACGTGCGCTCCGCAGCCGGCGAACGTTGGCTTGCCGCAGCTTTCACAAGTTACTCGGCGGCACATCACGCACCCCCTTGCTCGGCTCGGTTCGACTCGGCGATGCGCTGCTTCACTTTCACCATGTCGAGTGCACGCACCTGTTCGAGCAAGGCGTCAATGGCGTTGCCGGGCATCACGCCGGATTGCACCGCCAACACCACGCCGTCACGCATCACCACCAGCGTGGGTATCGACGTGATGGCGAACGCCGCCGCCAACTCGGGTTCGGCCTCGGTGTCGACCTTGCCGAACACCACGTCGGGGTGACGACCCGACGCCGCTTCGAAAATCGGGCCGAACGCCCGGCACGGCGGGCACCACGCCGCCCAAAAGTCGAGCAAAACCATGCCGTGGTGCAACGCCTTCATGTCGGTTTGAGTCACTCGCACCGTTGCCATTTCAACCTCCGTGCGGGTGAGAGCCGGGCCCGAACGAAGAGATTCGGCGGTCATGCGCGAGGCCAAATGCCCAATGGTTGTGGCGATTTAGAACGAAGCGGGGGAATCGGCGCGCGGCCTGCTTCGCGGGTTGACAGACCAATTGCTCGTCACGACACCCAGAGGCCATGGAGCGACGACTGATGGGAACGGCTGTTGGGGCGTTGTTGGCGGTCGGCCTGATGACGTGGGCTGAGCACCGAAAACTGCACCGCACGTCGATACCGCGAAAAGAGACCGTCTTCGCGGAGTGGAATGGGTACCAGTACCATCACACCACTGACGAGAAGTTCGACATCGAAGGTGACGTCGTGGCGATGTCTCCGAACGGAGGCGCTTTTTGCAGCGGCGCGTTCAAAGGCGGCCCGGGCACTGCGTTCGTCGTCAACACCGCGCCGGGCAAACGAAAGCACGTCGACGTGTCGTTGACCGCATTCGGCGCGGGAGACGCGGAGGCGATGCTCCATGGGGTGCACGTGGGGTCGCATGTGCACTTGAGCGGCACCGTCGGGCCCGTGTCGATTCAGAAAGACGGCCAAGAAGTGCAGCGCGTTGAGCCAAGCGGCAATTGGCTCTCGCTGAGCCGTCAGTATGTTGTCGTCGCTGAGGCCGTCGACCTCGGCAGTTCTGCTCAGCGGTAGCACCCCGAAACCGCATGCGTTGGCGCCCGTCTCAACGGCGGCGACTGAGCTGCACGTCGGTCGCGCCGTAGGTATCGGCATTGCAAGCCCCGAGCGAGTCACCGTCGTGGTGGTACTGGTGTGACTCGTTCGCGCTCCGGTCGACGCAGATGCTGTGCGCCGCCGCCGGCCGCCCGGGCGGTACATGGCAGACCGCCGACTTCTCGGGGCTTTTGCAGCTGACCGTGCCCGCATACTTCACCGCCGCCTCGGCTCCGCCAAATTCACTGGCGCTTGGGTCTTCGCTGCACGCAGTCAGTGCAATTGAAAGCACGGCGAAGGCGATGGTTTTCAAGGCCACGAGGCCAGCTCAGCAACCTACATGCCCATACGCCCACTCAGACATACCGAGAGTTGACACGTGTTCTTCCAGAAGGAGGCGTGGTGACTCTTCACCAGAGTGTGGGGTGTTCACCCGGACGTGCCTCGAGGTACCGGCGACGCTTCGGTCGGGTTGCAAGTGCCAATGCATACGCTGTGTATATCGCGACACAAGCCAAGCACCAACGGTCTTCGCGCTTGCCTTCCTGCGCCGCGACTTGAAGCGGGCTCATGCCCCTCTTCGTCGAATGCACAACCCTTCACGGCTCACGATCACGATGCGACCTTTACGTGTTTTTCGAGTTCACTTCTTCTCTTGGCTCATGACGGGCGTTGCGTTGACGGTGATGACGCAAGGCTGCGCGTATGACCGAGTGCTTCTCAACCGCCTGATGCGCGACGACAGCGTTCATGCGCAAGTCGCGAAGCTGCGAGAAAAGAAGCAATACATTGGTCATGTGTCTGAGCGAAGCCTCACGTCGGGCGAGTCGCTCAATGCGAAGGCGGCCATGCTCGGAGCAGAAGAGGTGACCCTGAAGGGCGGGTCGTCGACCCGCATGTGTTTCGAGGTGAAATACTTTCTGCGCTTCAATGACCTCGGCGAAAAGCAAATCATGCGAGAAGTGACCGAGCGCCTCGGGGGGCACTCCTTGTCGGTTCGAACCCACGGCTCGCTTGACGATTTCGCCGAGGGCAAACCGTGGCCTCAAACGACGGCCACCACCGGCGACTCCCGCGTGAGCCGGGTCGAACGCGTTATCGGCGCAACGAGAATCATGCGCGACGGGACAAAACAGAAAGACAACGACTCGCACAACGTGTGGGTGGAGTTCTGCGCGCCTCCTCCGGCGATTGATGACAACACCAAGTACCTGTCGTTTGCGGTGCTCGGCGGCGACCAGAGCCTCGCGCTCTGGCAACTCTCGCCAGCGCCGGCTTCGGCAGCGCCACGTGTCGAAGTTCAACCACCCGCTGACGCCGTGCGGGCCCCGACCGACGCCCCCCGGGCTCCTGTCTCACCCGGGGGAACGACGCTGTTCGACGTGCTCGCTTCTCGCGGCGACTGCACCACGTTTCTCGGCATCGCCGAAAAGGCGGGCATGCCCGACTTGTTGCGCGGTTCGGAGGCCTTCACCGCGCTCGTCATGACCGACGCTGAATTCGCCAAACACGCCCCGACCCTTGCCAAGAAACTCGAGAGCGCGAGCCAAGCCGAAGCCCAGACGACGCTGAAGAAGCTGGTCGTCAAGGGTACCATCGCGCTGTCGACCATCGACAAGTCACTCGTCGCCCAGACACTCGATGGCTCGAAAATGACCTTTCAACGAACGGCGGCCGGCGAAGTGAAACTCAACGGCGGTCGGGTCGTTCAACAAGAGGTGCCGGCGTCAAACGGAGTCGTCTTCTTGCTCAAAGGGCGCTGACCTGACACCCCGAAGGTGACTCAAGGTACGGGCGAAGGCTCCGTCGGCTCCATCGTCGTGCGCACCTGGTCGGCGTAGCGCCCGTGGGGAAACTGCCTCAGGTACCGCTCGAATTCACGGCGTTGCGCTTCGGGGTCGCGCAAGCAGCGCGCCTTGCCGTACACGGCGCGTTCTTCGGCCTCATGGCTGAGCGCCGCCTGCGAGGCGAGTTCGAACTGGGCCACCGCGTCGTCGCACCGCCCTCGCTCGCTGAGCAACTCGCCCTGAAGTACGCGCAGCTCGGCGCCGCGCGGGCTGGCCGACAAGTTCATCGTCTCGAGGTGGTTGAGGGCTTCGGTGCGTTGCCCGGCCGCGACGAGCGCTTCGACGCGCGCCAGTTCGGCTTCGCGCGCGAGCACGCCGTGGCTGAATTGGCGGCCGTACTCGTCGAGCGTGGCCAGGGCCGCGTTCGCGTCGTGCTCGTCTCTCAAGGCTTTCACCGCCCGGGCGATCAAGCGCGACTCGGCGAGCAACGGGTCTTCGGCTGTGGGCGCTTCGGCGCCTGGCGGCTCGGCGGGCTTGGTGGCCGGCACCACGGCGGGGTGAGGGCGGGGCGCTGGCGCTGGCGCGGAGCCTCCCAGTGCGGGCACTGTTTCGACGGCCCGCGCTGGCGCGGGAGCGGGCGGCGGCTCGGCGCGAGCCTGTACGACCGGCGCGGTCGCTGGCAGTGGAGGGGTCGTGGCCACCGGCACGGTCGCGGGCGCCCGCGAGGCGAACCACCAGAGCGTCGCTCCAGCGACGGCGGTGACGAGCGCGATTTTCGGCAGTCGCCCCGCCCAGGGCCGCGGCTTCAGCTTGGGTTCGGTGCGTCTCCACAACGACTCGAGCGTCTCGGGTGACAGGGGCTCGCTCGGCCCCGCTGCTCGAAACAAGTCTTGCGCGCGTTGCTCGGGAGAAGGCTTGGTGGTCATTTAGGCGACTCCTTCGCTCTGCTCGAGCGCTTCGAGGTGCGCCGAAAATTGAGCGCGGCCACGCGACAACCACACCCACACCAGGTCGGGTTTCACTCCGTAGAGCTGCGCGATGTGTGCCGCCGAGTGCCCTTCGAGTTCGAACAGAATCAGCGCCGTTCGCTGCTTCTCGTTGAGCTTGTCGAGCACGCGGTACACCCGCTTTTGCGCCTGGCGCTTCGCGAGCAGCTCAGGCGCGGTGGGTGCCGCCGAGGCCTGCTCTCCCGCCACGTCTTTGGCCGAACCCGAGAGCCATTGCCGAACCTTTTGCACCCGCCGGTGCCGGCGCACCAAGTTGTGGGCGATGCCGAAAAGCCACGTCGTCACCGAAGAGTCTCCGCGAAACTGCCCCGAGCTTCGGTGCGCAATGATGAACACCTCTTGCACCAAGTCTTCGATGTCGGCGTCGGGCCCCGCCAACGAGCGCACCCACTTCGAAACGTCAGCCGCGTGCTGGCGGTAGAGCGTCGCCGTGTCGAGCGCAGAAGAGGCCGTCACCGCGCGCGACCGTGTCATGAAACTGCCCGCGGGGTGAGGAGTGAATTCAGCCGTCATCAGCAGGTGAGTCTCCGGCGGTCGCGAAACCTTGCAGTGGCTTGATTTGTGAGTGAATTCAGTGGCTTGTGGTGCCCGGCACTCAAGGCGACTGAACCTGGGCCTCGGGTGCGGCCTCGTACACGAACCGGCCGAACACCCGACTCGCGTCGCCGCCAATGAAGACGAGCGCGCCGTTCGTCGCACCCGACTCGGCGTAGGCGGTCAGCCATTGACCGTTGCCCACGCTGGCAACGGCGTGACCCGGCGTATGAATGCCAGTCGCGACGACGCGGGCGAGCCGGGGGTCTTGTGGCTGCGGCACCGCGCCGAAACGCCTGAAGGCGAGGGTGTAGTCGTCAGACGCGAACGTTCGCTGCCCCACGAGAACCGCCAACCCGCGCTCATCGGCCGTGACCTCGAGCCCGTAGGCTTCGCCTGCGCTTTGAGTGAGGGTTCTCATGTTCGCCAGGGGCCTGCCGCTCTCGTCGAGTTCGGCCCAGCGCAGCGCCCAATCAGGCGGCCCACCGAGCAGGTAGCTCGGCTTCGCCAACTCGACCCACCCGACGTGCGGGTTGCCGGGCACGCTCACCAGCCGGCGCTCGCCGGCGCTGCAATGGTCGTCGGGGCACTCGAAGTCGAGGCCCATGCGGTCGGGGGTCGAGCCCGCCAAGTCGAGCACCGCGGTCGACCAGAAGTCGCCCGTCTTGAGCGCGAGCGTTGCTCGGTCGCCCACGAGCACCGCGTCGAGCGCGCCATAGCCGTGACGGCCCAAAGTGATGGTGTGCGGGCGAGCCTGCGCCACGCCGTCGGCGCCCAGTGAAGCCAGCAAGAGGGGTGACGGGTCACCCGGCGACGGGGCGTCACGCTGCACCGCTGCCACCAGCACGTGCGACTCGTTCGCGGCCACCACCAATGGGCCCCAAGCCCGGCACGAGTACTGGGGAAAGTCGACGACCTGCGCCGCGCCCGGCTCGCCGGCTTCGGGCACGACCCTCACCCACAGCTGCATGGTCGAGTTCGTGCTACCCGGCGTCGAGCAGCGACCCTGCGCAACGACGAAGCCGGTGCTGCGGGTGGCCAGGCCCGCGACCGAAGTCGAGTCGCTGGGAACGTTGCCAAAGGCCGAAGCCGAGTCGGCGTCGACCGGCACCCCGGTCTT
>JBGAIY010000163.1:0-15366 GCA_044225205.1 Myxococcaceae bacterium | reverse complement strand
GTGCGCCCAACCGACCGCCGGCCCCTTCGCCCGGGAGCGTCACTGGGCGGGGCGGCTGGCCCACCAATACCCCGGTGACGTGGGGCTCGTGGGAGCGCTGCTGCTCAACCTCGTGACGCTCGAGCCGGGCGACGCGCTCTACTTGCCCGCCGGCAATTTGCACGCCTACCTCGAGGGCGTGGGCATCGAGCTCATGGCGAGCTCTGACAACGTGCTTCGCGGTGGCCTCACGCCCAAACACGTCGACGTGCCGGAGCTGTTGCGCGTGCTCGACTTTGCGCACGGGCCCGCCACGGTTCGACGGCCGACGCTTCGCGCCACCCGTGGGGCGAGCAGCGAAGCGACCTACGTCACCCCGGCGCCCGACTTCGAGTTGTCGCGCGTGACGCTGGTGCCGGGCCACCCGCTGGTGCTGCCGCGTCGGGGAGCCGACCTGTGGCTGGTGACCGAGGGCACGGTGCGGGTCGGTGCCGGGAGTCGAACGGTGACGTTGTCGCGCGGTTCGTCGCTCTTTGCGGCGTTTGCCGAAGGGCCGCTGACCGCCGAAGGCGCAGGTCTTGCGTTTCGCGCCACCGTCGGTGCCTGATGACATGTGGGTGGCTTGGGTGAGGCTGCCTACATTCTGGTGTGATCGGCGCCCTCCTGAACTAGACTCGACGCCCTCCTGTGAGCGACGACGAAATCACAGCCGGGCTCGAGGTTCCCAAACTCCCGACGCCAAACGGTCACCGCGTGCCGGTGTTGCTCACCGTGGGTGGGCCCGCGCCGTCGTTGGGTCGAGCGTGGCGGGTCTCGGGAGACTTGCTGGTCGGCCGAGCGGGAGAAGCCGACATTTGGCTCGACGACGAGGGCGTTTCTCGCAAGCACGCGCGCATCGTCGTTGTGGGCAATGACATCGAGGTCGTCGACCTCCATTCGCGAAATGGCACGTGGGTCAACGGCACGCGAACGCTGCGTGCGACGTTGCGCGAGTTTCATTTTGCGCTTCGTGTACCAAGACCAGCTCGACGCCAACGCGCACCGCACCCTGGTCGACAACGCCACCCGCGATTCGTTGACCGGCGCGTACAACCGCGGCTCGTTTCTCGACCAGCTGCGCAAAGACGTGTCGTCGGCCATTCGCCACCGGCACCACCTGTCGGTCGCCGCGCTCGACCTCGACCATTTCAAGCAAATCAACGACCGCTACGGTCACGCGACCGGCGACGCGGTGCTGCGCCACTTCGCCCGCACCGTCTCGACGCTCATTCGCAGCGAAGACACGTTCGGCCGAATTGGCGGCGAAGAATTCGGGCTCATTTTGCGCCAGTGCCCCGAGTTCGAAGCCCAGCGAAAGCTCGAACGCATTCGCGACACCGTCGAACGGCTCGACGTGATGCACGGTGATCAGCGCGTGTTCGTGACCGTGTCGATCGGCGTGTGTGGGCTCGAAGCGGGGCTGGCCATTGCCGACACCGAATTGCTCGAAGCCGCCGACCGCGCGCTGTACGAATCGAAGACCGCGGGGCGAAACCGGGTCTCGGTTCAACGCTCGTAACCGTGGCTGACCGAGCGCGTGCCGCCGAAACTCGAGTGAACAGCCGAGGTTAGGGCGCTCATGGTCGGGTGGGTCAATAAACCCCTCCCGTCGACTGGACGTTCGCGGTTCGACGGCGCTAAGCCGAGCGCGTGCGCCACTTCATTCAAATTGCCATGGGTAAGTTGCAGCGCGATTCGTCGCTGTCGTTGCGCATCATCGTCGACAAGAGCATCGACTACGCGGTTTCGACGGTGACGGCGCCGCTCTATTTGCATGCGGCGACGCGCGTGGGTCACCGGGTGCGCACGCAAGGTGGGCGCCCGCGCATCGTGAATTATGGGGTCATGACCATCGGCGACGACGTTCGCATCACCTCGCACGTGACGCGCGTCGAGTTGTGCGCGGCCCAAGGCGCCGAGCTGACCATCGGGTCAGGGTGCCAGATCAACTACGGCGTGTCGGTCGGCGCGACCAAGTCGATTCGCATTGGCGCGCGGGTGCGCCTGGGGCCCTACTCGCGCGTCGTCGACTCAGACTTTCACGACGTGTACGACCGCGAACAGCCGGCCAGACCCCAGCCGGTGGTCATCGAAGACGACGTGTGGGTGGGCATGCACGCGGTCATTCTGCCGGGGGTGCACATTGGCCGCTCGGCCATCATCGGCACCGGTGCGGTCGTGACCAAAGACGTGCCCGCGTACGCGGTGGTCGGGGGCATACCCGCCAAGGTGTTGCGCTCGCTCGACCCCGCCAAGGTCATTTCGCGAGCGAGCTGAAACCAGGGGGGCCCCTGCGCTTCGGGGAGAGTGCCGCTCGGGCCCTGCGCTTCGGGGAGAGTGCCGCTCGGGCCATAAACCGTGTAGACGGAGCGAATGACTCGCTCGTACCTCGCTTCGGCCCTGGTGGCGGTGTGTGCCACGGCCCCCGTCGCCCTGGCTGAAGACGGCCCGGCTGATCAGCCGAAGCCCAAATTGCTGGTGATGCCGTTTGCGACGCTCAGCGGTGACGTCGCTCCTCGCTTGGGGCTCAAGGCCTCGGGCATGTTGTCGACCGAGCTCAAGAGCAGCGAGAAGTTCGAACTGGTCGAGCCGAAGAAAGCGACCGCCGCCGACGCCGCGAGCGACGTGAACGCGCAAGCCAAAGCCCTGGTCGACGAAGCGAAAGCGCTTCGGGCGAAGAAGAAGTTTCGCTTGGCCGAGGAGGCGCTGCAGAAGGCGCTGACGGCGTGGCGGGCGGGCGCCGCGCAGGTCGGTGACGTGGCCGACGTCGTCGACGCGCTCGCGCTGTTGTCGGCGGTGCAGTTCAACACCGGCCGAGACGAAGAAGGCGCGAAGAGCCTCAACGCGGCGTTGGCGTTGGCGCCCGACCGAGACTTGCCGTTGGCCCAAACGTCGGCCTTGTTCGCGAAAGTGGTGAGCGACGCGCGCAAGGCGTTGCGTGAGAGTGCGAAGACGACGCTGGCCGTCGAATCGACGCCGTCGAACGCGGGCTTCACGCTCGACGGCGTGACGCTGGGCAGCACCCCGTTGCTCGTGCGCGAAGTACCGCCGGGTCAGCACCTGTGGCGCACGCAGCTGCCCAACGGCGAAGTGGTGGGCGGTGTGGTCGACGTGGTGGTGGGCAAGCCCGCCCAGCTCAAGGTGGTCACCCAAAACAAAGACCCCGACGCGCGGCTGCTCGCGTCGGTCGCCCAAAACAAGCTCGACGCCGAGGTGTTGTCGGCCGCGAAAGAAGTGGTCAAGGCCGCCGACGCCGACGTGGTGGTGTTCGGAGCGCTCTCGCACGAAGGCAAGGGCCTGGCGCTCGACGCTTTCGCGGTGAACGCTTCGTCGTCAGACATTCGGCGCTTGCCGCGGGCGACGTTCGACACCGAGTTGTTGTCGGCCGGCATGGAGTTTTTCAACCTCGCCGGCGAAATGGCGAAGAAGGGCGCTCAAGCCGGAGAGAGTGTCAAAGTGCCTTCTGCGGTGGCCACCGGGTTGGTCGCGAGCGCGAAGCAGGCCGAGGTTCGGTACGGCCAAGCGCCCGGCCGTGACCTCGCCGCCGAAGCGCTCGAAGGCGAGGCCGGGCCCGCCAACACGGGCAAAGAAGAGCCCCGCAAGCCGCTCGACCAACGCCGCGTACCCCTGAAAAAGAAGTGATTCGCGGCCGGTTCGCCCCCAGCCCCACAGGGTTGTTGCACCTGGGCAATGTGCGCAGCGCGCTCCTGGGCTGGTTGCACGCGCGCGCCGCGGGCGGCGAATTTTTGCTGCGCATCGAAGACCTCGACCCCGACCGTTCGAAGCCGCACTTCACCGACGCCATTTTTCGAGACCTCGAATTTCTCGGCCTGACGTGGGACGGCCCGGTGTGGCGGCAGTCGCAGCGGGGTCACGTGTACGAAGCCGCCCTCGAGCAGCTGCGCCGGGTCGACCGGGTGTACGCATGTACGTGTTCTCGGGCCGACATTGCGCGGGTGACGACCGCGCCTCACGCTGGTGAAGACGGCCCGGTGTACCCCGGCACGTGCGCGCGCCGCGTGGGGCCCGCCGAGCCCGGCAAACCGTGGAGTTTGCGTTTTCGGGTCGCCCCTGGCGTCGTCGCCTTTGACGACGCGGTGCACGGCCGGGTGAGCCAAGACGTCGAGCGTGCCGTCGGCGACTTCGTCGTACGCCGGGTCGACGGCGTGGCGAGCTACCAACTGGCGGTCGTGGTCGACGACGCGGCCTCTTCGGTCACCCACGTCCTCCGCGGAGACGACTTGTTGGCTTCGACGCCCCGCCAACTGCAATTGTACGAGGCGCTCGGGCACCTGGCGCTGCGCCCGTCGTATGCGCATGTGCCGTTGCTGCTGCAGCCCGATGGTCGACGACTCGCGAAACGAGAAGGGTCGACCACCGTCGCCGGTTTGCGAGCGCGGGGCGTGTCGGCCGAGACCCTGGTTGGTTTGTTGGCGAAGTGGAGCGGTCTCCACGACTCGGGGGCTCCTGTGCGCGCGGCTGACTTGGTGCCCGGCTTTTCGCTCGCCCGGGTGCGACGTGAGCCCACGGTCGTGCACGAGCGCGAGCTCGAAGCGCTCTGACGTGCTGCCGTTTGCGCCCTGCTTCGTGGCGCGAATTTTCACCTGCCGTTCGTCGCGCTACCAGCCGCCGATTTCAATGTTCACGGGGGCCGACGGCGTCGAAGTCTTCAAGTCATTGCAGGTCTGACCCAAGAAGTGCACCGAGTTGTCCCTCAGTTCCCACGTGTTGGGGCCGGCCGCCAAGGTCTTGTCGTCTCGGGTCACGACGACGTTGGTGACGGGCAGTTTGAACGAAATGACACAGGGGTCTCCCACGCCGATCTTCTTGCGCAGCTCATCGAGCACGGGGCCCAGCTGCGAGGCACTGGTCGCCGCGTAGGCCGCCCGGCCGCAAATGCGGTCTTGGCCGCAGTGATCGTCGCTGCCGCAGTCGGCGTCTTGGGTGCACTTGCGGGCGAAGCCCCCAGCCCGCGCCATGTCGTTCAAAATGCTCGCGCCCGCGGCGTCTGACCCGAACCCAATGACAATGGTGTCGATGCCGGCGTCTTTGAGTTGAGCGACCGCGCTCGCGGCCGTTTTGTCGGTGGCGGTGAGGTCGGTCGGTTGACAGTTGGGCAACCCGTCGGTCAACAGCAGCACGACCCTCCGGCGCTCGAGGGGCGAGGGTGCCGAAAGCCCTTTGGTGGTGGCCACGTACTGCAGCGACTTCGCCGTGGGCGTGCCACCGCCGACTTTGAACTCATTCGAGGCGATGTAGGCGCTCAACCGGTCGGCTTGCGCGGCCCAGGCGTCGAGGTTTTCACTCGTTTCGGCGCCGTCGTCGGGCACGGGCGCGACGAGCGACGCGGGCGACGCAGCCACGCACAGTTCGTTGATGTCTTTGCCGGTCGTCTGCTCGGGGTACAGCGCCAACCCGAACCGCGCGTCGGTTCTCGCTTCGGTGAAGAAGTGCGTGAGCGCCGACTTCAGCTCAGAGATGCGCGTCTGGCACCCGGCCGGGCAGTCGTCGTAGGAGGCCGTACCGCATTTGGCGGGGCACCCCGCCGCCGTGGCATCAATGGGTTGTCGCATCGACCCCGATCGGTCGATGAGCACCATCACGTCGGCTCGCGCACCGATTTCGCCGTAGTGCTTCTCAATGTGTTGAAAGAGCAACGGCTCGACCCGCTCGAAGTCGTAGGCCTGGCAGCTCACGAGGCCCAGCCAAAGGCCAGTCACCACAGAAGATTTCAATGCTGCGGCTGTTCTCATTTTTTAAGACCCTGATGTCGTTGAGGAAAAGGCCAGTCTCAGCAACCCGCCAACATTCGTTGGCGATAAGCCTCCATGGTGCTGCTCAAGGGATTCATCGCCGCCACTCGACGGCTCACGGAGGGCTTTCGCAGCCCCGAGCCCGAGCGTTTGCCGGTGGTGGCGACGTCGACGTCGACGTCAGCGCAGGGCAAGCTGGCGTTCTCGGCCGACGCGTTCAACGAAGGCGCGGTCTCAAAACCCTTGGCCAGTTTGGTTGATCAGCGCCGCACCTTGGGCCTCGACGCACCGCGAACCCGCACCGCCGCTCGGGCACTCTCGGTGGCGAGCTTGGTCGAACAGCAAGCCTCAACGAAAGACGCGAATCGGCTGATACTCGCGTTGGTCAACGTGGCGCAGGCGTTCGAAGACCGGCCCGCAGCCCCCAGCCGGTCCGACGCGGTGCAAGGCCTCGAGACCGCCATGTTCCCGTACGATCAACTGCTGCCGCTGCCTGGCACGCTGCGCGCCGACCTCAACGCGCTGAGGGTCATCGCCCGGTACGACCTGACCCACGGGTAAACCCGCTTGTGACCTGCGCCGTGCTTGAAGGCCGGTGACCTCGGTGACGCCCCCACGAACGCGACGGGCCCGCTTCGGTCGCTCAGAGCTGCGCGGCGCTTGAACGCGGGTACGGCGGCACACCCATCTCGACGCACGGCCCGCCTTGGTCGCCCCCCAGCTGCGTTGTGCTTGAAGCCGTAAACGCGGTGACGGCCGCACGCTCTTCAGTCAATGCGTGACGGCGGCGCCCGGGGGCATGCCGCCCAACCCTTGTTGCCGCAACTGCGCCTCGAGTTTCGCCCGCACATCGGGCGGCAATTGTTCGAGCCCCGAAATGTGGCCCGCTCCGGGGTTGGGCATCGGAGGGGGCTTGTTGAACAGCTTCACGCCCGCCTCGAAGCTCGCCCTGTCACTCACCGGCGCCAAGTACACCAGCGCGTCGGCCGCGCCCCTCGCGTACACGAGTTTCGCGCCAGCCTCGTCGACTTCAGCGCCGTAGGTGAGCGTCTGCGGCTTGCTCTCGCCTTCGAGCTGCAGTTCGACGGTGGGGGCCGCTTTCGCCAAGCCGGCTTTGGCTTCTGTCAACCCGCTCGCGACCTTCTGCGCGCGCATGGCCTTGAGCCGCGTCAGCAGCGCGCCGACTTGGCCCGGGTCGAACTCCACGCCCGCCGGAGCGTTCTTGGGTTCGACCAACTTCCACGACGTGCCGTCTTTCGCGACGACGGTCTTGGCGCCCTTCGTCGTGACCGTCACGCGCGTCACCTTCTCGCTCGCGAACGTGAACAGGCTCGTGTCGCGCAGCGCTTCGAGGCTCGTCGCGAGGTGTTCGACGGTGTAGCTCGAAACCAAATACACCTGCGGGTCTTGGTCGACGCGCACCGCGTACGTGTTGTCGGGCCGCTTGGTCGCCGAGAAGTGCACGGTCGCCGCTTTGCCGTCTTTGGTGGTGAGGGTGAAGGTCGGGTGGGTCGAAGCGAAGTCGGCGGTGGCGTCTTGGTCGACGAAGCTCTGCGCGGTCAGCGAGGTGAGCGCTTGGGCCAGTCGGCTCGCGGCCAGCGGGTCGAAGCGAAAGCCTTGCGGGGCCGGGCTCTTGAGCGCCCACGCGCCGCCTTCACCGAGTGACAGCTCATACGCTTCGGCGCCGTTCTGCAGCGCCACCGTCGTCACGTCGGCGAGCGCCGCGGTGGTGATGGCTTTCTTGCGCCACGCCGAGACGTTCTTTCGCAACGCCCAGCCGACGTTCGCCTTGGTCGTGAAGACCGCGTTCGACGACGCGAGCCGAAAGTACGCCCCGCCGCTCTTCGCGGCCTTGCCAATGACGAGGTCGACCACCGGCGCCGCCCCGGTCGACACCTTCACCTCGAGGCCCTTCGCCGAATCGACCTCGAGTTCGGCGTGCTTGGCGGCGTTCTCGGTGACGAATTCACCGGGCCGCAGCTCGGCCAGTTGCGTCAGCGCCGACTTCACTTGGTTTTCGTCGGCGACGAACTTCGGGCTGCCCGCGTCAGGAGCCGACACCGACCAGGCGCCATTGGCCAGCGTGAGCGACGCCGAATTGTCGCCCGCGCTCACCTCGAGCGCCGTCACCGACGCGGCGTCGAACGTGGGCAACGTCAGCTTCGGCACGCCGACATTCACGTGCTCTTCTCGGGTGGCGAACACCACCACCACCAACACCGCAAAAATGGCCACGGCCGCGAGGGTCGATTTCTTCATGACGCTTGGCTTCTCTTGTCTCTGGGGTCGAGTGAAACAAAAACGGGGCGCTACACCGAGACGCTGCCGCGGCGCGCTTCGCGCATGCGCCAGCGCACCAGCCCGAACAGGGCCAGCAGCAACGGCAAGCCCAAGGCGTTGCCGAACTTCACCGCGTTGCGCGTGGCGTCTGACAGTTCGGGCTTGAGCGGAGCGAGTTCCATGCCGCGGCTCCGCATGGCCAACAAGGCGGGGTCGAGCACGAGTGCGTCGCACAGGTTGAGCAGCAAGGCCGCATTGGGCCGGCTGTTCATGAAGTCGTCACCGAAGAGCTGCGAGGTGCCAATGACCATGAAGTGAACGTCTTTTTGGCTCTCGGCGAGCAGCGGCGTGGCGCCCGGGGTCGTGCTGGCCGCTTCGGCCGCGTAGAAGCTCTTCAGCTTGCCCGTGACCTCGACCATCAACGAATAGGGGCCGGCGGGGGTAATCGTCTCAGACCGCCAGTCGCGCCGGGGGTCGATGTTCGCCGGAGACGCTTCGAGCCAGCTTTTCTCCGACGAGCGCGCCAACACCGTGACTTGGCGCCCTTCGGCCGACGTGCCCTTCACCTCGGTCGCGAAAGGAAACGACACTTCACCCAAGCCCTTGGTGACGACGTTGTCGCCTTCGAGCCGCTTGACGATGGGTATGAACGGGTAGGGCGCGGGCATGCTCACGACCATGTAGCCACGGCGCTCTTGCACGTTGACGCTGGCCGACGACACGTCGGCGACGAGCTGGTCGCCCACGGTAACGCCGTAGCTGGCCAGCAGCGGCCCCAGGCCGTGCTGGGCCGGAGTCGACTCGAACGTGCGCACGTCGACCGAGACGGAGTCGAGCATGAAGGCCACCGGCTTGCCGGCCATGAGAAACTGGTCGACCGCCTTGAGCTCGTTGGGGCCCAGCGCCTTCTTGGGGCCCATGACGAAGAGCGCGTCGAGGTCGGCGTCGAACCGGTCTTTGGCGCCCAGCTCGACCGGCTTCACGTCGTAGGTCTGCGACAAGAGCGTCGAGAACCGTTGCAGCTTCTCGGCGGGTTTGGGTTCGTCGTGCCCTTGCAACAGGCCAATGACCGGCGTCTTGGTGCGGGTCATTTTGCGAATGAGCGACGTGAGGTCGTACTCGAGCCCTTGCACCGCCTGCACGACGGGTATGGTCTCTTTCTTTTCGCCGTGGCGCAGCACGAGGCCCATGTAGGCCCGCTTGGTCTGTTGCTGGTCTTCTTCGACCACCCGAATTTCAACCGGCTGCAGGCCCGCCTGGGCGAGCTCTTTCTCAATGGAAGTGGGTTCGCGAAACCGCCGCCCGAAAATGTCTTGCTTCATTTCGCGCTTGGTTTCTTTGTCTTTGTCGGTTTCTTGCTTCGCCGGGTCGATGAACTCGAAGCTGACCCGGCCTTTCGACGCCGAGCGAAATTCTTCGAGCAGGTCACGCACGTAGCGGGCGTTGCTCGAATAGGGGGCCGGGAGGTTCTCGGTGAAGTAGGCGGTGACCGTCACCTGCTCGTCGAGCGCGGCGAGCGTGTCTTTGGTGGCTTTCGACAGCGTGTACGCGCCGTCGTGGGTGACGTCGACCCGGGTGAACAGGCGCAGGCCGAGCACGTTCACGAGCACGAGGCTGCCGACGACCGCGGCAATGAAAATACCTTGTTGCGAGAGTTTCGAAGAGCTCATGGCTGTTCTTTCGCTTTACTGACGCGTGGCCGACAGCGTGCGGGTCGTGAACAACAGCCCCGCGGCGGTCAACGAAAAGTAGAAGAGCAAGTCGCGGGTATCGAGCACGCCGCGGGCGATGTTTTCGAAGTGGTAGTCGACCGACACGTATTCGAGCACCTGCGCGAGCGACTCGGGCAAGAGCATGGCGAACTTGTCGACGAAGTAGAACGCGAAGCACACCACCAAGCCGACGATGAAGCCGACGATCTGGTTCTTCGACAGCGCGCTCGACCAGAGCCCCAAGGCCACGAAGCTGGCGGCCAAGAACACCAAGCCCAGGTACCCGCCGACGACCGGGCCCCAATCGAACGAGGCCCCCGGCGCGGTCAACGCCGCCACGGTGAAGGCGTACGGCAACGTCCACACCAAGCCGACGCCGACCATGCCGAGCGCGGCCATGAACTTGCCGAGCACGAGCTGCCAATCTTCCATCGGCATGGTGAGCAACAGTTCGAGCGTGCCCGACTTTCGCTCTTCGGCGATCGACCGCATGGTGATGGCGGGCACCAACACGACGAAGAGCACCGGCGCGAACGAGAAGAAGTTTCGCAGCGACGCTTGGCCGGCGAGAAACAGGGTCGAAAAGTACAACCACCCCGAGAGCAGCAGAAACCCGCCCAAGACGATGTACGCAATGGGCGAAGCGAAGAACGTCTTGAATTCGCGCCGGGCGACGGCCAACGAGCTGTTCATGGTCAGGCCGCCTTTCGCGACGACGCCGTGGCCGACGCCGTGAGTTTGCGAAACGTTTCTTCGAGGCTCGCGTGCGCGCGCCGCACTTCGAGCAGCACCCAGTCGTTTTTCACCACGGCTTCGAACAGGGCGCGCCGCGGGTCTTCAGCGCCGTAGCGCAGCGCGAAGCCCCAGGTGCCGGTGCCTTCGCCGTCGGTCGTTTCGACGCTCAGCACGCCGGGCACCGCGCCCAACGCCGCCTTGGCCGCCAGCGCGTCGAGCGCCGCGCCGTGCCGGTGGGCGATGACGACGGTGACGACGCCGCCTTCGCCTCCGACCGCGAGCCGTTCGGGCGAGTCGTCGGCCGCGAGCCGACCGTCGTTGATGATCAACACGCGCGAGCAGGTGCTCTGCACTTCAGACAAAATGTGGGTGCTGAGAATGACGGTCTTCTCTTTGCCCAAGTCGCGAATGAGGTTTCGAATTTCGACAATTTGGTTCGGGTCGAGGCCGCTCGTGGGCTCGTCGAGAATGAGCAGGTCGGGCTCGTGCAAAATGGCCTGGGCCAAGCCCACGCGTTGCCGGTACCCCTTCGAGAGCTGCGAAATGTCTTTGCCGAGCACCGACGTCAGGCCGCAGCGCTCGACCGCGCTCTTGATGCGCGCGGTGCGCACGTCGTTCGGTACGCCCCGCACGTCGGCGATGAAGCGCAAGAAGTCGACGACCATCATCTCTTCGTAGAGCGGGTTGTTCTCGGGCAAGTACCCGATGAGCTTGCGCGCGGCGACGGGGTCGGCCGAAACGTCGACGTCTCCCACGAAGGCCTTGCCCGACGTGGCCGTCACGTACCCCGCCAAAATGCGCATGGTCGTCGACTTGCCGGCACCGTTCGGCCCCAAAAAGCCGACCACCTGACCCCGGGGTACTTCAAAGGAGAGACCTCGCAGCGCTTCGGTTGACCCGTAACGCTTCGTGAGGCCCTCGATTCGAATCATCGAGTGTGACATTCGCCCCTCTTACGCGAAATTTTTCGCCGCTTTCGCTAAAGCGGCGAAAGCCACCTGTCAACCACGCGCCATGCAGAAAATTCTCGGCTGGGGCATGGTGCCGCCCGGCCGCCGGTCGCGCGGCCTGGCCCCAAATTGTTGAAATCAGACCGAAATCAATTCTTCTGGAGCAGGTGTCGATGCGCGGCGTGCTCAGTCGTCGACGTGGTGCAGTCAAACCTCATGCTTGGAGCTGAACATGAAATACCTCGTTCTGATTTACGACGCCGAATCGAAGT
The DNA here is from genome assembly GCA_044225205.1 of Myxococcaceae bacterium. GTDB lineage: Bacteria > Myxococcota > Myxococcia > Myxococcales > Myxococcaceae > JAEUJT01. Next base: position 3,646 of record JBGAIY010000163.1, on the reverse strand, counting down.
GGGCGCAGATGGCGAAGTCTGACAACGACGCGATGATGGCGGCGTACTTCAAGTACACCGAGGCGCTGAAGGCCGCGAAAGTCTTCGTCGCGGGAGATGCGCTCCAGCCGGTGTCGACCGCCACCACGGTGCGGGTGCGCAACGGCAAGACGGTGAACACCGACGGGCCGTTCGCCGAAACGAAAGAACAGCTGGGCGGGTACTACCTCATCGACGTCGCGAACCTCGACGAGGCCCTCAAGTGGGCGGCTCAGTGCCCGTCGGCCAGCATCGGTTCCATCGAAGTTCGGCCGCTCCAAATTTACGGTTGACCCTTCGGTTCAGGGTGCCTGGTTTTCGAGCAACACCGGTTCGTCGCTGACGGTGAGGCCGCAGCCGGTGACCGGCGTGGTCTGCCCCAGCAGGGTACGTACCCGACTGACCCGCCACGTTGGTTGAAGGGCCAACGTGGCCGGGCCGTCGGGGTTCCACACGACGAAGCCGTGGTAGCCGCCGGGGCGCTCGAGCTCGTAGACGAAGGTGCCGTCGCGGTACCGGTGGCCCTGGGTCAGCTTCGCTCCGACGAGCCACCCGGCCGCGGCCTTGAAGGCCAGACCCGACTGGGTCGGCGTGACGAAGTCTTCGTGTACGAGCGAGTAATTCACCGTCCAGTCGGTGGGTTCTCCGCTGGTGCCGTCGGCTTTTTTCCTCCAGCGGTCCCACAAGTAATATTCGAACGACTCGACGCCTTCGGCGCGCTGCACGACGAGCGCTCGGGCAATGGCGCCGCGAATTTGCGCGTCGGTGGGAGCGGGTTGTTCACCCCACTTCGAGCAGTCGGTCGAAATCGAGTCGCACGCGAAGCCGCCCTCGGTCACCCACACGGGTTTGTGCACGTTGCGCTCGAGCATCATGCGGCGCACGTTGCGGGTCGTCGCGCGCAGCTGTTCGGGGCGTTCGCGAAAGTAGGCGTGAAAGGTCACCACGTCGATGAAGGCGTCGCCCCCGGCGTCGAGAAACCCGGCGATGTCGGTGATGCGGCTCACCGTGACGCTGGGAGAGAGCACCTGGTTGGTGGGGTCAATGGCCTTGAGCGTGGAGTGCGCGGCTTTCGCCATGGCCACCATTTGCGCTTGGGTGCCCTGCCAAAACTCGGGCTGGTTGTACTCGTTCCACAGCTCCCAATACTGAATTTGGCCTTTGTACGAGTTGGCGACCCACGCGACGTAATTGGTGTAGTCGCTCAGGTCTTTGGGCGCCGAAACCGCGCCGGGGCCGTAGCCGCCGGTGGCCGTGGGCACCGTCGCGGCCCAGGTGGGCGTCTGGCCCAATTCGAAGAGCACGTGGTGCGAGCCAAAAGACCTCGCGACGAGCCCCATCATGAAGGCCATGCGGCTGGTGCCAGTGGTGTTCCAGATGCCGGGGCCTGCGGTTTCGAGGTTCAGCCAGAAGGTGCCCGTGTCGTGAAAGCGAAACAGGCCTTGGCCTGAATCGGGCAATTGGGTGTGCACGCCCCACTTGTTGACGTGAATGCCGATTTGCGTGGGCAAGATCTCGCTCGTGATGACCGGGGTGTAGTCGGGCACGGGCGACACGTCTTTCACGCTCACGTCGTCGAGTATCACGCGCACGTTGTCGGCCGGCATGAGCCAGAGCGTGCCGGCGGTCGTCTTCGCGTACACCACCTGCATGGTTACCTGCGTCCACCCGGTGGGGCCGAGCGCGACGTTCCTCCACTCGAGCGGCTGGCCCTGCGCCGTGCCCATGACCGCCACCTGAAGCGTGGTCGCCGAATCGGCCCGGGCGAAGAGCGTGACCTCGTAGGTGTGGTCGAGCGAAAACGCGGGGCTCGCGAACAACCGCACGCCGCCGCCGCTGCCCGTGCGCTGGTACCAGTACGCTTGCTGGCCAGAATGAACGAGCGTCTTTTCGGTGCCCGCGGTGAACGACGAGCCCCCGAATTCGATGTGCCCCCAGCCTTGCGGCGTGTTGCCAATGGGCCGCTCGAAGCTCGGGTCGACCAGCAGCTCGGTGCCGGCGTCAACCGCGTCGGGGAAAACGTAGTGGCCGGGGTCGGTGGCCGGGCAGCCCACGCCCGCGTCGCTCGCCTGGCCCGCGTCGGGTCGTACTCCCGCATCGATGCTCGCCCCGGCGTCGAAGCGTGACCCCGCATCGGAGCGAACGCCGGCGTCGAAGGGCGCTCCGGCATCGGGTGGGCGCCCCGCGTCGGTGTCTTGGGAGGCGCCCGCGTCGTCGGCGTCAGTGGGAGCGCCGGCATCGGCGGTCGCCCCCCCAGCGTCGACTCGGCCGCTCGCGCCAGCTCCAGCGTCACGGGTCGACCGGCCGTCGCCCACCGCTTCGCTCGGCCCGTCACCGTCAATGGCGCCGGTGCAGCCCGAGAGCCACAGAATGACGCACGTTGCGATGACCTCATGACGCATGCGCGCGGAGGTGCAAGCGCAGCTCCAACAGGCCCCCGTGGCGCATCAGGCGCTTGGGGTGGCCAAGCGACAACCGGGGTGATCAGCTGCACCCTCTTGTGTCGACTGACCCCCGGCGCGCGCGACACTGCGTTCGATGAGCTGAAGCCAAGTTCAGCTGATCTGAGATGGCTTCGCGACCGAGCCTCCAGTTCACTCGACCTGCTCTGCGCGGGGTCGCCTGAACTTGGCCCTCGCGCGAAGCCCACGCGTCGTCGTCGCAGGTCCCGAATGTCGACTCGCCCAAGTGAGTTGTTTTCTCGTGTCAGTTTGCTTCGCTGTGCGGGTGTCTGACGTCGCCGCCATTTTTCGTCGTGAAGCGGGGCCGGTCATCGCCCACGTGACGCGCGTCGTGGGCAGCCTCGAGGCGGCCGAAGACGCGTTTCAGGCCGCGTGCGTGACCGCGCTCGAACACTGGCCCGTGCAGGGAGTGCCCGCCGCCCCCGGAGCGTGGTTGTCGACGGTCGCGAAGAACCGCGCGCTCGACGCGATGAAGGCGCACGCGAACCTCACGGCGCGGCCGTTGGCCGAAGCGACCGAAGTGCCCAGCGAGGCCGGCGACGGCGTGAATTGGCCGGCGCTGTCGTCGGGCGTCGACGACGACTTGCTTCGGCTGATGTTCACCTGTTGCCACCCGGCGCTCTCGCCGCAAGCCCAAGTCGCGCTCACGTTGCGCACGTTGGGCGGGCTGACGACCGCCGAGGTGGCGCGTGCGTTTCACGAGCCCGAAGCGACGACCGCCCAGCGGCTGGTTCGCGCGAAGACGAAAATTCGCGCCGCGAACATACCCTACGAAGTGCCCGGGCCCGACGCCTTGCCCGAGCGACTCGAGAGCGTGCTCGCCACCGTGTATCTCATTTTCAACGAGGGCTACGCGGCCGCCGACGGCGAACACCTGCTGCGGTCTGACTTGTGCCGAGAGGCCATTCGGCTCGCGCGTTGGCTCAACGCCACCTTGCCCGGCCGGCCCGAAGTCATGGCGTTGCTGGCGCTGTTGCTCTTGCACGACTCGCGCAGCGCGACCCGCGTCGACGCCCGAGGTGACCTGGTGCTGCTCGAAGACCAAGACCGGTCGCAATGGCGGGCCGACGCCATCGCCGAGGGCACCGAATTGCTCGACCGCGCGCTCGAATACCGGGTGCCGGGGCCCTACCAGTTGCAAGCGGCGATCGCCGCGCTGCACGCCG
>JBGAIY010000162.1:0-15408 GCA_044225205.1 Myxococcaceae bacterium | reverse complement strand
ACCGCCGACCCTTCGAGCAGCGACAGCGGGTGCACCGGCACCTCGCGCTTGGGGCGTCGAATTTTGTCGGCCAACGACTTGAGCGACCACCCCGCGTTTTGCTGAATGAGCGGCGCGACGTACCGCCAGGGCACGCCGAAGGTGACCACCCCTTCGTCTGATTCGGCCACCATCACCACGCCCAGGGTCGTGCCGTCGGCCCCGACGAGGGGGCCCCCCGACGCGTCGGCGGGTATGTCGCCCGCGACGCGGTAGACGCTCAGGCCGCGCCCAAGCACCTGCACGCCCGCGATGCGCGCCTCGACCCAGCGCGCCCGGCCTTCGTTCGCCACCATGCCGAAAATGAAACAAGGCGCCCCGTCTTCGGCGAGCTTGTCATGTGCTGGTTTGACCGGCGTCGCGTCGAGCGCCCCGACGTCGAGCGCGACCAAGTCTCGCTTCACGTCGACGCCACTGACGGCGTGAACCGGTATCGCCCGACCGTCATGCAAATGGGCCGTGATGTGCGTCTCGTTCACCACGACGTGAAAACTGGTGACGATGCGCCCCGTCGGGCTCACGAACCCCAAGCCGTAGGCCTGCTTGAACTCGAGCAGTACGAGGCCGGTGGCGGCGTCGAGCGGCGTCATCATGGCCCGTTCTAACACCCGTACCTGACGCGTGCTTCCGTGGCGCGGGCGTCACCCGAGGTGAGGTGAGCGACTGAAAAAACCGAGGCTTGCCCCGGCCGCACGCGAAAGCCCGAGAAACTTCGAGCACTTTCACGCACGATGCGGCGGGTCATGACCAACGAGCCTCCAATGTGGGTGAAGCTGCGAGAGCGGCACGCCCGCAGCCATCACATTTTCACGGTACGCACCTACGACGTGGCCGACCCACGCAACGGCCAAGAATACGTTCGCACCGTCATCGACGCGCCCGACTGGGTGAACGTGGTGCCCTTCACCGAAGAAGGAGACGTGATCTTGGTTCGGCAGTTTCGCTTCGGCACCTGGGCCAACAGCCTCGAAATACCCGGAGGCGTCGTCGACCCCGGAGAGGACCCCGCCACGACCGCCGCCCGCGAGCTCGAAGAAGAAACCGGCTACCGAGCGACGGTCGAATTGCTCGGCGTCTCCCACCCCAACCCCGCCATTCAAGGCAACCGGCTCCACAGCTTCGTCGCCCGCGCCTGTGTCAAATGCGGCGACCAGCGACCCGACCCAAGCGAAGACCTCCGCGTCGAAATCGTCCCGAAGGCGAAGCTCCGCGCACTGGTGTTGGCCGGGCAGGTGACCCATTCGCTCGTCTTGGCCGCCCTGCTCTATGAGACGTGGCGGGGCGAATAGACAAATGAAATCAAAGTCTTAAGCGCCGAGGTGCCAGGTACTTTGTACCGAGGTGCCAGGTACTTTGTACCGATCGTCGTGGTCGTGACCGGCAACTGAAAGTGCATGCAAAGGCCGACGACCGCGCTCCTTGCCATGGCGTCACTGGTGTTCGGCTGTGCTTCGGCCGTGGTCAGCCCCGGGGCAACCACCGAAGTCTTGGCCGGGGTGCCCCATGCCCCCGAAGCCTACGGGAGCCTCGTGTACAACGGGGCCGTCTTTCCCTTCCTGGCGACTGAGCGCACTCCGACGCCCGACTTCACCTACGAGCGGCGCGTTCGTCACTCGAGCGACGACCTGCTCACGTCGACGAGTTTCACCAAGGGCCACGACGACCGACCCGCCTTGATTCAGGTCGCGCAGAGTGACAGGGCCTACCGCTTGGGCCACTACACCGAGTACCAATTTCAAACCCAGAGCGTCGGCCGGGTGACTGTCGACGCCGACGTCGTCACGCTCCGTTGGCTGCAAGACGACCGCGAACGAATGGCCCAAGAGCGTTTGACGCTGCCCGTCGTCGTTGGCCCGACGCTCTTCGGGTTCGTTCGCGAGCACTGGGCGCCCCTGCTTGCCGGGCGTACGGTGCCCTTTCGTTTCGCGGTGCCCGAAAGGCTCGAGACCATCGGTTTCGAAGTCGAGCGCATTTCGCCCCCCCAGGCCGACGGCGACATTCACGTCGAAATGCGTGCCTCGAGTTCGTTGATGCGCCTGTTCGTCAAACCGATTGTGATTTCGTACACCGCCGACGGCGCCCTGCGGGCCCTCGACGGCCGGGTGCCGACGAAGCGGGCGACCGCTGACGGCTGGGCCGATTTTGATGCCCACGTCGAATACCGAAACGTCGCGGCGCTCTTCGAATAGCCCCGGCGCTGCTCAGAGCGGCCACACCTTCAACACGGGCCCGTCGGCGACGACCACCTGGCGCTCATCGGGAGTGACGACGACCAAGGCCGCCGGTCGCTCCAGGGGCCAGCTCGTCACCACGGTCTTGGTGGCCACCGTCCACACGCGCAACCGCCGGTCGGCCGCAGCGGTCACCACCGTGGCGCCCGACGGCGTCATGGCGAGCGCTGTCACGGTGGCTTTCGGAGCGTCTTCGAACGCGTCGGCGCAGGCACGGCCAGCCCACCTTCTTTGCGGTCTTCACCTGCCAGAGGTGAACGTCGCGTTCTTTCGCGTTCCACGAAGCGATGAGCGAACCGTCTGCCGACACCGCCACCAGCGGCAAGTGTGACCCCGTGGCGATGTTCTTCTTCACTTGGTGGGAGACCGGGTCGGCGACCGCCAGCCCGCCCCCCCGCGACCCAAGCACCAGCAGCTTGCCGTCGGCCGAATATCGAGCGCTGCGACCGGGCAGCTCGCTTTTGGCCCAGGTGCCGTCGGCCACCGTGAGCACCAGGGTCTGCCCACTGGCACCGGCAACCGCCAGCTCCCGGCCGTCGGGTCGAAAGCCCACCTCAAAAACCGCATCGGGGAAAGCGGTCACCCGCTTGACCGCCCCGGTCGCCACGTCGAGCAATCGCACCTGCAGGTCGACGTTGCCGGTCGCCAGCAACGTACCGTCAGGGCTGAACGCAATGGCGTTTACCTGCGACTTGCCGTCGGTTGGCACTGACGCGAGTTCTTTGCCGTCGTCGAGGCTCCACACCCGAATCGACCCGTCGCGGCTGGCGGTCGCGACCCGGTGGCCGTCGGCACTGACCGCCAACGCGGTGATGGCGTCGGTGTGCCCACGAATGACCGCGGGGCTGCCGGGCAAGAGCGGCTCTACCGGGAGCGAGGCGACGAGCGCCAACCAGAGCGCGGCGCTCATGACCCCCGCCCGCGTTGATACGTGCCCGAGCGGCCACCGCTCTTGTGCTCGAGGCACACCGTTTCAATCACCATGCTGCGATCAACCGACTTGAGCATGTCGTACACCGTGAGGGCGGCCGCACTCACCGCGGTGAGCGCCTCCATCTCGACGCCGGTGCGCTCCACCGTCTTCACGGTGACTTCAATGTCGACGCCGGTTCGACTCACCGCGACGGCGACCTCCACCCCCGCCAGCCCAATGGGGTGACACAAGGGCACGAAATCAGGGGTTTTCTTCGCCGCCATGATGGCTGCCAACCTGGCCGCCGCCAGCACGTCGCCCTTCTCGACTCGGCCGTGAGAAATGGCGAGCCGGGCCGCCTTCGACATGCGCACGTGACCTGAAGCCACCGCGACTCGTTCGGTTTTGTCTTTGCGACCGACGTCGACCATCTTCACGGAGCACGCTCCGGAAATGAGTCAGTAGTCGTCGAGAATGAACTTGCGCGGGTTTTGAGCGATGCCATTGACGCGCACTTCATAGTGGAGGTGCGGGCCGGTCGAGCGGCCGGTGTTGCCAATGTTGGCGATTTCTTGGCCACGCTTGATCTTGTCGCCCGGCTTCACCCGAATGCTGGCCAAGTGGCCATAGCGCGTCTTGATGCCATAGCCGTGATCAATGACGAGCACGTTGCCGTAGCCACCTTCGAGCCCAGCGAACACCACCGTGCCATCAGAAGGAGCGATGACCTCTTTGCCGTGCGGCCCGGCGATGTCGAGGCCGGCGTGCATCACCCGCTCCGACGTGTACGGGTCGAGGCGCGAGCCAAAGTCTGAAGTGACCCAACCGCGGGTGGGCCACACCGAAGGCACCGAAGCCAACAGCGATTTCTGGTCTTGAAAGTAGGCTTGCAGCTCTTGGAGGCTCTGCTCTTGGCGGGTCGCCTCGGCCGAAATCTTGTCGAGCTTGGCGGCGAGGGCGGCAGGCGTCTCGTTGGCCTTCGACCGCACGAACTGGTTGTCGGTACCGGCCTGCGCGGCGATGGGCTCGGTCGGCCCCATGGCCAAGTTGCGCTGCGGGTCAGACAGCAGCGTAATCGCCCGAAGCTTCTGGTCGAACCGCTCGACCCGGTCGATGGTCGCACTCACATGGTCAAGCTGTTCGCGAATAACCGCCAGCTCACTCTTGAGTTTGAGGTTCTCTTCTCGAAGACCAGGGTTTTCGCGGGCTTCGGAGACGACGCTCAAATAGTGAACGCCCGACCCCACCGCCACGGCCACGATCACACCCACCAAGGTGAGCGCCTGAAAGACCCAGCGGCGGCGAAGCCGAAAGCGCTTCACCTCCGCGTGACGATCTGGAACGACGATGAGGGTAAAACTCTCGTTCGCCAACAGAAAGCCCCTTTGAGACTCCGGGGGAGGCCCCGAGTGGGCGCGGACCTTCTCCCACCACACGTACAGTTGCAACTGAAATTCGAAGAATTTCGACTGCCTAGACCCTACCGACCAACCACCAACCCTTACGCTTTCTCTTCGACAATTCGCACCACGATGCAGGTGATGTTGTCGTCGCCGCCGCGTTCGTTCGCGAGGTCGACCAGCTTCTTCGGAGCGTCTTTCAATTCAGAACCCGAAATGATCTGCCGAATCTCGTTGTCTTCGACGAGGTTCGCCAACCCGTCGGAGCACAGCATGAAAGAGTCGCCTTCTTCGACGGCGATGCCCATGACGTCGACCTGCACTTCTTCTTCGAAGCCCACCGAACGGGTGATGATGTTCTTGTAACGGGAGTGCTTCGCCTCTTCAGCGGTAATCATGCCGGCTTTGATCTGCTCGTTGACCAACGAGTGATCTTCGCTGATTTGTTGAATGAGGTCACCGCGCACCAAGTAGGCCCGGCTGTCACCGACGTGGCCAAAGAGCGCATGCCCACGGTGCACACACAGTGAAATGACCGTCGTGCCCATGCCGGCCAGGCGCGGGTCTTCTTGCGCAGCGCGGTAAATTTCAAGGCACGCCTTCTCGACCGCGCCGCGCAGAAACTCTGGCAGCGGTGAGTCTTGAAGTTCGGCGTTCGAGCCGAAGGGGTTTTCAGGGTGGTTCTTGGCCGCCCGCATTTCACGGTCGATTGTCTCGACCGCGATGCGCGAAGCGGTGCCACCACCAGCGTGACCACCCATGCCATCTGCGACGACGTAGAGCTGGAGCTCTTCGTCGACCAGGTAGCTGTCTTCATTGTGGTTGCGCTTCCGACCAACGTCGGTCAGCCCAGCCGAAACTGCCTTCAGACGAGACCCAGCCGTTTTCGCCACGGCCAAGAGGTTAGGCGGACACATCGATGACGGCAAGGAACCGTTTTCATGCAAGGCGTCGTTCTGGCCGGCCGGGTTGATTTCGCTTGCGCACGCGCGTCGACTTCACCGCCCGCGCGGCCGACCGGAGGAGCGCCTCGGCCGCCCCCAGGGCCTCCCGGGTCACTTCGACGCCCGAAAGCATGCGCGCAACCTCGCGAGTTCTCAATTCGGCACCGTCGAGCAACTTGACGACCGACCGGGTACGCCCCCGCAGTTCACCCTTTTCAATGCGCAAATGTACGTCGGCGTGTGCGGCGACCTGCGGCAGGTGGGTAATGCAGAGCACTTGACGGTGCTCGCTCACTTCTTTGATGAGCCGACCGACAGCGTCGGCGACGGCGCCTCCGACGCCCGCGTCGGCTTCGTCGAACACCGAGCACGAGCAGCCGTCGCTGCCGGCGAGCACCGACTTGATCGCCNNNTGAAAAGAGCAGCTGGGCCTGATCGGCGCCGTCGGGGCCGAGGGCCGCCGCCTGGAGCTCGGCGACGAAGGTCGCCTTCGGCATGGCGAGCCGGCCGAACCCCTGCTGCACCGCGCTCACCAAGCGGGTCGCGGCCGCGCGGCGCGCTTTGGTGACGACCTCGGCCGCCGCGGTGGCTTTGGCCCGCAAGGCCAAGAGTTCGGCTTCGACTTCGGCCCGGCGCTGGGAGCGATTTTGAAGGTCGGCCAGTTCAGCGGCGAGTGCTTCGCGTTTGGCGATGACGCCCTCGAGCGGCGCCGCGTGCTTACGACCCAGTCGGCGGAGCGCGTCGAGTCGGTCGTCGACTTCATTGAGTCGTGCCGGGTCAGACTCGAGGCCGCTCAGGTAGCGCGACAAGCCCCGCGCCGCTTCGTCGAGCTCGGCGTGGGCGGCCAACAGCGACTGACGAACCGACGCCACCGCGGGGTCGACCTTCTCGGCGTCACCCATCAGCTGCAACGCGCGGCTGGCCAACTCGAGGGCCGCGCCATCGCGGGTCGAGACCAGTTCTTCGGCCGACGCGGCCGACTGTCGCAACTTTTCGGTCGAGGCCAAGCGACGGCGCTCGACCTCGAGCAGCAGGTCTTCGCCCGCCTTGGGGTTGACGCGATCAATTTCTTCGAGCTGAAAGGTGAGAAATTCGACCCGGGTCTGCACCTGAGAATCGTCGCCTCCGAGCGCTTGCAGCCGCCCTTCGGCTTCGCGCAGTGCGTTCCAGGCGGTGCGGTAGTCGCTGAGCGGGCCCGATTCGACTTCACCAAAGCGGTCGATGAGGGCCAAGTGGCGGGCCGGGTCGAAGAGCGCCATGTGCTCATGCTGCCCGCCAATGTCGACGAGCCCTTTCATGAGCCGGCTGAGCACGCCGACGGTGGTGAGCGCCCCGTTGACGTGAACCTTGCCGCGCCCCGTTCTGCCCACGGTGCGGCGAATGCTCATTTCGGCGCCGTCGTCGGGCAGACCCGCTTCGGCCAGGCGCTGCCCGAGCACCTCATTGCGCTCGAACACGCCCTCGAGGGTGGTCTCGTCGGCTCCGGCCCGAACCACCTCGGTCTCGGCGCGGCCTCCGGCCAACAGGCTCAAAGCGTCGATGAGAATCGACTTGCCGGCCCCCGTTTCACCGGTGAGCACCGTCAAGCCTGGGCCAAAGGCCACCTCTACTTCTTCCATCACCGCAAAGTTCGTCAGTCTGAGAGATATGAGCACGCACTGCACCTCCGTTCAGTCTGCGCGCACCGTAGCACTCCCTCCTGACATGCACTTTTGTTCAGTGTCGACCAGAAACAAAGACAACAAAATCAACAACTTGAAAATCAGCCCAGTGCCTTCATCTCGGTAACCAGGCGCTGCAGGGTGCTCTTGGCGTCGCCAAAGAGCAGCGAGGTCTTGTCGTCAAAGAACAGGGCGTTCTCGATGCCGGCGAACCCGGTGCCTTTGCCGCGCTTGAGCACGATCACTCGGCGGGCGAGGTCGACGTTGAGTACGGGCATGCCGAAGATGGGGCTCTTCGGGTCGCGTTTGGCCGCGGGGTTGACGACGTCGTTCGCGCCGACGACGAGCACGACGTCGACTTCGCTGAACGAGTCGTTGATCTCCTCCATTTCGACCATGTGCTCGTAGGGAATGTTGGCCTCGGCGAGCAGCACGTTCATGTGACCGGGCATTCGGCCGGCGACCGGGTGAATGGCGTAACGAACCTGGCCCCCGGCCTGCTGCACGATCTCGCTGACCTCACCGACGAGCTTCTGGGCCTGGGCAACCGCGAGGCCGTAGCCGGGCACGACCACGACTTGCTGGGCGAAGCGAATGGCGGTGGCGGCGTCTTCGACGCTGACCTCTTTCATGTCACCGACGGGCCCGGCCGACAGCCCCTTCGCGGGCGGCTTGCCGAAGCCGCCGAAGAGCACGTTCGCGAAGCTTCGGTTCATGGCGCGGCTCATCAAAATCGAAAGCAAGAACCCCGACGCGCCGTCGAGGGCGCCGCACACGATGAGCACCTTGTTGCCAATGGCAAACCCGGTCGCCGACGCAGCGAGGCCGGCGTAGCTGTTGAGCAGCGAGACGACGACGGGCATGTCGGCGCCACCAATGGGCAACACGACGGTGAAGCCGCTGATGAAGGCGATGGCGACCATGCCGGCGAACGCCCACTGCGCCGAAGGGTCGACCACCAGCGTGATCATCAACACCACCGCGCCGCCGAAGAGGAGTGCGTTGACCGCGTTCTGCCCGACGAAGGTGATGGGGCGGCCGGGCAACAGCTCGTGAAGCTTCGCGAACGCCATGAAGCTGCCCGACACGGTGAGGGCGCCGAACAGCACTTCGAACGCCAGCGCCGCCATTTGCGCCCGTTCGGGCGCCAGCCCGCGCAGCGCGTGCCCTGAATATTCACTGACGCCAACGAGCGTCGCCGCGAGCGCGCCGAAGAGGTGCGAAATGGCGATGCGCTGGGGCATTTGGGTCATCGCGACCTTGGTGCCGAGCGGCCAACCAATGATCGAACCGATGACCAGGCCCACCAGCACCGGTGGGTAGTTGACGATTTCGTGTTTCACCAACGTGCCGGCGATCGCCAGCACCATGCCTCCGGCGGCCCAGTGCATGCCGCGCCGGGCGGTCTCGGGGCGAGTCAACCCGCGCAAGCCCAAGATGAACGAGGCGCACGCGCCCAAATACACGAGGTCGACGACGAGCGTTCGGGGGTCGAGTTCGCTCATCGCTCGCCTTCTTTCTTTTCTTCGCGTTTGAACATCTTGAGCATTCGGTCGGTGATGATGAAGCCACCGACGAAGTTGATGGTCGCGCACACGACCGCGACGACGCCCATGGTCGTGAGCACCGTATTGTCGGGGTTCGCACCGGCGACCACCATCGAACCGACCAACGAAATGGCCGAGATCATGTTCGTGGCCGACATGAGCGGCGTGTGCAGGAGCGGCGGCACCCGGGTGATCACCTGGTACCCCACGACCGCCGCCAACATGAAGACGTACAACTCGCCAAACGACGCGTGGTTCATGAAAGGCCCTCGGCCCAAGGTTTGAAAAAGCGGCAATGAACGGAGATTCGAATGCTCAGGTGCGAACGGCGCCGTCGTGGGTCACCGTCATGGCCTTGATCAAGTCGTCTTGGAGGTCGACGACCAAGCCCTTGTCTTTGGTCACCAGCAACGACACGAGCGAGAGCACGTTGCGCGAATAGAGAAGACTCGCGTGCGACGGCACGGTCGAAGGCAGGTTGCGAGGCCCGAAGACGGTGACGCCCCCGGGGGTCACCACTTCTTCACCGAGCTTGGTCAATTCGCAGTTGCCGCCGGTTTCTGCGGCAAGGTCGATGACCACACTGCCCGGTTTCATGGCCCCGACCATGGCGGCACTCACCAACCGCGGCGCCGGCTTGCCCGGTATTTGCGCGGTGGTGATGACCAAGTCGTGCAACGGCACCTGCTTGCCCAAGGTCGCGGCGATGCGTTCTTGCTCGGCGGCGCCCACTTCTTTCGCGTAGCCACCGGCGCCCGACGCTTCGACGCCGTCGACCGAAATGAAGGTCGCGCCCAAGCTCGCGATCTGTTCTTTCACGGCGGCACGCACGTCGAACGCGCTCACCACCGCCCCCAAGCGGCGCGCCGTGGCGACGGCCTGAAGCCCGGCGACCCCCGCCCCCAAAATCAGCACCTTCGCCGGCGTCAACGTGCCGGCGGCGGTCGTCATCATGGGCAGCAGCCGCGGCACCATGCCCGCCCCCAGCAAGACCGCCTTGTAGCCCGCGACCATGGCTTGCGAAGAGAGCGCGTCGACGGCTTGGCCGCGGGTCGTGCGAGGCACCCGTTCCATGGCGATGAAGGTGACGCGCGCCGCCGCGAGCTTCTCGGCGAGCCCTGGCTTCTGGCCGAACGACACCAACACGGCGCCCGGCTTGAGGCGTTTGATTTCGTCGTCGTTGGGCGCTTGCACCTTCACGACCAGGTCGGCGCCGAATGCTTCGGCCGCATCGCCCAGCCGTGCTCCCGCTTTTTCGTAGTCGGCGTCCGGCGCGCCCGCCGCCAAGCCCGCGCCCCGCTCGACCACCACCGAGACGCCCGGCAGCGTCTTGAGGAGCTTCGAAATCGTGTCGGGCCACTGTGCCACTCGCCGCTCGTGCGCCGCAGTTTCTCGAACCACACCGACGTACATGCGAGTGCCCTTTCAAATCGCCGAACACACGGTCTGGTGATCGTGTGGCGGCGATGCGTCAAGAGCAGGCAGCGGGCGTTGGTAAATCAGTCAAATTTGCTTTTGCTGGTGCTCGCGCCGACGGCGGGCACGGCCCTGAGGTCAAGCGAGGTCAGCGTGCGGAGGCGGTCGGCGTTGAGAGCAAGCGAGGGCTTTTTCATGACCGGGCACCCTACTGTCACCCCGGCCCCGCGAACAGGCCCAGTGGCGGTGCTGCCCACTGGCCTTCACACCCCAGGCGTCACTCCTCCATCTTGAAGAGGTCTTCGACGTCTTTCTCGGTGAGCGACTTGCCGACGTCAGAATCGGTGCCGAGCACGCCCGCCGCGAGGTCGCGCTTGCGTTGCTGCAACGCGAGAATCTTCTCTTCGACCGTGTTGCGGGTGATGAGCTTGTAGCTGAAGACGGCGCGGGTCTGGCCGATGCGGTGGGTGCGGTCGGTGGCTTGGTCTTCGACGGCCGGGTTCCACCACGGGTCGTAGTGAATGACGTAGTCGGCCGCGGTGAGGTTCAAGCCGGTGCCTCCGGCTTTGAGCGAAATGAAGAAAATGGGCGGGCCGTTCGGGTTGTTGAATTCGTCGACCTTGCTCATGCGGTCGCGGGTGCGGCCGTCGAGGTACAGGTACGGCATTTGTTGCGCGTCGGCCTGGGTCTTCAGAATCTCCAACATCTCGGTGAATTGGCTGAAGACGAGCGCGCGGTGGCCCTCGCGCGTGAGCTCGTCGACCAGTTCTTGAAAGCGCTCGAGTTTGGCCGACGGGGGCAGCTGCGTGCCGGGCGGCAACTTGAGCAGGCGCGGGTCGCAGCACACCTGACGCAGCCGCATGAGCGCCGACAAAATCGACATGCGCGACTTGTTGAAGCCCTGCTTTTCGATTTGGTCGTAGACCTTGCGGCGGCTCTCTTCGAGCACCTCTTTGTAAAGCGCCGCCTGACCGGGGTCCATGTCAACCCAGGTGATGACTTCGGTCTTGGGAGGCAGGTCTTTGGCCACCTCGGTCTTGAGGCGCCGCAAAATGAACGGGTGAATGCGCTTCTTGAGGCGGTCGCGCACGCCGGTGTCGGCCTGCACCATGATCGGGTGCTCGAAGCGGTCGTGAAACCCTTCGGCGTTGCCCAAGAAGCCGGGCATCAAGAAGTCGAAAATGCTCCACAGTTCGGTGAGCCGGTTTTCGAGCGGCGTGCCGGTGAGCGCGACGCGGTGGTCGGCGTCGACCGACTTGCACGCCTGGGCGGTGGCGGAGTCGGCGTTTTTGATGTTCTGCGCCTCGTCGAGAATGACGGTGCGAAACTTCACCTTCTGCAGCTCGGTGATGTCGCGGCGAATCAACGCGTACGAGGTGAGCACGACGTCGGTCTTGCCGAGCTGCTCGACGAAGTCGCGGCGGTCGGCCCCGTGCCACACCACTTTGCTCAAGCCGGGCACGAACTTCTCGATCTCTCGCTCCCAGTTGGGCAACACGCTGGTCGGCGCGACCACCAGGCACGGCGCGTGGCCGTGCTCATTCTTGATCTTCTGCAGCATCGCCAGCGCTTGCACGGTCTTGCCGAGACCCATGTCGTCGGCCAGCACGCCCGACAGCCCATGCCGAAACAAGAACCACAACCACGACAAGCCGGCCTCTTGGTAGTGGCGCAGCGTCGCGTTGAGGCCGTCGGGCGCCTTCACCGCCGGTATGCCGTCGATTTCGCGGAGCTCTGAAATGGCCTTGCGGGCCTTCGCTTCGATTTCGACGTCGCCGATGGTGGCCAACAGGTCGAGCGCGGTGGCTTGGTACAGCGGCAACTTCGTCTTGGTCTTGCCGGGCAGCGCGCCCGCTTCTTCGAGCAAGTTGGCGACCAACTTGAGCTCATTGGGGTCGGCCTCGGCGAACGTGCCGTCTTTGAGCGCGATGAACTTGCGCCCCGAGTCGAGAAACAGGCGCACGGCGCCCAAGTCGACCTTCTGTTCGTCGGCTTCGAATTCGGCGTCGAGTTCGAACCAATTGACGCTCGCCATGTTCACGCGAACTTTGGGTTTGAGCTTCGAGCGCACCCGCACTTTGGGAGCCGACGCGGCGAAAACCTCCCACGACTTGGGCAGCTTTTGGCGACCGTGCGCCCAAAATTCGATGGCCGCGTCACCGAACGCTTCGAACGCGGTGTCGGGCTCGTTGAAGCGAAACCGTTCTTCGGTGAGCGTCTTGGCGGCGCCCTTCTCGGCCACTTCTTGCCGCAGGTAGAGCTTGCGGTCGTCACCCGCGCCACCGCTCGCGTAGCCCAGGTGCGCCTGCGACGGCGTCACGGCCACGGTCACGTTCGACCCGTACTTCGCCGCGAGCTGCGCCTTGACGTAGTCGGGGCGGCCCTCGAGGGTCAGCATGAACTTGGGTTCGGTCTTGTCGTCGACGTCGATGCCGTCGGCTTGGAGGCTCAGCCGAAAGCGCGGCAAGTGCGCCGCGAAGAACGACAACGCGCGGTCGAGCTGGTTCGTGGGAAACGACATCGACGGTTCGAGCAGCCACTTGCGCAACAACCGCGGAGGAAAGTCGGGCTCGAGCACCAGCGCGTTCTGGCCCGACAGCACCCACGTTCGCCGGCCCGAGAGCACCATGACGTCTTTGAGCGTGACCGACTGCCCTTCGGGCAGGTGAATGTCGATGCGCGCGGTCGCCCCGTCGGGCCGGTTCTGCAACCGAATGACCGGTCGCGCGGGTTCGAGCGAAAACGCGAGCGGTGTACCGCGGTAAATGACCCGGCGCGCCCGGAGCAAGTCGAGCAGGTCGGCCAAGTCGTCGTCGGCCAAGATGATTTTGGCGTCGTAGCGGCTCTCGTGGCGGCTGAGTTCGGCGAAGACGCGCTCGTCGGCCGGAGCGATGCGCGTGCCCGCCGACAACAACCGCTTCACCTGCACCGGCCCCTTGGCCTGCTGGTCGATTCGGCGCACGTCCATCACCCACATGCGCGAGCCCGTCTGCGAATTGGTGGGCGTCAAGCGGTAGACGAATTCGAGGTCGGGCAGCGCCGACAGGCCGAGCCAGTTTTCGAGCTTCGCCAGGGCGGGCAGCGCCACCGGGTCGACCCCCACCGGCAGCCCCGCGGTCGGCGGCGAAAAGTCGTCGTTGATCGTTTCGGTCGGGTCGGCCGGCACCACGATTTGGTTCGGGTTGACCCCGGCGGCGGGCGCTTGGGCGGCGCCGGCCTCGAGCTGCATGGCGCGAATGCGGGCCAGGTAAATGAGCGCCGCGGCCACCACGTGCTTGCAGTGCGGGCCGTACTTGTTCCACGCGTCGCAGTTGCAGAGCGACTCGATCTTGCCGTCGTCGGTCGGCGCGAGCTGTACGTCGTACTTCTCGCCCTCAGAACCGCTGACCTTCGCGGCGATGCCCACGTCGGTTCGCGCGAGACCTGACACGCGCCGCGCTTCGGCGTACTGGCGACCTTTTTTGAAGGTCATGGGCTGTACGTCGGCGCGCAGGCTTTTCAGCCACAGGCCGTCATCGGGAGGGAGCTGTTTTGCAGGGGCGTTCATTTCAAGACATTCACGGGTGACGCAATGAGCAGCGGAACGGCTCTGGTAACATCGAAAACGCTCTGTTGCCACTTCACTCTTGGCGAGCCTTCGTCACCTCAAGTACAGCGAGTCGCATGACTGACGACGCGCGGGTCATCGAGGTTGAAATTCGGGCCGCCCACCTTGAGAAAATGGTGAACGAGCTGTCAGACGTCGTGTACCGCCAGCAGAAAGAACTCGACTCGCTGCGGGCCGCCGTTCAACAACTCCGTGACAAATTGTCTGCTGACCCAGGGCTCGTCGAGGCCGGCGCCACCGAAAAGCCCCCCCACTACTGACTGGCGGTGACAACAGTCAGGCTGAAACCGCCCGAGGCCTGGGGCGTCTCCGGGCTCGTCGAATCGACCGCGAACCAGACGGTTTCACCGCCGAGTGCAGAAAACGTCATGATTTCGGGCACTCCGGGGCCCGCGCTGTTCGAAATTCGGGCGCAGCCGGCTTGGGCGCAGACGTTCTTGAGCAGCAACAAGCTCGGGTCGAACAGCCCGACCGGCGTCAGGGTGGCCAAGAACACGCCACTCGTCGGAGCGGTAAACGAATACACGACGTCGGGGCCGGCGGCCGCGATGCCCAGACATGACCCAACATCGTTCGCGGCGGTGCTGGTGTCACCCGTGACGAGGCTTGAAACCAGGGGCTCGGCCGAAGCGCAACGGTCGTTCAACGGCCCAGAGGTCGCAAATTGCCGGGTGACCGAAACCGTAAATTCTCCCGAATCGAACGAATTGGTGTCGACGAAGAACGGGTAGGTACCCGCCGGCTGGTTGACGAGGGTGACGTCGACACTCTCGCCCCGCCGGCCCGCCACGCAGGCGAGTTGGTCGCTCGCTTGCCCCGACGTACAGACGTTCGGTTTGCGCACCACGAGTACGGGCGACATGTCGCCCAGCCGGGGCGTGACTTTGAGGTGCACGTCGCTCGGGGTGCCCAGCGTGTAGCTGAAGGCCAGGTCGCCACCATGACGTCGAGGAAACTGGGCGGCTCCGCAGGTGGGTGCGTCGTCGCTCGCCTGATTCGAGTTGGTCGCGCCAATGGTCGTCGCGGTCAGGGTCGCGACGTCACGGGTGAAGGGCACGTCGACAGCGCCGGGGCACTCGTCGTTCACCGGAGACGGCGTCGGCGCCGAGCGCGTGACTTCGAGGGCGAAGTCTCCCGAGCTGTCGTCGGCACCGTCGACCCAGAGCCAATAGTCTCCGGCGGGCACATTCGTCACTCGCAGCTGGGCGGGCGAGGTGGGAGTTTGCGCGACGCACGCCACTTCGTCGGCCGCCGCGGTGGTGTCGCACGCCGATTTTCGCAGTGAAATCACCGGCGACCACCCCGGAGACGGCGTGAGCTTGACCGTGAGGTCTTGCGCCGACAACAACGAGAGCGCGTAGACGACGTCGCGGCCCGTCTGTCGGGCGCTCGGGGCGCAGTCTGGGAGCGACGACGCCGGCGCACCGTCGTTTCGAGCCGAGCGGGTCGACCCCGTGGCCGTGGCCACCGAGCCCACGAAGGCCAACGCCGCCGCGCCCGGGCACGAGTCGTTCGCCGGGGGCGTCGACGGAGGCCGCAGGGCCACCTCGAGTCGGTACGCGCCGCTTGCCCCAGGCGTCGCACCGTCGACCCAGACGAAATAGGTACCAGGCGGCTGGTTCACCACGGTCGCTTGGCCCCTCGACGCAC
>JBGAIY010000161.1:0-15826 GCA_044225205.1 Myxococcaceae bacterium | reverse complement strand
GGGCCGTCATCAACGCCAGCACGTCTTCGGCGAGGGCCTCCATGGTCAACGGGGCGTCGTCGGTGAGCGGCGGCGAGCGACCGAACCCGCGCAAGTCGGGAGCGATGATCTGCACTCCGGCGGGAGGCGTGGCGAGCTGTGGCCAGAACGCCTCGCTCGACAGAGGAAACCCGTGGAGGAGCAGCAACGGCACCCCTTCGCCCGCGCGTTCGAAGTGCAACATGTCAGAACCACCTTCGGTGAATGAACCACGCGAGCATCGCCGCGGGTATGACGGGTACGAGCACCGCCATGGCCCAGAACATGGCGGGCGTTTGCAGCTCGACGAAATTCTGCCCAAAGAAACCCACGACGAATGACAGCGGCATGAAGATGCTCGCGAACACGGTCAGTTGCTTGGTGATGTCGTTCGTTCGGTTGGCGACGACCGACAAGTACGCGTCCATCGCGTTGCCGAGCAGGTCTCGGGCCGAATCGATTTGTTCGTACAGCCGCACGAGGTGGTCGTACACGTCGCGAAAGTAGAGCGTGGTGGGTTCTGACACGTAGGCCACGCCTCGGCGGGCGAGCAGGCCCACGACGTCACGTTGCGGCGAGAGCACGCGTCGTACCTGCGCGAGCGTTCGTTTGAGCGCAAACGTTTCTTGCAACAGCGACGGCGTGGGGTGTTCGAACACGCGTTCTTCAATGTCTTCGAGCGCGTCGTTGAACGCGTCGAGCAAGGGGAAATTGCGGTCGACCAACAAATCGGCGAGCAAGTACGCCACGAAGTCGGGGCCGCGCCCCAGCGTGCCCTGCGGGTCGGCCTTGATGCGCGCGCACAGCGCGTCGAGGTCGGGGTGCGGGTGGTCGTGCACCGAGAGCACCCAATTCGGCCCGACGAACACGTGAAATTCGTGCAGCATCACGTCGTGCACCGCGGTCGCGGCGGCCGGGCCCGCAGTGAAGCCCTGCATGACGATGAACTGGTGCCCCGGGTACTCTTCAATCTTCGGGCGCTGGTCGAGGTGCAGGCAGTCTTCGACTTCGAGCGCATGCAAACCGAACCGTTTGGCCAACATGGCCATCGACTCGGGCGTAGGTGTCTGTAGGTCTGCCCAGAGCAGGCCTGGCTGTTCGAGCAGCTCTTCTGCCCCTGATTTGAACGTTTCACGCTCGAGCACACAGACGCGCAACATGCCGCTACTCCCTTGGTGGAATTGTTCGCTTCGGTGTCAGGGGGGTTTAATCTCATGTCTGAAGTGGAACGTCTGCTCCCACCTCGCCTCGGGGCGATTCTTGCGTTGGAAACCGACGTCGAGTTCGGCGACCAGCTGCGTCGTGTTCACGAGGCGGCGGCCCGGGCGATCAGCAAGTTGGGTGAGCTCGACCTCATCAAATACGAAGATTCGCCCATCGACGGCAGCGCCGACCTCTCGTTGTGGGAAGAAGTGGCCCCCATTGTCGCGAGCACCATTGCCGACGTGAATGCGCTGTTGGCCGAGCTGACGGCGCAGTTTCCCTCCGGGGCGTTCTTGGCGCACGAGCGGCGCGTCAAGGTCGACGGGTACATGCAGTTGGCCGCGCGCGAATTGCGCGAAGCGGTGGCGGCGCTGGGCATGCGCATTCGCGACCCTTCGGTTGTCGGAGACCGGTGGAACCTCATCGCCGAACTGCAAATGTTTCGGTTTCAGTTTCGCGACCGCATCGGTGCCTTGGTGTTCGAGACCGCCTCGGCTCTGGCTGAATGTCGCCGCCGCGAAGTCGACCCCGGCTACGACGACTTGCTCGCTTCGACGCTCATTGTTCGGTCGACCACGGCCGACCTGCGCCGGCTCATGCATTCGCGCATTCAAAAAGTGTCTGAAGCCGCCGCCGAAGACGTCGAATGGAACGCGCAGCAGCTCGAAAAAGAACTCAACGCCTTTGGCCGCACGGCCGCGTGGCGGGCGATTCGGGCCCAAGACAAGAAGGTGGTGCTCGAGTTTCGGCAGCAGCTCAAAGAAGTCGTCCAGCCCCACCGCTGACGAAGATCGAGCTGCTCCAGATCGTCGAGCCGTTCGTCGAGTTCGTCGACACGCTCATCAGCGTGAACCAGCGCGACTTGTTGGTGCAGCACGACCAAGAAGTGCAAGCGTCGATCGGCGTGGTGCTCGAGAGCGCCATGAACGCGGCGAACCCGCACGAGTCGCTCGCCTCGTTTCAACAAGCGGTGAATGTCGCCCAGTCGCTCTACGGCCGAAACATCGACTTCGACGCGTTCTTGCGCAAGCTCCGCAAGACGCCGGTGACGCTCGAGACGCTGCAGGCTGAAATCGAACAGTTTCTCGTGTTGCTGGCGGGCTTGTCGCAATACTGAGCCGTGGCGGCGCTCCTACGGCTTGGGCGGCTCGCCGACGGGCTCGACGTCACTGGGCCTTTGGGCTCCGGCGGGTCTCGGGGTCAGGGCGAAGTCGAGGTGCGGCTTGGGCTTGGGGCGGTAGGTGACGGTGAGGTGCTCGTCGTTCAAAAACAAGAACCCGGAGGCCGTCAGGGGTCGTGGGTCGTCGTCTCCTTTCGGCACGGTCGTGACCGCGAAGTGCTCGACCGCGCGCGCGCACATGGCCGAATGCGACGCTTCGCGCAACTCGGTGTGTTGACCCGGGCCCAGGGGCTCCTGGCCGTACCCGAACAGAACGGGCCACGGCGTCGCCGGGTCGACCGAGAGCACGAAGGTGCCCTTCGACTGTTCGATGGCGACATCGGCGATCTCGAAGAAAGAACAGGGGTTTTGGCGCACTTCGTATTCGGCTCCGGCGGTGAAGCGGGCAAAAGAGACGCTGACCGCGTCGGGCCCGTCTGCGCGCCGGTCGCGAAGCTCGATTCGGTCGAACTGCGGCGGCTGGGCCAGTCGCACCACGACCGGCTTGCTCGCCGGCATCACTTGCTGGCCGTTGACCTTCAACACGAGCCCCTTTTTCTCGTGGTCGGCTTCAAGAACCCGGTGGCGAAAGGTGGCGGTGGTGGCGGGCGCCGACTGGCCGGGGTGGGCGGCCATGAGCAGCGTGGCGAGTACGACGGCGGTCAGGGCGCTGGCGATGGGCCGCATGGGGGGTGAGCGTACGCCTGAACGGTCGCCGAGTCAGGCCCGCTTGAACCCACCGCGGTCGCGGTCGAACCTTCGCATTTCATTGAAGTCTCGAGGGGCGACCTTGAGAACAGTTCGTCGTGTCGCCGGCCGACGTCTCGAAGTAATGAGGCGGGGTGCAACCGCTTCACCTCGCCGATTTTCGTCACGTGCGCGCCGTTTTCACCGATGTCGACGGCACGCTCACGACGCGTGGCCAGTTGCATTCGTCGACGCTCAAGGCCGTCGAGTGGCTGGTGGCCCACGGCGTTCGGGTGGTGCTGGTGAGCGGTCGACCCGCTGGCTGGGGCGAATGCTGGGCCCGCCAGCTGCCGGTCGACGGTGTCATTGTCGAAAACGGGGGGCTCTACTTCGCGCCGGGCGAGCGCGCGGGGGTGCTGCGCAAAGTCTACGCCCAACCGAGCGCCGACGTTCGAGCCGCCCACCGGCGCACGTTGCTCAAAGAAGTGAAAGCCGCCATGCGTCTGGTGCCCGGAGCCCGCCTGTCGATGGACTCGGTGGCCACCGAAGTCGACGTCGCCATCGACTACGCCGAAGAAGCGTCGCTGGGGTCGGCCGCGGCCGACGCGCTCGAAGACCGCCTGAAGGCCCGGGGCATCACCGCGGTGCGCTCGTCGGTGCACGTCAACTGTTGGGTGGGCCGCTTCGACAAGCGCTCGATGGTGGCCAAGTTCATTCGCCGCGAGTGGGGCACCACGCTCAAGCCACGCGACCCCCGGTACGTCTATGTGGGCGACTCGTTCAACGACGAACCGCTGTTCAAAGCGTTTTCACTGAGCGTCGGCGTCGCGAACGTGCACGACGTGCTGGGCCGCTTGAAACATTGGCCCTCGTTCGTTACCCGCGCGCGCGAAGGCCGCGGCTTTCGTGAAGTCGCCGACGCGGTCGTTCGCCAGGCGCGCACCACCCACGTTGAAACGGAGCCCCGATGACCAGCCACCTCGTTCGCCTCGAGCTCAAGCCGGGCCTGTCGCGGCATTTGAAAGCCGGGCACCCGTGGTTGTTCAAGAAAGGGCTCGAGACGACGCCCAAAATACCGGCCGGCAGCGTGGTCGACCTGGTCGACCAGGGCCGCTTCGTCGCGCGCGGCTACTACGACCCGTACAGCGCCATCGCCGTGCGGGTGCTGACCCGGTTTCCTTCAGAAGTCATCGACGCGGCGTTCTTCGCGAAGAAGATTCAAGAGTGTTTCGACGCGCGACAACGGTTTCTCGACTTGACCGACACCAACGCGTACCGACTGGTGCACGGCGAAGGCGACGGGCTGCCCGGCGTCGTCATCGACCTGTACGACGGGTGGGCCGTGCTCAAGCTGTATTCGGCGGGCCTCACGCCCCACCGCCCACTCATCGTCGAGGCGCTCAAGCGGGTGGTGCCGGGGCTCAAAGGCGTGGTCGGCCGTGACGAAGTCGGCCGCGACGACGCCGAAGTCGACGAAGAGCGCGGCACGGGCAAAATGCTGTTCGGCCCCGACGCCCCCCAGCCGCTCGAAATTCTGGAGCGCGGCACGAAGTTCGCCGTCGACGTGTTCGCCGGTCAAAAGACGGGCTTTTTTCTCGACCAACGCGAAAATCGGCACCTGTTGCGGCGGCTCGGCAAAGACCGAGACGTGCTGAACTGTTTTTGTTTTTCGGGTGGCTTCTCGGTCAACGCGGCGCTTGGTGGGGCCAAGAGCGTTTTCTCGGTCGACCAAGACGCCGACGCCATTGCGCTGGCCCGAGAAAACTTCACTCGAAACGGGCTCGACGCCAGCAAACACGACTTCTTGGCCGCCGACGTGTTCGACCTGCTCGAGTCGTTCAAGCACGAGGGCCGCCAGTTCGACCTCATCGTGCTCGACCCTCCGGCGTTCGCGAAGAGCCAGAAGGCGGTCGAAGCCGCCATCGACGGGTACATTTCGCTGAACCGGCAGGCGCTCGCGGTGTTGAAGCCCGGGGGCCTGCTCGCCACCGCCAGTTGTTCAGCCCGGGTGTCGCCCGAAAACTTCTTCGAAGCCGTCAAGCAAGCAGGCTTCAACGCGCAGGTCGACCTGACGCTCATCGAAGAGCGATACCAGCCGCCAGACCACCCCATTCGCACCCAGTTTCGCGAGGGCCGGTATTTGAAGTTCTTCGTGCTGCAGGCGCGTTAACCGTCACCACCGCCAGGGCGTTGACTTTCGAGCGTCGGTCAGCCACATGGCGACCTTTCCACTGGCCGGTGCGAAGAGAGAACCGTATGCGATTGCTGACGTTTTTGACTGGAAGCGTGATGGTGGTGGTGGCGGCGGGCTGCTCCGTGGGTCAACCGCGCGTCTACCGGGTGGCCGTCGACGTGACGCCGGTGAAGGCGCTGCAAGACCCTCAGTGCTTTCGCGCCAACATGCCGCCCACGGCGTTGACGCTCCAAGAGCAGAACTACCGCGCCGAGACTTCGTGGGTCGTGTGGGACGGCCCCGACGCAAAGCAGTTCATGGACATGGGCAACACCAGGTTCACCTTGGGTGACTCGCCCGACATCGTGGTCGACGACTTGATCGAAGGAGCCGACCGCTCGTTCACCGCGACCCGGGTGAAGACCACCCGCACCCAAATCACCGAACTCGAGAAGACCATCGTCATCGCCACGTGGAACGACTTGGGCCCAAGCCCGGTCGGCACGCTCGTGCTCGACTCGAGCTACCAGTGCGCCGACGGCATGATCGAAAAGTGCCCGAACGAGCCCAACAAGCGTTCGTGCAAACAAACCATCAACTTCTGGGCCCGCCGAATCGACGTCACCCAGACCACCGGTTACACGAGCCAGGGCGCGGGGTTGTCGGTCTCGACGCAGTAGCCGCCGCCCATGGTGCTCAAGGGCCAGTTTCTCGAACGGCCGGCGCTGATACCCACCGAGGGCGGGCTCGTGCTCGAGGGCACCTCGCACCGCGGCAACCTCACCCCTCCGCTGCTGGTGCTGCCGCCGGCCCCCGCTGAAGGCGGAGGCATGGACCACGTCGTCGCCGCCGAGCTCGTTTTCGCCGCGGCCCGAAATGGGCACCCGACGCTTCGCTTCAATTACCGCGGCGTCGGCGGCAGCCAAGGGGCCCGAGCCAGGTCACCCGAGGCGCTGTTGGCCGATGCCCGCGCCGCGTACGAACTGGCCTCTGACAATGCAAGAGGGGCGGCCTGCGTCATCGCCGCGCTGGGGGCTTCAGACATCGTCGCGCTCAAGCTCGCCATCGCCGTCGGGGCGGCAGGCGTGTTGCTGGTCAACCCGACGCTCGCATCTCCCAGCGACGCTGCCACCCTGCGGGTGCCGGTGTCGGTGGTGTTGCCCGAGCACGACTCCGTCGCGGTGCCGCGGCTCGACTGGGCCGAGTGGCTCGCCGCCCGCGGTGACCGGCTGACGGTCGTGCCCGGGGCCGACCGAAGCTACCAACGCCATTTGGTCATGGTGGGCCAAGCCGCCGCCCAGTTCTTGGCCCAGACCGACCCTAGCCGATGATGCCTTGGTACACGCCGTAGCCACCGGGTATGAAGAAGTCTTTGCCCGGTTCGAGCCCGAACGCGTTGATGACCGTCGCGGCAATGTCTTGCGAGCGCGGGTTTCGGGTGGCCATGGTGCCGCCCTCTTCGACAATGGGCACCGGCACGTTGAGCGGGCTGCCGCCCATGGTCTCATCGTAGCCCCCCAGCATTTGGTTGCCGATGATGCTGCCGCCCGCGACCATGGCGCAGGTGATGGGGTGGTGGTCGCTGCCTTGTTTGGGAAACGTGCGGCCGAAGTCGCTGTAAATGTAGACGACCGTCTCGTCGAGCAACGAGCGGCCAGGCGCGGTGCCCGGCGTCAGCTGCATTTCGATGAGCATGCGGCCGACTTGCTCGAGCGCGATGCGCAGGTGGTTGGCGCCGAACTGAGGGCCGCCGACGAAGTGGGTGTCGAATTGGGTGTTGTTGAAGCTCGACCCGTTCATCGACACCGACGTCACCAGGTTCGACTTGAGCAATTGCAGCGCGAAGTCGTACGGGCCCATTGACGACCCCGAGCCGCACGAGTCGGCGTAGCCGATGCACGCCGACCAGTTCGTCGGGTAGTCAGGGTCGGCCTGCAAATATTCGAAGCCCTTCGTCTTGCCCAGAATCGCGACCACGTCGCGGGCAATGGTTTTGCTGGCGCCTTGGTACGTCTCGTAGAGCGACTCGAGCAGTGCGTCGGCTCCGACGGTCGAGGCGCCCTTGAGCTTGCGGGTCGCGTTCAACAAGGCCGCGTCGACCACGGTGGCCGGCACGGTGCCTCCGCGCGCCGTGCCGTCGAACTTCAGGTTCGGCACGTCGGTGCGGGTCTTGAGGCCCTCCCACGAAGAGGGCAGGTAGTCTGACAAGGTCGGCTGAATCGACGACGGCGAACCCATTCGCAGCGGCGCGGCCACCGCCGGCAGGTCGAGCGACGTCGTCAGCGTGCCGCCCAGTGAAACGTTCGCCAACGGCCGGTCGGGAAAACGCTGTGCCATGGCATTGGCGACGACGGCTTGCAGCGCCGGCGCTCGAAACGTGGCCCCGGCGACGCCGCACATCGACGCGACGATGCCGCTCTGGTGCGCTGCGGTGTTTTGGTCGGCTCCGGCCAGCACGGCGATGCGCTCGTAGATTTTGTATTTCGGGTTCGCCCACGAGAACCCCCACGGGCGAAAGTTTTGGGTGCCGCCCGACGAAGGCAGCACGCCGCTCGCGTCTTTCCAATTGTCCCAGTTCCAATAGACGGGGCCGCGCAGCTTTCGGCGTGGCCCGGGCTGGTCGAGGTCGACCGGCGTTCGGTCGAAGTTCTCGACCTGTGACGGCTTGTACCCGTGCGGGTTGAGGCCCCCAGTCGGAGCGACCATGAATTTCGAGATGCCGGCGCTGGTGAAGGGCGCGAAGAAACTTTCCCAATGGCAGCCGCCGCCGACCCAAATGCTGAGCAACTTGGTGACCGAAGACGGGGGCGCCGCGCGCGCCGAGCGCCCTGCGAATTGTGACAACAGCGCGAGCTGCGCCGTGCCGAAGGCCGCTTCGAAGAGTTTTCGCCGTGACAGTTTCATGGGGCCTTGGCTTCAGTAGAAAACCCACTGCGGGTGACGAATGAAATACGAACAGAGCCCGACGTACGCGTTGGTCGCGTTGCTCCCGGCGAGCAGCGGGGCGAAGACTTCGGCATGCAGTGCGTCGACGTCGGCGTCGGCCATGGTCACGCCCATGAAATGAATGGCCCACCGCCGAATGGTCGCTTTCGCCGCGACCGGGTCGCCCGACGGCGTCACCCCCGCGGCGAAGAGCTGCACGTTGCCTTTCTTGTTCAACGCCAAGCGGCACCACGCTTGTGAGACCTGTTGCAAGGTGAGCACGAACGTCGGGGTGGTGCTCGTGTCGGGGCGAACCTGCGCGACCACCGAGCCGCCGCCCAGGCCTAGAAACCGTTCGGCGCTGTCTGGCTGCCGCGGAGCGGGAAACTGGTCGGCGCCCTGCATGGAGTACGCGACCCCCCGCGGCTCGGCCATGGGCAAACTGTATTCGTTCGCCAAAATGAAGAAGTCGTCGGTGTCGAGCCCGAGCTGTTGGTACAGGGCGCGCTGGGCTTGCAGCGCCGACACCCGGGTGATGGGGCGGGCGGTCGGGTCGGGCCGGTTGTCTCTGGCTTGGGTGCCGAGGCCCGTGACCCACGCCCGAAGGTCGGCCATCGACAGGGTGACGCCATTGGTGCCGACCCGCTGCGCGTAGGGGTCTCCGGCGATGGGCATTTGCTTGAAGGCGCCCGTGCCATGGCCCTCGAGCAACTTGATGAGTTCGCTCTCGTCGGGGTGGCCGGGGTTGACCAGCCGCGTGTCTGACACGAGGGCGCCTTGAAATGCCCCGAGCGAAGTGAAGAACGCTCTCGTGCCGGCCTGGTGGCAGCTCGCGCACGACTCCTTGAGCCCGTCGTACACCCGCTTGGTTTCTTGGGTCGCCGGGGTGCCGCACACCGTTTGGGTCTGGGTCGACACACTCGGCCTCGGCGGAGGCGCAGCGCCTTCACAGCTCAGCAACACGACCGCCAGTGACGTGACGAGTGTCTTCACAGGCCCCTCTCGAACAGCTCGGAGGTGGTGAGCGACTTGACGAACGGTCGCACTTTTCGACCGTTGTCGACGAAGCGCTTGGTCAGCAAGTCGAGGTAGCCAATTTCGGCCGTGGGGTCGATGTCGCGGCCGACGACCAGCTGGTGGAGGTGCCGCACGACGCAGCGGTCGAACGAACCCGACGCGACGATCATTTTCGCGA
Source organism: Myxococcaceae bacterium (assembly GCA_044225205.1). Classification (GTDB taxonomy): domain Bacteria; phylum Myxococcota; class Myxococcia; order Myxococcales; family Myxococcaceae; genus JAEUJT01. The sequence continues at coordinate 6,466 of JBGAIY010000161.1, read as the reverse complement.
ACCCCAAGGGCCCAATCGTGCCGTCACTCGTTTGCCCCAACAGCGACTGGTCACTCGGCAGAAAGTCGATGAAGACGCTCTCGGGTTCGGCCATGACCCGCTCGGCCGTGACCGGCGTAAGCGTGGTGTTGGGTTGGTACCAGCGGTTCCAATGGCCGAACGGGTCTCCGCCGTAGGGGTATTGACCGGAGCGAAAGTTCGGCCAGTGCCAGTTCATGCCGACACCCGGCATGTAGTACTGCGCGCCGTAGCCTTCGAACGCGGTGCCGGCTTTCGCGTAACGCTTGAAGTGAATCGCCGCGGGGTCGATGCGCCGGTGACAGTGTTGGCACGGGCCCTGGGTACCGGGGTCGTTGATGTACAAATTGAATTCTTGGCCCGAGGGCGGAGAGAGCACTTCGCAGGCGAACGTTTCCAAGGCGCGGGCGGCCCGAACCCGTTCTCGCGGGTACGCGGCCAAAAAGCCGATCGACGTGAGCGCTCCTGCCGCCGGTACCCCCTTGACGGGCCCCGACTCGGTTCGTGGGTCGAAGTGGTAGTCGCGCTCAGCCAGCATGAAGGGGTTTCGCGCTGGCACCGAATATTCGCGCCAAGCCGTCGCGTCGGTGTCGGTGTGCTCAGGGTCAATGGGCTTGCCGGCGAACTGAGACGGCTGCCACCAACTGTCGTCGTTGAGCAGTTGAACCGCGCCTCCTGCGAGCCCCTCAGCGACGACCGCCGCTTGCAATTCAACCGGCCCGACCGACGTCGACCCCAAAATCAAGTCGGTCATCGGCCGGTCGTGCCAGGCCAGGTGCGCGAACAGCCGCGCCGGTTCTTCTGACAAGAGCCGTCGCTGGCCATTGGGGTTCCACGAGACGAAGGGCGCCCAGCCTGGGTACTGGCCGGGGTCGTACCAACACTCGACCGCGTGCGGCCCGCAGCCGCAGGTGCCGTTCGGCCGGCCGTCACAGGTAATGGGTACCGGGTTGCCTTCTTTGCTGGCGACGCCGGTGTTCGACGTGTTGGCGGCATCTCCCGCCAAGGTGATGGTCGTGCCCGGAGCCCACCACGGCTCGATGTCGAGGCTGGGCCCACCGTCGCAGCCGTTGAGCGCGCCCCGGTAGTACACGTACGCACCGGGTCGGGCGGTGGTCGCGGGGCAGCGCTCGAGCACCCGTTGTTGTTTGGCGCCGTACTCGGGCGTGTCGGCCGTCGGTGCCACCAGCGGTATGTTGAACCAGTCTCGCGCCAACTCGAACGTCGTGCGGTAGAACACCGGCGAGGCCAACGTGTCGTCGATGAACTTGGCCACGAATGCTCTCTGCGCGGCGTCGTCTCCCGCGGTTTGGAGCGCCGCGTATTCGTCGTCGGTCGGGGGCGCCTGGCGCAACGCGAATGACGCCCGTCGCAGCAGCCGCAAGGGCGGCAACCGGTCGTCGACGGTCACCTCCGTGGGTTCGACGCACGGCTCTTCAGCGGTTGTGCCGCCGCCCGACCCACCAGACCCACTCCGGTACAAGCGACCAACAGCAAGCTGACCGCCGCCAGCCAGGCGGGCGCGGGGCTCGACCAACGGCCGCGACGTTCGAAACAGACGTTCACCAGAGGGAGTCTCCTGGAATGGGGCGGGCGCCTTCGGCCCAAGCGCTTTGGGCGGTCGCAACATTCATTCCACCCGAATGGGCCGGTGGCGCGACAGGGCGACGAGCATAAATGTAGAGTCAGCCCCTCAATGTGCGGTCGTCAGACCGCACCAGTCGGCCGAGGCGTGGTCGGGGTGGGGGCAGCAGGGTGTTGAAATGATTGTGAAATGTTCAATTCACACAGCTTGACGGAACTTCACGGCGCGCTGTGGAACAGTGGGTCAGATCCAATCGTTTCTTGAATCGTTCGTAGGGTGTTCGTGAGGTCATACATGCGCTCATTGGTTGCGTCGGCGTTCGCGGTGTCGGTGGCAGGGCTGCTCTTCGCCGGTTCGGCGCGCGCCCAGGCGCCCGGGTACGAAGGCGAAAGTGAAGACGACGTCTCGACCCATTCGAGCGACACCATCGTCGTCGACTTCAAAGACGGCACCACCAAGGCGCAGTTCGACGAGTGGGAAAAAGCGTGGGGCGTCGACCTCGAGCTGAACGACTCGGTCGAAGGGCCCGACAGCGCCATTACGATCGGCCACGTGCCCGACGGCATCGACGAAGCCGAGCTGCTCGCGCGCATTCGGCAGAATGAGAACGTCGAAGTCGCCGAGCCGTTGATGACCTTTACCGCCAGTTACCTGCCGAACGACCCGGGCTTCGCCAAGCAGTGGAACCTGAAGATGATCAACATGCCCAAGGCGTGGGAGCGCTCGAAGGGCAAAGGCGTGGTGGTTGCCGTCATCGACACGGGCATCGCGTACGAAGACTACGAAGACTTTCGCCAGGTGCCCGACTTGAAAGGCGCCAAGTTTGCCGAAGGGTACGACTTCGTGAATGACGACGCGCACCCGAACGACGACCAGAGCCACGGTACCCACGTCGCGGGCACCATCGCGCAAGCGACCAACAACGGCGAAGGCGTCGCGGGCGTCGCGTTCGAAGCGACGTTGATGCCCATCAAGGTGCTCGACCACTTTGGCAGTGGCAACTCGGCCGACATTTCTGACGCCATTCGTTGGGCGGCCGACCACGGCGCGAAGGTCATCAACATGTCGCTCGGCGGTGGCGGGCGCAGCGAAACCATGGCGCACGCGGTGAAGTACGCGCGCGACCACGGGGTCGTCGTGGTGTGTGCCGCCGGTAACGGAGGCCGCAGCATCGTCGAGTACCCCGCCGCCTACCCCGGTTCGGTCGCGGTCGGCGCCGTCGGGCCGAGCGGCCAACGGGCTTCGTATTCGTCGTGGGGCAAAGAGCTCGACATCGCGGCCCCGGGTGGAGACAAGTCACAAGGCGGCGACGAAGCCGGCATCGTACAGAACACCATTGACCCCAAAGACGTGTCGAAGTCGGTGTACGCCTCGTACAACGGCACTTCGATGGCCGCGCCCCACGTCGCCGCGGTCGCCGCGCTGCTCTACGCCTCGGGTGCGAAGACGCCCGATCAAGTCGAGAAGGCGTTGTTCGCGAGCGCCAAGCCGCCTGAAGGCGTGCGCGGCTGGTCTGAACAATTCGGTCACGGCGTGGTCGACGCCGAAGGCGCGCTCAAGGCGCTGAAGTCGAGCGACGCGGCTGAACTGCTGCCCGTCGAAGCCCAACTGGCTCGCCTCGACGACGGCCAGGCCCGCGTCGACGCCGTCGTCAACGGTGACATCGGCGCCTTCTCGTACGGCGCCTTCGACTGGAAACCGTTCGCCTTCGCCGCCGCCATGTTGGCTTTCGTGCTGCTGACCTTGGGCAAGAAAGAACGCCCTGGGTATTTGAACATCTTGGTGTCTCCGGGCTTCTTGCTGCCGCTCGCGCTGACGACCATGGGCGTCTTCGTCGCGCGGTGGGTGGCCGGCCCGAGCGAGTTCACCACCTCGATCGTCTTGCCGCTGCCCGACTGGCTCAACAAGATCATCTTCGGTCGCGGCGCATTGGCGAACCCCATTGTCTACAGCGCCATACCCGCCTTCGTGTTGGCGCTCGTGGCGATACCGTTGAAGCAAATTCGCCCGGCCGTCGGCGGTGTCGCCCTCGGCTTCGCCGGCATACTCGCGTACACCGCTTGGGCGAAAGCGCCGGCGCTGGCGTGGCTGCCCTTTACGTTCATGGCGGTGCCCTGGTTGCTCGTGAACGTGCTCGTTTGCCTCTTCATCGCCCGCGCGATGCTCAAGAAGGAGACCGTATGAAGATCTCCGGCAAAGTGGCCTTTCGCGACATCGAAACCGGCGTGTGGGTCTTGGAGGCCGACAACGGTCAGACCTATTTGCTGGCTGGCGGCGACCGCAAAATCAAGAAAGACGGGGCTCGGGTGACCGTTGAAGGCGACGACGCCGGCGCCTCGCTCACGTCGGCCATGGTCGGGCCCCGACTCGTCGTGAAGACCTACGCGTTCTCGTAGACCGAGAGTGGCTTCGGGTCCTCTCTCGGAGAGGACTCGAGTCCTCTCCGGTGAGCGAATGTCTTGAAAATGCTCGGGTGCGCGCGGGTATGCGCATTGCTCAGTGGCGAAGACCCCGCCCGGAGCGTTCATGAGCACGTTCATCTCGAGACTCGTTGGCGTTGTCTTTCTGTGTACGACCGTCGCCTGCGGCGAAGGCGTGGTCGGCGAAATGGCGGCGGCCCACCGCGACGCCGGCTTGCACGGTGACGCCGGTTCGGTCGCCGACGCCGGCACTGAAGTCGACGCAGGCCAGGGCCACGATGCGGGTGCTGTCGTCGATGGCGGCGAGGTTCACTTCGACGCCGGTAACGGGTTCGACGCGGGTAACGGGTTCGACGCGGGTAACGGGTTCGACGCGGGTAACGGGTTCGACGCGGGTAACGGGTTCGACGCGGGTAACGGGTCGGGTTCGACGCGGGTAACGGGTTCGACGCGGGTAACGGGTTCGACGCGGGTAACGGGTTCGACGCCGGTAACGGGTTCGATGCCGGCATTGCCGACGGGCCCACCGATACGGTCACGTTCGTGTCGATGAGTGTCACCGATTCGGTCTTGCCGAACCCCGACCGTGGCTACGCCGGGTGGGAAGGGGCAGACATGATCAATTCGTACGACAGCGCGAGCGTCACCGCGCGGTTCAGCGCCGGAGACCGACTCTTGTCGTGTGAAATCGATGGCCTCTCGGCGTTTCGCACCTCGGCGATTTCGTCATCGTGGCTCTCGAACTTTCAAAGTCGCCTCGACGCCATTCGCGCCGCGGGCATGAAGTGCGCCATCAACCTCCGCTATGACAACAGCGGCGGGGGCAACGATGCGACGGCCGACCAAATCGTCGCCCACTTGGCGCAACTGAAGCCAATCTTTCAGAAGAACGCCGACATCTTGCCGTTCGCCAAAGCCGGGTTCATCGGTGCATGGGGCGAGTGGCACAGCTCCCAGAACAACAATGCCTGCTTCGGTTCGATTCAAGGTTCGTGCACCGTGGCCAACGCGAATCGGCTCAGGATCAGAAACGCTCTGATGGACGCGTTTCACCCACGAACCTACGTGCATTTTCGCTTCCCCGACGATCAGGCGATCTGGTTTCCCACGGTGTTGGCACCGGCGAACGCGTTTACCGACGCCGTTCAGGCGCGCGCGGCTTTTCACAACGACTGTCAGCTCTCGAGCAGCAACGACACCGGCACGTGGGTCGGCTACTCGAGTGGTTGGAGCGGTTCGTCGATGCAGACGTACATGGCCACCTTGACCGACCTGGTGCCGTACGGCGGCGAAGTGTCTGGCTCTTGCGCCAAGCCCTTGAAGACCGACTGCGCGACCGCCCGTTCTGAATTCGCGAAATACCACCTCGCGTGGCTCAAAGATTCGCTCCAGAGCACCGACAGCACCGCCTACCGCGACGGGTGGACGGCGGGCGGTTGCATGACCGAGATTCGCAACCTCATGGGCTACCGTTTGCAACTCGACAGCGTGACAAGCCCCCGTTCAGCGGTGGCGGGGCAAACCCTGTCGATTTCGGTGAAGCTTCGCAACGTTGGGTGGGCCCGGGTCTTTTCTCCGCGTGTGCTCACGGTACAGGCGTGTCTCACGACGTCTCCCTTCACCTGTTTCAGCGGCAAGAGCGCCGAAGACCTGCGCTCCTTGCCGCCACAGGCAAGCACCTCGAGCCAACTCACGGTGCCGGTGTCGCTGCCGCTCAACGCCACTCCGGGCAGCTACGAGCTTCGCCTCTCGGCGCCCGACATTTGGCCGAGCACCGCCACGACCGCCGCGTTCGCGATTCGATTCGCCAACAGCGACCAAGGGCTGCAGGGGTGGAACTCGGCTGGCTATTTCAAGACGGGCAGTTTCGTCACCGTGAAGTGATGGTGGCCGGGTGATGCCCTTGCCGGTGGTAGGGCATGCCCCTCCAGGCCGTCGCCAACGGCCCACAACATCAACGCGGTGGCTCGGCGCATGAGAGTTGCTTTGAACGCTGCAAATGTGGCCCCTCCGGTGGTTTTGGTGCTCATTGGCATTGGTTGGTTGTGGTGCTGGTGAAATTGGCGAAATGAGCGGGCTGCTCGCCGATTCAGGGCGCTTGTCATTCGACGCTGCCGTTTCGGCCGACGCGGGCCGCACTTCTGACGCGGGGCGTTCTTCGGCCTCCGACGCGGGCGACCTCGCCGATGGCGGCAGTACCCACGCCGACGCTGGCAGCGCCGCGACCGATGCCGGCCGAGCGGTGGTCGACGCGGGGTCGTCATTCGACGCGGGGCGAGGCGACAGCGGGCTTTCGCTCGACGGCGGCTCGGGCCTCGACGCAGGGGCAGCCTTCGACGGCGGCCCGAGCGATGCCGGTCAAGGCTGGCCGGTCGTCGACGGAGGCTCATCAGCCCCCCAGCCCACGGGCGCCGTGTACTACGTGAGCCTCGACGGCCAAGAC
>JBGAIY010000160.1:0-15610 GCA_044225205.1 Myxococcaceae bacterium | reverse complement strand
GGTGGGCTCGTTGAGAATGCGTTCGACCTTGAGGCCCGCCAATGCGCCGGCGTCTTTGGTGGCCTGGCGTTGGGTGTCGGTGAAGTACGCGGGCACGGTGACGACGGCTTCGACGACGGGCTCGCCCAATGCGCGCTCGGCGTCTTCTTTGAGCGCCTTGAGAATGAAGCCCGAGATTTCTTGGGGCGTGTAGGTGCGGTCTCCGAGCGAAACGCGTTCGGCCGAGCCCATGAGGCGCTTCACTTCGGCGACGGTGCGCTCTGGGGCGACGGCGAGCTGGTTGCGTGCGGTTTCACCGACGTGCACTTGGCCGTGCTTGTCGAGGCCCACGACCGACGGGGTCAACCGTTTGCCGAGCCGGTTGGGCACGATTTCGGGGCGCTCGCCCTTCATCACGGCGACGAGCGAGTGCGTGGTGCCGAGGTCGATGCCGATGATGAGAGGCATGGTGCCCTCGCGTTTTAGCCGATCACTGGCACTTCGACGCGCACAGCCGGTCAGACGGCACGCACGCCTGGCCGCCCGTGGTGAGGCTGAGGCAGGCGAAACCCTGCGGGCAGTCGCCCTGGCCGTTGCCGCAGCTGCGCACGCACACCGTTTGACCGTCGGCCATGGCGACGCAGGCCCCACCGGGGCAGTCGCTGGGGGTCGCGCACGCCTGGCAGTGGGGAAACTGGGTGGTGGCCTTGACGCATTCGTTCTTCACGCCGTCGCACAGCTGGCAGGTGCCGCAGGCGTTGGTGGCCTGACAAATTTTGGTCGTGCCGACGGTGGGCCCTTCGCACTTCTTGGTGGTCTGGTTGCAGCGCTGGTCGAGCGCGCACCCCGAGTTCGCGGTGCACCCGTCGACGCAGGTCACCCGCGAGCCCTGCTTGTCGCAAATTTGGCCGAACGGGCAGTCGCTGTTGGTGGCGCAGAACGGTTGGCAGGTGCCGGTCGTGGCCCCCGGAGCCTTGGTGCAGACGCGGTTGTCGGCGCAGTCGGTGTCGACGGTGCACGCGGCGACGGGTTCACAGACCTTGTTGTTGCAGCGCAGCGTCGAGTCTCCGCAGTCGAGGTCGCGGGCGCATTCGGCGACGCACAGCTTGACCCGCGGGTCGCAAATGGTGCCGAAGGGGCACACCTGCTCGATGGCCACGCACACGCCGCGGGTGGCGTCACACCGCTGGCTCAGGTCTTGGCATTCGTCGGTGGTGTTGCAGGTGCGCAGCGAGTCGGGCGTACAGCCGGCGAAGTTGCGGCAGGTGGCGGGCAAGCCCGTCGGGGTCTTGTCGGGCCAGCACTGCTTCACGTCACCCTTGGGTTGGCAGGTGGCTCCGCGCGGGCAGTCGGCGTCGGCGCCGCAGGCCTTGCCGCAGAACTTCTGGCCGAGCGTCGCGTCGGCCACGCAGTTGTCTTGCGAGCCACCGCATTCGTTGTCGCTCGAGCAAACTTCGCAAAACGTCTTGAGCGGCCGGCACGCGCGAATGGTGGGGTCGCAGAACTGGGTCATGCCGCACTGAGCGTCGGCCGTGCACCCGGCGATTTCAGACACGCACAGGCCCGTGTAGTTGTTGCAGTACTTGGGCGTGCCGTCGGCCGACTTGCAGCTCTGGTCAGACAGGCAAATGCACTGACGGCGCACGGTGTCGCAGCGCAGCGAGCCACATTCGGCGTCGACGCTGCAGGCGCGGCCGACGAAATCGGCAGTGCCAGCGTCGGTCGTCGACGGAACACGCGTGCTGGGGCACGCGCAGAGGGCGACAAGAATGGCCAAGGCGACAACCGGGCGAGACATAGGGGGCGCGGTGTAGCCCAACCCCGCCCGCCCGTCGACTGCGGCCGCTACCAAAAAGACGACGTTCAGCGGTTCATGCCGTTCAAGAACTCGGTGTTGTTCTTGGTCGGGCGCATGTGTTTGAGCGTGAACTCCATAGCGTCGATGGGCGTGAACGGGTGCACCGCATGGCGCAGGGCGGTGACGCGAACGAGGTCGGCCGGCGGCAGCAACAGCTCTTCTTTGCGCGTGCCCGACTTGTTGATGTCGAGGCACGGAAAGATGCGTTTTTCGAAGAGTTTTCGGTCGAGAACGATTTCAGAGTTCCCCGTGCCTTTGAACTCTTCGAAAATCACTTCGTCCATTCGGCTGCCGGTGTCGATGAGCGCGGTGCCGATGATGGTGAGCGAGCCGCCCTCTTCGATGTTGCGGGCCGCGCCGAAGAAGCGCTTGGGCTTGTGCAAGGCGTTGGCGTCGACGCCACCCGACAGAATCTTGCCCGAGGGTGGCACGACCGTGTTGTAGGCGCGCGCGAGCCGGGTAATCGAGTCGAGCAAGATGCAGACGTGCTGTTTTTGTTCGGCGAGCCGCTTGGCCTTGTCGATGACCATTTCGGCGACCTGCACGTGGCGGGTGGCCGGCTCGTCGAAGGTCGACGCGACGACTTCGCCGCGCACGCTGCGCTGCATGTCGGTCACTTCTTCGGGCCGTTCGTCGACCAGCAAGACAATGAGGTAAATTTCGGGGTGATTCTTCGAAATCGCGTGGGCGATGTTCTGCAACATCACCGTCTTGCCGGCTTTCGGCGGAGCGACGATGAGGCAGCGCTGCCCGAGCCCGATGGGCGTGAACAGGTCGATGATGCGGGTCGTGTAGTCGGTCGACTCGTGCTCGAGCTTGATCTTCTTGGTCGGGTAGAGCGCGGTGAGGTTGTCGAAGAGAATTCGCTCTTTGACGTCGGCGCTGAAGGGGTCGGCGAAGTTGATCTTCTCGACGCGCTGCAAGGCGAAGTACCGCTCGCCCTCGCGCGGTTGGCGAATGGGGCCCGTGACGGTGTCGCCCGGCCGCAAGTTGAACCGGCGCACCTGCGAAGGTGACACGTACAAGTCGTCGGGGCTGGGCTGGTAGTCAGAGTCGGCGCTGCGCAAGAAGCCGTAGCCGTCGCTCATCAGTTCCATGACGCCTTCGGCCTGCACCTCGTACCGCTTCTCGGCGACGTTGCCCAAAATGGCGACCAGGAGTTCTTGCTTTTTGAGACCCTGGGTACCCTCGATGCCGAGGTTGTGCGCCATTTTCGACAGCTCGGTGATTTTCATGCGCTTCAGGTCGTTCAGCTTGAGCACCTGAAGTTGCTGGCGCGAACTGTCTCGTTCGTTGTCGCTCCCAGCCGAGGGGGCGGCCTCGGTCGAGGGCGCCTCTTCGGCGGGGGTTTCTCCCACCATTTGTGCTTCTTGAATGTCGTCGTCGCGAACGGGGCGAACAATGGGCGTCAGCACCGGCCGCGGCGCATTTTCGCCGTCGTCTTGGTCGCTTGCCTCGTCGCGCTCGTCGCGGTCGCTGTCGTTTTCGGCGGCGGCTTCGGCCTCGTCGACTTCGGGCTCGCGCTCAGCGGGCTCTTCGGCCTCGACGCTCTTCTTGGCGACGCGCTTCTTCGGCTTCTCGTCGTCTTTGGAGGAACGGCGCTTCTTCGGAGTGGGAGCCCTGGCCATAATCGGTAATTTCGAAGCTGGTCGCGGCTGCTGCCAAAAGCCGGCGGTGTGAGGAGTGAGCGGGTTGGCGGCGAAAAGACCGAAAAGCGCCAAACCCTGACAGCGGTCGTCAAGGTACGGGGAGGTTCAAACCCTGTCAAGCCATTCTGCCGGTCACCCCGCCGTCACCTGGCCCGCGGCCTCGAAGGCGGCGTGATGGGCCTGGCGCCGCAGAGCCTTTTCGTGGGCTTTGGCCTCGTGGCGGGCCTTTTCGCGGGCGGCTTGATCGGCTGCGACTGCGGCGTCGACCTCGGTCGTGGCGGCGCCGTGGGCGACGAGAAATTCACGCAGCAGCCCGGTCAGCCGTTCGGGAGACAGGCCGGTGAAGTCGCCGATGCGCCGGTGCAGCCATTCGACCCACTGCGAAAACGACTCGAAGGCCGAAGGCGTTCGGGTCATGACCAACGCCTTGAGCGCATGGTAGCGCCCGCTGTTGCCCACGAGGTCCCACGCGCGGGCGAAGCGCTTGAGGTGCTGCAGCTGGGAAAACGAGAGCGTCTTGCTGCACACCAGTTCGTACGGAGCCGAGGCGCTGTAGGTCATGTGCCATTCGCGGTCGTGCCGAATGATGGGCGTGCCGCGCAGGCGCTTCAGAATGCCGACCTGAATTTCGTGCGGTTCGAGGGCGACGAGGCGGTCGAACCCCAGGGCGATGCACTCGGCGGTTTCGCCCGGCAACCCGACGATGAGGTCGGTGTGCAGGTGCACGCCGGTGTGCTGTTTCAGGTAGCGCAGGTTTTCTTCGGTCTTGGCGTAGTCTTGTCTGCGCGAAATGCGCTTGGCGGTGTCGACGTCGAAGGTCTGAATGCCGACCTCGAACTGCAGCGCCCCTTCGGGGAACGACGCGACGAGCGCGCGCAGCCCTTCGGGGAGCCGGTCGGGCACGAGCTCGAAGTGGGCGAACACGCCTTGGTTCACGCGCTGCAAAAAGAATTCGAGAATGCGGGTGGTGACTTTGAGGTCGAGGTTGAAGGTGCGGTCGACGAACTTGAACTGCCGTGCCCCGCGGGCGATGAGCGCGTCGAGGGCGGCCAAAAACGGCTCGGTGTCGAAGCGGCGAACGCCGTCGTCCATCGACGAGAGGCAAAATTCGCACTGGTACGGGCAGCCGCGCGACGCTTCGACGTAAATGACCCGGTGGTGCAGGTCGTCGTCGGTGAACAGGTCGTACGGCAGCGCCAGCGAGTGCAAGTCGGGGGGCTCGGCGGCGATGACCCCGCGTTGGGGCGGGGGCTGACCGTCGCCCAGCAAGGCTTCGCAGAGTCGTCGAAACGCGTGGTCGGCTTCGCCCGAAATCACGTACTGGGCGAGCGAACAGATTTCTTGGCGGTCGGTTTCGTAGCGAACCTCGGGGCCACCCAGCACGACGATGACGTCGGGCGCGACTTGGCGAAGCAGCCGCACGACCTCGAGGCTGGTCTGCGCGTTCCACACATAAATGCCGAGGCCGATGATGCGGGGGGCGTGTTCGAGCAAGCGTTCGACGACGTCGGCCGGGCGGTCGTGAATCACGAACTCGCGAATGACGGCGCGCGACCGCAGCACGCCCAAGTTCGCGTGCAGGCAGCGCAGCCCGAGCGACGCGTGAATGTACTTGGCGTTGAGCGTGGCCAGCACGATGTCGGCTTGCGGGCGTGGCGCCACGTCACGACCTCGGGCCGAAAAAGCGGCGAACCCGAGCCCACAGGCCGGTCGCCCTGGGCGGGGCGGTGCTCGGCTTCGCCCTGCCGACCAAGGGGGCGAGCTTGGGTTTCGGCCACCGGGCCGTTCGTCGTTCGAGCCGTTGCCGCATCGACGCGATGAGCGCCGCTTCGTCGGCGGCGAGGCTCACGGGCAACCACGCGTGCAGCTCGCGCGGGCCGGCGGTGACGGTGATGCGCCGAAAGTCGACTCCGGCGGCGCTCGCTTCACTCGGCGCGCGCCCGAAGCAGGTCTTGCACAGACACGGCAAGGTCGCGTGGGCTTCGTGCGCGGTGAGGTTGATCACCCGCCTTTTCTACACGCCCTGAGCATCAAGTTCACCAAGGATGAGGCGGCCTCTTGAGGTCGGCTGGCCTTTGACCTCGGGAGCGCAACGCCGTCAGGAGGTGACCCAAGCCGCGGGACACGGAAGCGCAATCACGGTGAGTCACGCGAGTCTCGCCAATCGCGCGTCGCGCCGCCGAGCCGCAACGTGGCCTACTCGGCGGCGCCGACGAGCGCCGGAGGTGACCACGTCGCACACCCGGCCTCGTGCGGGGCGGCGTCGCCTTCGTCCAATCGTTTTTCAAGACTGACCTGCGCGTTCATTCAATCTCGCGGCCGAAACCGAGAGCATCTCGGGTGAACGTTGTGGTGGGCGTCGACCGGCCCGAAGTTGCAACTTTTCGAGGGGCTCCGCGACGGTAGACCTGGCGGGCCATTTCGAGTCAAACACCGAGCGCGATGGAGCGAATCAAATCGTGGGCGCTGATGGTCATGTTCGGGGCGGCGTGTGTAACGCCCGGGGGGCTGCCACCGGCGCGGCTCGTCGCGGTCGAAGCCCCGGCGCCGACCGAAGAGAACCGGGTGTACGACTGGGCCGACGGGGCTGGGCTCGATACACCGGCCGACGACGGGGCGCTTCGGGCGTATCGCAACGCGGTGGAGGCGCGGCTGGGGCGCCAGGCTTCTGGGCGGGCGTTGCTCGAAGCCGAGCGGGAGATCACCCAGTCGTTTTCGCCCAAAGACGCCCACAACGACGCGGCGTTGCTCGAAGGCCACGGTTCGCTCCGGCCGATTTCGCGGCTCGAGTGGTTGCTCTTCGGGGCCCAGAACTCGCGCTGGCCGATGCTCGAGCACCCGACCGAATTTCTCGCGTTCATTCTGACCAAGCCCCCCGCGTGCGCGTGTATTTCTCGAGCCTCGACCGCGTGGGGCAGAAACCTCGCGGCGAGGTCAGAGCGCGCGTGCTCGGCGACGTGAACGGTGGCTGGGTGCTGCGTACGGTGCTGCACAACCACCCGTTCATGTTCAACCGCGCCGTCGGCGACCGGCTGTACACCCGCCCCGAGACCGTGAACGACGCGGGTGGAGCGCTGGCTCCGAGTTCGAACGACGTGCGCTATTTTTCGAGCCTCGACGACCTGCACCCGTTCGAAGTCGCGGTCACCAATGGCCTCGAGACGAGCCACATCACGCTCGCCGAGGAGCTTGGGCACTACGCCGGAGCCGACTGAATTTTTTTTAAGACACGCCGGCCGCCCAATTGCTATTCACGGCCGGCTCGCTGGCGGCCTGAAGCAGCTAGCGTCGTTTCGCGATGTCACGTCGCGGTGAAGTTGGTTTTGCATGAAACATCAATCCGCGACGATGAGGCCATGCCGGAACTCGTTCATCGTCGCGGATCTGGAAGCAGGTAGTGTTCAGGCCGCCAGGAGCATTCGTTCGTGAACCCGGTTGACGCGATTCTCGAATTGAACGCGCTGAAAGAGCGCCAACCGTTCGACTGGGCGGCGGCGCTCGCCGTGCTCGACCGGGTCGAGGGGCTGGCCGAAGCCGACATCGTCGGCACCTGGGCGGCGAACCTCATTGACCGTGGCCAACTGGTTCGAGCGTTTGCGCAGCCAGGGCCCGACGAGCGGTGCTCGCGGCCAAATCGCCAGTCGCTTCATGCCCAGGTGCCGGGGCGTACCTGCGGCACGCGGTCAAAGACCTCGACGGCGGTGGTGGCGAACCTGGCCCGATTGCGGTTGGGGCAGCTCGAGCTGCCCGACGTCGCCCAGCCCGACTTTGGCCGGGCCACCACCGCCCCGTGGGACACGAGCGGCTGGCTCTTCGGGTCAAAGCGCCAGTCTTGGCGCAGACAGGGGCCCTTTCCGCTCGTGGCGACGATGCGGTCGCTGCCTGAGCTCGAACGGCTGGCGGGTCACCCCTTCGAGCGGTTTCAAGAGCTGCGCCGCTACGTCGAATTCAGCGTGCCCAAGCGCCGCGGCGGTGAGCGTCGACTGGCGGCGCCCTGGCCCGAGCTTCGCGGCGTTCAACGGCGGTTGCTCGACGGCTTCTTCGCCGGCCTGCCACTGCACCCGGCGGCGACCGCCTTCTTCGCGGGCAGTTCGGTCGTCAAGAACGCGGCACCGCATGTGGGCCGAGCGTTGGTGGTGAAGCTCGACCTCCAAGACTTCTTTCCGTCGATTCATTTTGCTCGGGTGCGCGGGTTGTTTCGGGCGTTGAGGCTGCCGCACGAGGTGGCGGCCGCGCTGGCGGAGCTGACGACCTACCGCCCGAAGCTGGGCAACGCGTGGTCAAAGGTGGCGGTGCTGCCGCAAGGGAGCCCGACGTCTCCGGTGATTGCGAACCTGGTGGCGCGACGGCTCGACGCGCGGTTGACCGGGCTCGCCAAGAAGTGGAACGGGGCGTACACGCGCTACGCCGACGACCTGACGTTTTCATTCGACGTTCGGCCGCGCGACGTGGGCCGTTTCTTGTGGTGGGCCAACTCGATTTGCCAGCACGAAGGCTTCATCGAAAACGCGTCGAAGCGGCGGGTGATGCGGGCGACCGGGCGTCAGCAAGTGACCGGGTTGGTGGTGAACGAAAAAGTGTCGCTGCCCCGACGCCAGCGCCGCGAATTCAAAGCGATTTTGCACAACTGCGAACGACACGGCGTGGCCTCGCAAGCGCGGGGCCGGCCCGACTTCGAGCGCTGGCTGTTGGGGTTCGCGTCGTGGGCCGCGGTGGCCCAACCCGACGTGGGGGTCGAGTGGCTGCGGCGCGTGAGGGCGGTGTTGCGTCGATGAGCGCCGCCCCGTGGTCTCCCGAATTGCTGGCTCGCATGCGGCGGGGCGACCGAGACGCCTACCGGGTCGCGGCCGACGCGTTGCTCGAACGCGGAGACCCCGCGGGAGATGCGATTCTCGACGGGTTGGGTCTGAAAGAACGGCCGAACCCAAGCACCCAACGAGAACTGAAGGAGCGCATCGCGAAACACCAGCGGGCGAATACGGCGACCTTGGCCGAGCTGGGCGTCACCGCGGTGCGATTGCGGTGGGGGTTGGTCGACGAAGTCGATTTGGGCGAAGCGTCGCTGCGACACTTGCCGCGCCTGCTCGAACTGGCGCCGATTCGCGCGCTGCGCGTCAGGCTCCGCCTGGGCGACGACCTGGCCGAAGCCATGCGCCACCCGTCGTTCGGCGAAGTGGAGCGGCTGACCGTCGATTCGGGGCCGGCGCTGGTCAAGGCGATCCGGCAGCCGGCTCCGGCGCTGACCGCTTTGGCCATTCGAGCGCCCTGCGCGTTCGACCCAGCGGTCGTGCCCCACTTGCCGGCGCTGACGCGTCTGTACGTGACGAGCGGGCCCGACGCCTGGCTCCAAGCGCCGGTGCACTGGCCCGCGCTGGCGCACTTGAGCGTGCCCGGCTCGGCGTTGACGGCCCCAGCGGTGAAACGGTTGAGCGACGCGCCCTGCAACCTAGAAACGTTGAACCTGGGCGTGCCCCGAGCGGGCAGTTCAATACCGGTGCTCCAGAGTGAAGCCTTGCGCGCCTTGCACACGGTGTGCGTCGCTTCGTCGACGGGCCGTTACGTCTTCGCGAGCATCGCGGTGAGTGCGATTCGGTTGCCGGCGCTCAAGCAATTGCTCAGTGAAGAACGGGTGCAGCCGAAAGTCGCCGCCGAACTTCGAGCGCGCGGCATTCGCCTCGGGCGCATTCGCACCAGAGCGCCGTTGTCGGGCTGGCTTTCGACGAGCACCGGCTAACCCCAAGGCCAGTCAGACAAGCCGTCGAAGCTCGGCGAACCGGCGTCGCACACCTCGCGGTCAGCGCGGCCGAAAAAATAGAGCTCGAGGGCGCGGCCATGCTGCAGGTCTGACGGGCAATGCGTGGGTCGAGGTCTCGCCAGCGAAGTGCAGATCAGCCGCAGGTGAACTAGGGAATCGGTGCGCAGCGCTTCCGGTCGGCTGACCTCTTCGGCACCCAGTGGTCGTGCCGGCTCAGGCATTTCATTCAGAAGCCGGGTTGGCACGGTAGGCCAGCAATCGCTTGCAGTGCCACTGAAGGTGCCGTTTGGTGACGCGCCATGACCCTCGGTCGACCTGCCAGCACTTGGCCCAAAGGCGCGCTCGTCGCCTTCGTGTGGGGCATCAGCGCGTTGGCGGCAACGCCGGCGCGGCCCTCCGCCGGCGCGTCGAAGGTCAAGCTCGAGTGGAACGCGTTCTGGTCGAAGTGGGAGCGCCTCGCCGGCGAGCCCGATGCGGCCCGAAACCAGTCGCTCGCTCCGGTCGAAGCGCTGTGCGCCGCGTTGGTGTTCGCGCGTGACGCGACGCTCGTCGAACAAGACCTCGACGGCGACGGCAGCATTGATTTGGCGCTGTGGTCGCCTTCGCAAAGCTGCCTCGCCTGGTGGCCCCGGTGGGAACACCAGCCCCAAGCGCCACCCCTCGTCTTTCTCGCAACCTGCCAAAAGAGCGACACACGGTTGAAGCTGTGCTCGGGCTTTCAGCTGGGGGTCGACGCCGCCGCTTCTTCACCGGCGACGCCGGTCATCATCATTCGGCGCGGCCGGCTCCAACAGATTCTCGAAGACGCCGACCATTCGCCGACGGGGGCGTTGGCGGTCGAAGACCTCACCTTCGACGGTCAACCCGACCTGCTCGTACCGACCAGCCCTGGCTGTGCCGGCAACTGTTGGGTCGATGTGTGGCCATTCGACCCGCGCCGGGGGCGTTTCGTGGCGAGCGCCGAGCTTGCGCACCTGGCCAACCCCCGGGTCTTCGACGCCAAGCGCCACTTGCTCGACTCGTGCGAATGCGGCGGCCAGGCCTGTGCGGTCTTCACCGCCCGCTTGCTTGAAGTTCGCGAGTCTGGCGTGCGCGTGGTCGCGCTCGCCGTTCAAGACGATGCTTCGCCCGGTTCGCTGATGAAACGCTTGAAGGTGACTTCGGCCGAAGGCGACGCCTCGGTGGTCAGCTGTGAGGCGCTGGTCGAACCGGGCCAACCCGGGTTTGAGCGTGTGGCGGGCACCTGCCAGGGCTGGCCCCTGCGGCCCTGACTTGCGTTTGCGAACCACCGGTCATGGCGCCGGTCGGGCGGCGGCGAACTGGGCGCGGTCGGCGGGGTCGTTCAAATCGAGCAGGCGCTCGTCAATGAAGCGCTCAGAAACGATTTGGCCCGCCCGCCAGCGTTGCAGCGCAATTTCGTCGAGGCCCAGGTGCGCGCCCCGCTTCATTTTCACGGTGATGCGCCAGTGAATCATGGCGACGGCAACGGCTTCGGCCCGAGGTGTTTCGGCGATGCAGTCTTGCCGCTGGAGGGTCGAGGTTTTCTGCATGGTGGCAAGCGCGGCCGCGACCAGCTGCACGAACTGTTCGACGTCATGCTTCACGTCGTGGCTCAACCGGCGCTCCGGTGCCGAACCGCGGCGGTTGGCCGTTCAATAAAACTGAAAGCCGATGCCGAACTGCAAGTTGAAGGTTCGCGCGTCTTTGCCGAAGTACGCGGGGTAGGTCTGAAAGACGAGCTGCCCGCGCACGCGTTCGAGAATCGACACCACGACGACGCCTTCGACCAAGGCTTGGGTGCAGGTGCGCAGGTCGGTCGTTTCGAGATCGCAGCGCTGGGTGCCGAAGCGGTCTTTGGTGCCGAGTTGAAACCCGCCGCGCAGCGCGATGCGTGGCTGAACGACGGCGTTCGACAAGAACGTGAGGTGAAATTCGGGCCCCGCGCTGAGGTTGAACGTCACGCGGCTCTCACCCGGCGTGAACATGGTGAAAAAGTAGTTCATGCCCAGCGCGCCGGTGAACTGGAGCCAGTCGCTCTGCCAGCCGAAAGGCACTTTGCTGAAGCCCGCTTCGACCGCGGTGCCGAGCACCAGGTAGCCCGACACGCGCAAGGGCGCGAAAATGATGTTGTTCAAGAACGTGCGGCCGGCGGTCTTCGCCAGCAAGCGGTCAGACAGGTTGGGTTGGGCGTCGGCCCACGCGCCGGTGATGTCGTCGAACTCGCGGCGAATGGCGAGTTTGCCGAGCCGCGCCTCGTCGCTCGACAGGCCCAAGTCGGTGAATTCGAAGCCGTACGCGCTGAGCAGCCGCATGAAGAACTCGAACGCCGACTCTTTGGGGCGGCGCGAACGCTGCTCTTCGCTGAGCACCTCCACCTGGGCGACGTGCGGCATGGGGTAGCCCTGGCGCTCGCGGGTGCACTGGTGGTGGTACCCGCTGATCGAGTACAGCTGGGTGCCTTCGCGCGGCTTGCACGCTTGGCCCAGGCGGTCGAGGCTGACCTGCAGAAGCACGCGAAAGTTCTGCAGGTTTTCACCCTGGCAGGCGTCGGCGAAACGTTCGTAGTCGGGCTCGTACACCGAGAGCATGCACGCGAAGGGCGCCCATTCGCGCCGCGCCCGGTCGTCACCGCTGGTGATGACGGCAATGGCTTCGTCGCTCCACAACCCGGCGTTCTTGAGTTCTCGAAACGCGTCGTACATGCCCAGGTAAAAGTCGAACACGCGAAAGTCGCGCTCGAAGAAGCCGACGAAGGCCGACAGGTGTTCGCTCGCTTTGGGGTACTGGCTCACCGTGAGGCGCATGCGCTCGGCGAGGTCTTTGCGCTCTT
This sequence comes from Myxococcaceae bacterium, assembly GCA_044225205.1. Taxonomy (GTDB): domain Bacteria; phylum Myxococcota; class Myxococcia; order Myxococcales; family Myxococcaceae; genus JAEUJT01. The sequence continues at coordinate 3,539 of JBGAIY010000160.1, read as the reverse complement.
GGGCCAGCGCGTAGAGCTCTTTCGAGCGCGCGGTTTCGACGAAGCCGCCGCCGAGGCGAAAGAACTGAGCGACGACGCCCTCGTCGCGCGACTCGGCCGGCGTCTCGGCTTCGGGAGGAAACGCCGTGGTGTCGGGGTCGAGGTAGATGTGGGCGATGTTGGGGTGCGGCACGCCCTGGTTTCGTTCGTGAACCACGTCGCGCCAGAGCGTCTGGCCGTCGGCGGTCAACACGAGTCGGTTCTCAGCGACCAAATACGCGAGGCGCAGCGGGTTGTTGTCGAACACGCCGCCGTCGACGAAGAGGTCGAGAAATTCGGGTTGCCGGCATTCGATGTTTTTCTCGGTGGCGACCTCGCCTTCTCTCGGCGGCTTCGAAAGGCAGTATTCGACCGCCTGGGGCGCGAACGCCACGGGGAACGCGGCCGACGCGAAAATGACCGAGCGGAGCTGACCGAAATTGCGATCGGCCGCGACGGGGTCGTTCTCGTCGTCGACGAAGGGCAACAACGGTTGCGGCAGGTGGCTGGCCGGTATCACGTAGTTCGACAATTTCGGCGGTTTGCCCGGGCCGCGGCCTTGAATGCGCACGACGAACTTCTCTTCGAGCCTCGGCACCGACAGGCCCTTCTGCAGCTCGACTTGGCGCGGCGTGAGCCGGGTGACGACAATGCCGACCGCGACGTCGCAGCTCTCGGGCAGCCCCTGTTTCCACGTGGTGCGAACGCGTTCGAATGAGCGGTCGAGCGCGTCTTTGGTGAACAGGCTCGCGCCGGTCGCGTGCTTGCGGTCGAACAGGTCGCGAAAGCCAATGTCGCCCCACACGAGCCAGCCGAGGTCGTCGAACGGCCAGGGGTTTGGGGGCTGGCACGACGAAATGGCGGCGATGAGCGAGTTGGCGCTGCCAGCCGAAGCCCCGGTGACAATTTTGAGCTGCTGCCGGGGTTTCGCCTTTTGGGCCTCGAGGTACAGGTAGACGAAGCCGGCCTCGTAGGTCCCCAGGGAGACGCCTCCTGAAATGGTCAGGCCGAGTGGCCGGGGCGACACCGGCACCGCACTCGAAGGGGCGGGGGCCAACAACGAGGGCACGCCGCCGTCGGGGCTCATCGGCGCCCCCGGAGGCGCGATGGGGAGGGCGCTCGCTCCGAGCGACCAGAACAGCCCGACACTCAACGCAGCAGAAAGCACGCGGCCGGTGTACCAAACCCGCGGGCCGGAAAGCGCCTTCGTTTGCGTGAGACCAAGCCTCGGCCGAGTTGAATGGCACGGGTGCTCGCGACCGGGCGCGCGGCACAACGAGCGGGGCGTGAATCGCGCCGCGGCCGTCGCCAAGGTGGGCGGCGGTCGTGCGACTTCGGCCTGCGTTGCGGCCTGGTTGCACAGAACCGCCGGCCGAGCGTTTCAGCTTCCTCCTCTTCTTGAAAGTTCGGCCGCGAAACCAGCTCAGGCCAGGCGAACGGGAGCGTTAGCGCCGAAAGCGAAACCGGGCGGCGAGTGTCTTGACGACCGCGGCGTCGAGCCGGGCAGAAATCAATTCGAACGGCGTTCGGCCCACCCACGCCGCGGCCGCCAGCCCACCGAGCGTCACGCCGAGGCCAAACACCGCGTTTTGCCATGACGCGAGGTTCCACTGGCCGGCCCAGGAGACTTCAGAGACCGACCAGGGCCACCCATACACGAGCGGCCAGCCGGGCCCGCTGCCAGCCAGGTCGCAGAGCAAGTGCGCGTGAAATGCGAGGCACGACCAGAGGGCGACTTGGAGGCGCTGCCGGGCGAGCGCCCCCAGCACCACCGAACAGACGAGCGCGGCGAACAGCCCATGGGTCAGCACGTGGTGCCACCGCGCGTACGCCGCTTCACCCCACGCGAGGCTCAGGCCGTCGAGGTCGGGAGCGACGCCGGCCAGTGCGACGAGCACTCGGTCGCGCCGGGCGGCGAGACGGTGCCCGAGGAGCCACCCCACTTCACCGTGAATGAGCGGGTTCATGCCGTCACGCGGCCGTCATTCACTTGGCGGCGCGGTGCTTTCGAAACCACTCGATGGTGCTGGCGAGGCCACGCTCGACGTCCCACTGGGGTACCCAGCGCAGCACTTTGGTGGCCTTGGCGTTCGCGAGCACGCTGCGACGCTGTTCGCCGGTTTTGCCGGGCGCGTACGTGGCCGGGGTCGCGACACCGGCGGCCTTGGCAAGCTCGCTGTACACGCGGTTGATGTCGGTTTCGACGCCGGTCGAGACGTTGACCCCACCCGCGAAATCGCACGTCAACGCGGCGACGTTCGCGTTGACCACGTCGTACACGTAGACGAAGTCGCGCGTCTGGCCGCCGTCTCCGTAAATGGTGCACGGTTTGCCGCTCAGCAGCCGGTCGGTGAAAATCGCGACCACGCCGGCTTCTCCGTGGGGGTTTTGCCGCGGGCCGTACACGTTCGCGTAGCGCAAGGCCACGTAGTGCAAGCCGTACATGGCGCGGTACGACAACAAGTATTGCTCGAACGCGGCTTTCGAGACGCCGTACGGAGACACCGCCGCCACGGGTTCGGTCTCGGGCGTGGGCACGACGTGGCTGTCGCCGTACATCGACCCGCCCGACGCGGCGTACACCACCCGCTTGAGCGCTCCGGCCCGCCGACCCGCTTCGAGCAGGTTGAGACACCCCACCACGTTGACGTCGGCGTCGAGGCCCGGGTGCGTCACCGAACGCCTCACGTCGATTTGGGCCGCGTGCAGGTTCAGCACTTCGGGCTTGAAGTCTTCGACCGCTTTCGCCGCCTCGGGCGAGCGAATGTCGGCTTTCACGAATTGGGCGCGGGCGTGCACCTGTTCTTTGAGGCCCGTCGACAAGTCGTCGACGACCAGCACGTCGTGGCCGCCTTCGACGTAGGCCTCGACGACGTTCGACCCGATGAACCCTGCGCCACCCGACACGACGATTTTCATGACAATGCTCGAAGAAAGGGGCCGACGGTCTCGTCGAGGCCTTGGGCCACAGTGTGGGTGGGAGCGTACCCAAGCCGCGCCCGAGCGCGAGAAATGTCAGCTTGCGAGTCGCGAATGTCACCCGGCCGCTCGGGCAAATGCCGGGGAGCGAGCAAACCGATGCCGTCGCGTTTCAGTGCGGCGGCAACGCGGGCACGAATGAGGCCATGCAGCTCGAGGAGCGTCGTTCGGCCCCCCACGGCGATGTTGTAGACGGTGTCGGTGACGTCGGGGCCCACGGCGAGGGCGGCGCGGAGGTTGGCTTGTACGGCGTTGGCGACGAAGCAGAAGTCACGGCTCGTTTGGCCGTCACCGTGCAGCTCGCACGCCTCGCCACGCGCCAAGGCGGCCAACCACCTCGGTATGACGGCGGCGTAGGCGCCGTTGGGGTCTTGGCGGGGGCCGAACACGTTGAAATACCGCAGCCCAACGGTCTGCAGGCCGTACGCGCGCTCGAAGACGCCCGCGTACACCTCGTTGATGTGTTTGGTGGCGGCGTACGGAGACAACACCCGCCCCGTCTGGTCTTCGACTTTGGGCAGCACCGGGTGATCGCCGTACAC
>JBGAIY010000728.1:0-2057 GCA_044225205.1 Myxococcaceae bacterium | reverse complement strand
CTCAAGAAAATTGAAGACGTGAAACCGGTGCAAGAACGGCTGCGCAAAGTGCTCGCGGCCGCCGGCTACGGAGTGATGGAAGCCGACCCTCGCGCGTTCTGGTTCAAGTTCGACTCGGTCAACCGGGAGTCGTGGACGGGGCAAAAGCTCGACATCACCACGTGGGAAGAAGAGACCAGCTTCATCAAGTGGATCGTCACGTTGCTCTCGTTCTTCGCGAGCCTCGTCATTTTCATTCTGGTCGTGATCATCGCCGTCGGCATCATGATGGTCGTGTGGATTTCGATTCGCGAACGCACGCGCGAAATCGGCACGCTGCGCGCGGTCGGCATGCAGCGCCCGTCGGTCTTGGCCATGTTCGTGACCGAGGGCTTCTTGCTGGGGCTGTTCGGCACGGTGGCCGGCACGGTGCTCGGCCTGCTCACCACGGCCGGGCTCAACGGCGCGAACATTTCGTTGCCGAAGAGCTGGCAGTTCGTGTTCATGAGCGAACGGCTGATCGTCACGCCCACGCCACTGTGGCTCGCCTTCGGCATTCTCTTCATCACCGCGATCATCACCGTGATCTCCGTCATTCCTTCTTTCTTGGCCGCGCGGCTCAAACCCGTTTCAGCCATGTCTCACGTGGGGTAACCGATGCGACGAACGACGTCAGTGGTGTTGGTGCTGTGCAGCGTGTGGGGGGTTGGGGGGGGGGGGGGGGGGGGGGGGGGGGGGGGCCCCCGTTCGCCGAGCCGCCGAGCAAAGCCGACCTGGTGAAGCTGCTGTCTGAAATCGACGACCGGCAGCGCAACGGCGGCGACTACAAGGCGCTGACCTACATCGAGCAGAAAGAAAAAGACAAAGCCGACATCGTTCGAGAAATGCTCATTTTTCGGCGCGACGCCGACGACAAGTTGATGTTGCTGTTCACCAAGCCCAAGAGCGAAGAAGGCAAAGGGTACCTGCGGCTCGAGAAGAACCTCTGGTCGTACGACCCCACCACCGGCAAGTGGGACCGCGCGACCGAACGCGAGCGCATCGGCGGCACCAATTCGCGGCGCAGCGACTTCGACGAGTCGCGGCTCGCCGAAGAATTCGAACCCACGCTCACCGGTGAAGAAAAGCTGGGCAAGTTCGAGACGCTCAAGCTCGAGCTCAACGTCAAGCCCGGGGTCGACGTCGCCTACCCGCTCATTCACCTGTGGGTCGACAAAGAGAACCACAACATCTTGAAGCGCCAAGAATTCGCCGCGTCGGGCAAGCTCGCGCGCACCGCGTACTACCCCAAGTGGCAAAAGCTGTTTTCGGCGTCGAAGAAGTCTGACGTCTGGTTCCCCGGTGAAATTCGAATTTTCGACGAAATCGAAAAGGCGAACTCGACGCTCGTGCTCTTCAAGTCGGTCGACCTGTCGAACCTCGACCAGAACATGTTCACCAAGGCCTGGCTCGAGAGCAAGAGCCGATGATTTGGCTCACGGTGGCGATGCTGGCGGTGGGGCAGACCCGCCCGAACGAAGCCGATCTGTTCGGTTCGGCCGACGACGTGGTCGACGCGGGCGCGGCCACCCCGAGTGACGCGCTGGTCGACCGCGGCGACGGGGGCACCGAGCAAGACCTCGCCCAGCTCTCGAGCGGCCCCATTCAAAGCAAGTTCGACACCGACGAGGTGAAGTCTGACGCGCTCAAAGTGGGCGCCAACTTGCTCATGTCGGGCCAGTTCTACTGGCAAGAAGGCAAGGCGTTCGAAAAGGGCTCATTCACCTCGCCCTTCATTCTCGACACCTACATCGACGGGCGCCCCAACGACCGGCTGAGGGCTTTCGCGGTGGGCCGCTTGCAATTCGACCCGACGCGCCCGTTGAGCACGTCGTCGACGACGTCGAGCACCACCTCGACCGGCTCGGGTTCGCTCGTGGGCTTGACCCCGTCAACGTCGACGAACCCCAGCGTCTTTCTCGACCAGCTGTGGCTTCGCTTCGACATCGACCGCAAGGTGTACTTCACGGTGGGTCGGCAGAAGGTGCGTTGGGGCGTTTCACGGGTCTGGTACCCGACCGACTTTTTGAACTCGCAGC
>JBGAIY010000727.1:0-2063 GCA_044225205.1 Myxococcaceae bacterium | reverse complement strand
AACGCCAAATACAGCGGCAACAAGGCCTTGAGGGTCGGCACCGTCGGGTCGAGCGCCATGGCGCTGCGGGCAATGAGGTCGATCAACACCGAAAGCGTGGGCTGCAGGGTGAGCCACGAGGCAAAGGTGGTGAGAACCCCCATCACCACCGACATCACTGCGATGCGAAATCGCACGTTGGGTTTGGCTCCTGGCCCGGCGCGTACCGAACGGCACGCGCTTGCGGCGGCTCGAGCTTACCTGAAGTCGCGCCGTTCGAAGATGGTCGTCGCCAAGACGACGAGCACGGTCGTGTACCCCAAGGCGAGCGCCCCAGCCGCCAGCACCGAATTCACCGACACGTCGGCCGCAATGGCGGCGGCGTCGCGAAAGTTCATTCGGTCGAGGTTGGGCACGACGTAGTACGCGGCGCGGCCGACGGCCTGAACGGCTTCTGACGGCGACTTCGAGGCGAGGCGGTACACGTCTCCCGACAGGTGCCCGGCGAACACCAACCCCACGGTGATGAGCGCCGAAACGAGCTGGCTCGAAAAGGTCGAGAACAAAAAGCCAATGCCGGTAATGACCAAGAGCTCGCACGACAACCCGACGAGCGACGCCCACACCGCCGAGGTGACGGGCGTGCGGTACACCCACAGCTCGCCGATGAACACCGCCGACATGGCGAACTGCAGCAAGTAGAGCGACATCAAATTGCCGGTGAGCCGGGCCAACAGAAAACGGCCGCGCGACATGGGCCGGCTGACGATCAGAAAAATCGTCTTTCGTTCAATTTCTTGCGGTATCATCCCGCTCGACAAGAACACGGCGAGGCCCATGAGAATGAGCGCCATGGTCGACAGCCCAAAATCGGTGACGACCCGGTCGATGGTGTGAACGGTGACCTGCGTCACCAAGCTCGACGAAATGAGCAGCAGCAGCGCGAACACCGCGACCACCGTGGTCACCCGGTTGCGGCGAGCCTCGCGAAACCCGTTCCAGGCCAGTGCCCAAAAGCCGTTCATGACGCGCTCCCGAAACCGACGGTGTGCCCAGCGTCGCGAACGGCCTGCATGAACACCTCTTCGACCCCGTGACGCACCGGCGTGAGCTGAACCAAGCGCCCACCCTTCTGCAAAATGGCTTGAATGACCGCGGTCGACTCGCTTTCGGCGACCCGAAACACCAGCCGTTGGTCGACGCGCTTCGGGGGGCCCTTCGCCGTGGCGGCCGGCGGGAGGTCGGCTTCGGCGACCTGCTCGACCATGAATTCAACGTCTCCTCCCTGCCCCAACAGCGAGGCGACCGACCCTTCGGTCACCTTCTTGCCCCCCACCAAAATGACCAAGTGGTCACACACCGCTTCGACGTCAGGAATGATGTGGGTACAGAAGAGAATGGTCGTGCCCTTTTCGCGCTGGGCAAAAATGAGGTCGCGAATTTGGCGGCGCCCCAGCGGGTCGAGCCCCGACGTCGGCTCGTCGAGAATGAGCAGCTCGGGAGACCCCAACAACGCTTGGGCGAGCACCAACCGCTGCACCATGCCTTTCGAATACCGACGCACCTGAACGTCGGCGGCACGGGTGAGTTCGACTTCACCGAGCAGGCGGGTGATCTGCTGGTCGAGCTCGTGGCGGGTGACGTTCGCGAGCGCGCCCGAGAGCGACATGAACTCCCGGCCGGTCAAATAGCTGTAGGGCGCCGGGTTCTCGGGCACGAAGCCCAGCCGCCGCCGTACCTCTTGCTTCGTCGGCGACGCGCCGAACAGCTTCGCTTCTCCCGACGAGGGCGTCACCAAGTTGAGCAGCAACTTGATGGTGGTCGACTTGCCGGCGCCGTTCGGGCCGAGCAGACCGAAGACCGACCCGCGGGGCACCGCGAAGTCGAGGCCGCTGAGGGCGGTGATGACCTTGTTGAAAAAGAAACCGAGCCGATACGTCTTGGTCAAGCGCTGGGCTTGTACGGGAAAGTCGACGGTCGCGTTCGTCATGGCGATGACTGATCTGAATGGGCCTTTTCTTCTTCGAGGTCGAGTTGTTTCTGTTCTGAGCTCGAGACTTCGAGGCGCCGGGCTTCTGCCGTGC
>JBGAIY010000159.1:0-15633 GCA_044225205.1 Myxococcaceae bacterium | reverse complement strand
CGCTGTTGTAGGCCACGGTCACCACGAAGACCGTGTCGGTTGGGAGCAGCAGTCAGCCGAGCCAACTCAGGCCGACCTTCACCCCGGGGCTGGGCGGCGCGAACGCCGCCGCACCCGCACGGGAATCAGCACCGCCAGCAACGACGAAGACGAGTGTTCATGGCCGCTCGCGCAGCTTAAATGCCGCGCCACCGATTTCACCAGTGAAATTCGGCGGGTTGAGCACGCGGTGACCTCAGTTTTCTGTCGTTCCACTCCATGCGTCTGTGGCCTGACGTGAAGGTGAGGCCATGTCGAAGGTCGACCCGCTCGAGCCTCTCTTTGGCGCCGTGTACGCGGCGCCGAAGAACGCGTCAGCGAAGCTCGTGCTCGCCGACGCGCTGCAAGAACGTGGCGACCCGAGGGGCGAATTCATCGCGCTCCAGCTGCAGCCTGGGCCGCGAGGCAAGCGGGTCGAACTTCGGCTCGAAAAGCTGCTCGAACGCCACCGCGCCGAATTTCTGGGCGACTTGGCGCCAGTCGTCAAGCCGAGGGCCAGGTGTGGAAGACGGTTTCTCGTCAGATGCCGCGCCGCGCTCGACAGCGCGCAGTCGGCTTGCCCGCGTGGGGTACCGTGCACACGCTCATTCAAACGGGAGACGCTTCGCGGCTGCCCTTCGAACTGGGTTCGCCTCGCATGAGGCGCTTTGCGAGAGCTCGTCAACGCCGACTTGCAGGCCCTGCACGTGCTCTCCCGGGCGGCCGACGCGCTGCCGCTCCGGGCAGCTCGGCATCGACGGCCAGGAGAACCCGAACTGGCCGACCTTCGCCTTCGACTTGGTGCATGGCAGAAGCCGCCTCAGCTGACCCGCCTGGGGTTGCGGTTTGGCGCTTCCGAGCCCGAGCGCCTGTCATGGCTGTGGCAGGCGCCCGTGCTCGCTCGGTTGAGGGCTCGAACATCAATGCCGGGTCTTCCGAACGTCGCCGAAGGTGCTCGAGGCGCTGCGTGAGACCGAAAAGGCGCCGGCCTCGGTGACGTTGCGCGGGCGTACCCTCGAACTCAAATTCAAGAACGACGCCGACTGGTCGCAGCTGAGCCTGCGCGCGAGAACGCGCTGCTCGAGCCGGCGTTCGCCGAAGCCGCGGCGCTGTTGCAGTCGCTGCCGGCCGGCGCGCTCACCCGGCTCGACGTGGCAGGCGACGACCGCCCAGGTGGCCCGACTCAAGAAAGTCGTCAAACGGTTTCGGCGCCTCGAGTGGGTTGCCTGGCCGGAGTGAGCCCGATGCCGCGAACGAAAACCCCCCTGACCGCGCTGGCCCACGCCGTGAAACTGCTCGCGGTGCGCGAGCGAACCGAAGCCAACCTCCGCGCGGCGCTGGGCCGAAAATCGTACGACCCCGACGAAATTGACGAGGCCCTTCGAACGTTGAAAGCCCGTGGGTACCTCGACGACGCCCGCTTTGCCGAAACCAAAGCGCGTGAAGGGCTGCGCCAAGGGCGGGCGCTGGGCGACCTCACCCAGCGCCTGGCGCGCGCCGGAGTCGACGACGCGGTCGCCGAACGAACGGTGGGGCAGGTTGCTGCGCAGGCGGGTTATGACCCCAAACAGGCCGCGCTCGCGTTGCTCGCCAAGCGCAAGCTCGGCGGGCCAAAGGCGGCTCGGTTCTTGGCTTCACGCGGGTTCGACGAAGCCCTCATTCGCGAGCTGGTCGCGCTCGACGACGGGTGATGCCGGCTGTTTCTTTCTCGAGCAAAACGTGTAGGGTCGGCCGCGATGCGCGCTTTGGCAATGGGTTTGGTGGTGTCAGTGACTGCGTGTGCCTCGCTGCGAAGCTTGGGCACCGAAGGTGAAGTCGTGTACGGCGCCGACGCCGAGGCGAACTTGAAGAAGGGCGACGAAGCGCTCGAGGCCAAGAACTACCCCGACGCCGCCCGCTACTTCGAATTCGTCAAGACCAAGTACCCCTACATCGAAGCGGCCAAGACGGCTGAATTGCGCTTGGCCGACACCGACTACGAGCGCGACCGCTTCATCGAAGCGCGCGACCGGTACCAGAACTTCGTGCGGCTCCACCCCACCCACGCCAAGGTCGACTACGCGTCGTACCGCGCCGCGTTGACGCACTACCGCGACATACCGTCTGACTTCTTCATTTTGCCCCCGTCGGTCGAGAAAGATCAGGTCGAGGTGCGGGCCGCGCTGGTGGCCATGAATGAGTTTCTCAACACCTTTTCGCAGTCGACCTACGTGCCCGAAGCCAAGAAGGTGCAAGTCGACGTCAAACGACGGTTGGCCCAACACGAAATGTACGTCGCCGAGTTCTATGCACGCCGCGAGCGGTGGCCGGCCGTCATCAACCGACTCCAAAACGTCGTGAAGAACTACACCGGCGTCGGCTTCGACGAGAAGGTCTTCTTCGGCCTCTACGACGCCTACCGCAGCATGAACGACGAAGTGAAGGCGCGCGAGGCCCTCGCGCTGTACCTGGTCAAGTGCCCCGAAGACGCTGGCATCGCCCGCGCCAAGCGCATTCTCGAGTCACCCATGCCGGCGCCCAAGGTCGCCGCGAGCGCGGCCGACGCCGGCAGCTAAAACGCAGTTCAGATCAACCGAACGTCGGGGGAGGCGGCAGCCCATGTCGCGCGATTTGCAACGTCTGCTGACCTTCGCTTTGGCGATGGGGGCGGTGTTGCTGGTCATGGGGGTCGCCGGCCAACGGCTCTTTGGCTGGGCCGCCGGGCCCGAAGTTGAAATCGTCACCCAACTCAAAAAGGCCGAGCGCACGGGGGTCGATTGGTCGGTGGCCCCCTACGGCGAACTGCACAGCCTCAACCTCCAGTACCAGCGGCTGTCAGTCGTGGTCGAGCCCGGCGCTCAGACCGCCATTGCCACGGGAACTCTTGATTTTACTGGTGTTTTCACCCAGCCCGACGGTCGCCAGACCAAGGTCAGCTCGCTCGGGCTCGAGCGCGTCGTCTTTCGCCTCCAGGGGGGCGACTGGGTGGCTGAAGCCCAACTCGGGCCTCGGCTGTGTGCCATCGTTCGGGCGCTCGAGGTGCGCCGCCGCCGCCTCGAAGCGGGCGACTTTTTCGATTCTGGAGTCAACCCAGACGATGCTGGCCCCATGGGAGACGCGGCGGAGATCGCCCGGCTCGGCGGCTATTCGAAGCGCGAATACCGGAGTGAGGCCTGGTTCATTCGCAGCGAGCGAGACGACGTCGAGGTGGCCGAAGATTACCGGTTGGTGGCCGAGGCCCCCGCCAAGCCGGTTGACGAGCGGGCCACCAAGCGGCTCACGCTCAAGGCCACGCAATTGGGTAGCTTCTTCTTTCCGAACGGCCTTCTCTAGGGTACGCCGTGTTCTTCGCTGGGGCTCCCTTCATGAACGACGCACTCAAGCAGCTACTCACGCTGGGCCGCGGTTACTTCGAAAAGAAGCAATACCAGCAAGCCGAGAAGTACCTGACGCAAGTCGTTGAGCAGAACCAGTCGTTCGCCGACGTCTACAACATGCTCGGCATCATCTACCACGACCAGGGTCAGTTCGCCCGAGCGCAGCGCGCCTTCGAAGCGGCCCTGCGCATCAACCCCGCGTACACCGACGCGGCGTTGAACCTCGCGGTCATCTACAACGACATGGGCAAGTACCGCGAAGCGCGCGAGGTGTACCAGGGCGCGCTGAGCCGCCAGCCCACCTCGCCCCACGAACTCGACCCGTACGTGAAAGGCAAAATTGCCAACATGTACGCCGACATCGCCAACGTGTTCGCCTCGAGCGGCATGCTCGAAGAAGCGGTGCGCGAATACCGGCGCGCGCTCGACCTCGGCCCCGCGTTCGTCGACATTCGCATGAAGCTGGCCGACACCCTTCGCGACTTGGGTGACCACGCGGGGGCCCTGGCCGAATTCGAAACGCTCTTGGCGACCAACCCCAACTATTTGCCCGGGTGCGTGCACTACGGCATCGCCTTGTATTCGGCCGGTCGCCGCACCGACGCCATTCGCGTGTGGGAAGACGTCTTGGCCACCCAGCCCGGCCACAAGGGGGCTGAAATGTATCTGAACCTGGTTCGTGACGTTCAGCCGTTGCCTGGTAAAGAGTCGGTGGCACGCGACAGCAAAGTCGACAACGGGGGGCGCAGGTGATGCTCCACTTCAACGGCAGTGACGCAGGGAGTAGCGACCGTGAGTGATGGTGGGTACGCGCTGAAGTTCATCTCCGGAAAGTATCAGGGCGGCGAGTTTCCCCTCCGGCCCGACCGGCAGCTCATCATCGGGCGCTCGAGCGAGCTCGACATGGTGCTCGTCGAAGACATGGTGTCGCGCAAGCACGCCAAAATCTCGTGGCAGGCGGGCAAGCCCACCATTGAAGACCTGGGTTCGACCAACGGCACGTTCGTCAACGGCGAAAAAATTCTCAAACCGTCGCGCATCAAAGAAGGCGACCGCATTCTCATTGGCACGTCGATTCTCAAGTTGATTGTGCAAGGGGCCAACTCGCCCGAATTGAGCGAATCGCAGGTCAAAGAGCAGCTCGAAAAACTGTCGGCCACGCAGGCCCAGCGCCAGACCAAGACGGCCATGACGGGCAAGCTCGAAGAGGTGCCGCTGCCCGACTTGCTGCAGCTCTTTCACACCTCGAAGAAGAACGGCGTGCTCGTCGTCACCAACACCCAAGAAGGCCGCATCTACCTGCGGCAGGGCAAGGTGTACTACGCCGTCATCGACGAAAATCACGAGCTGGGCCCGCAAAAGAGCTTCAACCGCATCATCACCTGGGAAGTGGGCGAGTTCGAATTGCGCCCGCCCGACAGCCAAGAATTCATGGTCGAACTCGAGTCGTCGACCGAAGGCCTGTTGATGGACGCGCTTCGTCAGCTCGACGAAATGCGCCGCATTCAAGGCGACTTGCCCGCGCCCGACGCCACGCTGACCTTGGCGGTGCCCATGAATGCGCCGCTGCGCGACCTGCAGCCCGACGAACTCGACGTGCTCCAGCTGGTGCTGAACTGGGGCACGCTGGGCGGCGTGCTCGACCATTCGGAAAAAGACGACGTGGCCATCGCCACGACGCTCGTCAGCTTGATGCAGCGCGACTACGTGCGCGCGGCGTAAAGTTCACCAACGCGTATGGCGCCCAAACGGCCGCGACTGACCGAATTGTCGAATTGTGCGGGCTGCGCCGCGAAGCTGCGCCCCGACGTGCTCTCGCGCCTGCTGCGAGCTCTGCCCAAGGTCGCGACCAAGCGAGCGCTCGTCGGCTTTGACACGAGTGACGACGCGGCGGTGTACCAGCTCTCGCCGACGCTCGCGGTCGTCGAGACGGTCGATTTTTTCCCTCCGGTGGTCGACGACCCGTACGCGTATGGCCAAATCGCCGCGGCGAATGCCATGAGTGACATTTGGGCCATGGGGGGCACCGCGCTGTTTGCGCTCAACGTCGTCGCGTTTCCCAAAGAACTCCCGCTCGAGGTGCTCGAAGCGATTCTCGCGGGAGGCGCCGACAAGGCGAAAGAAGCCGGCATCCCCATTCTTGGGGGGCATTCGATTCAGTCGCCCGAACCCAAGTACGGCATGGCGGTGACCGGGCAGGTGCACCCCAAGCGCATCTTGAAGAATTCGGGCGGCCAGCCGGGCGACTGGCTCATTCTCACCAAGCCTCTGGGTACCGGCATCGCGACGACGGCGATCAAACGGGGTGTGGCCGACCGGGCGTTGGTGAAGCAAGTCACCCAGCAAATGGCGACGCTCAACCGGCGCGCCGGCGAAGTGTTCGCGAGTCGGCAATTTCAAGTCAACGCGTTGACCGACGTGACCGGCTTCGGGCTGCTCGGGCATTTGCTCGAAATGGTGCGCGGCGCGAAAAAGGTTTCGGCGGTCATCGAACTCGAGCGCTTGCCGTTGTTGCCCGGAGTGCCGGCGCTCGCCGAGCAGGGCGTCGTGCCCGGGGGCACCAAGACGAACTTGGAGCACGTGTTGCCCCACGTGGTGGTGCCCGACGGGCTGCCGCTGCCCATCGTGCATGTGCTGGCCGACGCGCAGACCAACGGCGGGTTGTTGGCCGCGGTGAGCGAAAAACACCTCGACCGCGCGCTGTCGCGCCTCGAGAAGGCGAAGGTCGATTCATGGGTCATTGGCCGGTTGGTGAAGGGCCGCCCCGTCATTCACGTCGTCTGACACGTTCGAGACCCACCATCAGAAACTCGGGGTGTACCAAGACCGCGAGAAGCACCTCGCCGCGAGCGCGCTCTTGACCTCGCCGGCGGCCATTCGTGGCTCGGTGGCAAGAAGCCCAAAGTGCCCGGCGAACGCCAAGCAGGGCCGCACGCCGGGGGTGGTCGGTACGCTGATGTCGTTCGGCGCCGAGGCGGCGGTGCCCGAGCTGGTCGCGGCGCTCGAGGCGGCGGTCTCCAAAGTACCCGCGACCGGCGTCGAACAATGGGCGACCTACGTGCTGCGCGCGCTCACCACCTTCAAGTCGGCCGAAGGGGTGAAGCCCGCGCTGGCCATGCTCAAGAAGTTCAAGAAGTCGTCGTCGACGACGTACGCCCTTTCGACCTCCCTCGAGAAGTTCGGGTCGAAGACTGAACGCGCCCAGACCGAAAAAGAGCTCGCTCGGCTCGGGGAGGCCTTCGGTTCGCCCGAGGGTGCCTCGTCTTCGCGGCAGAATCGAGTAAGCTCGGCGCGTGCGTTTCGTCGCGGTGCTTCTGCTCTGCTCGTCGTTCGCGTTCGCCGGCGGGCCGGTCGTCGTCATCGACCCGGGCCACGGAGGTGCGCAGACCGGGGCGCTGTCGAGCGCCGGAGTCAACGAGAAGAACGTCGCGCTGGCGGTGTCAAAGCTGCTCAAAGCCACGCTCGAAAAAGAACTGCAGGCCACGGTTCGCCTCACGCGCGACAGCGACGTGCTCTTTCACTTGAGTCAGCGCGTTGAACTGGCGAACAAGCTGAAGCCCGACCTCTTTATTTCGATTCACTGCAATTCGATGCCGACGGCGAAGCAGAAGCTCTTCAACGACGGCATCGAAACGTACTTTCTGTCGGCCGCGGCGTCGGGCGAAGCGGCCCGCTCGGTGGCCGCCCGTGAGAACGCCGAAATGGGCACGCAGGCGAAGGCGGCCTCGTCAGACACGCTCTCGTTCATTCTGGCCGACCTGCAGCGCAGCGAGACCCACACCGACTCGTCGCGCCTCGCGTATTCGGTGCACGAGGCGCTCATTCAAGAGACCCAGGCGACCAACCGGGGCGTGCAACAAGCTCCGTTTTACGTGCTGATGGGGCTCGCCGCTCCGGCGGTGCTGGTCGAAATTGGCTTCATTTCGCACCCGACCGAGGGCCCCCAGTTGAGCGACCCCGGTTACCAAGCCCGCCTCGCGAAGGCCATTACCACCGGGGTAAAGAACTTCTTGGCCCAGCTCGAAGCACGAGACGGCAAGAAAGTTGAGACCGTTGCTCAGTGAAGTTGTACACGGCAAGCCATGCGCTCATTCAACCGTGGCTTTCTCGACCTTCGGCCGGTGGTCTTGGTACCCAATGTGAACAAGCACGCCGAGGGCTCGTGCCAGGTCGAATTCGGAGACACCAAAGTCTTGGTGACCTGCTCGGTCGAAGAGAAAGTGCCGCCGCACGTCATGGGCACGGGTGGGGGCTGGGTCACCGCCGAATACGGCATGTTGCCGCGAGCGACGAATGACCGAAACGCGCGAGAAGCCGCCCGAGGCAAGCAGACCGGGCGCACGCTCGAAATTCAGCGCCTCATCGGCCGCTCGCTGCGCGCCTGCGTCGACATGAAGGGCTTTGGGGTGCGCACCTTCACGCTCGACTGTGACGTGCTCCAAGCCGACGGCGGCACCCGCACCGCCAGCATCACCGGGGCCTACGTGGCCTTCGTGCTGGCTCTGCGCAAACTGCAAAAAGTCGGCAAGCTGTCGTCGTTGCCCAAGCTCACCCAGGTCGCCGCGGTGTCGGTCGGGGTCGTCAAAGGCGAAGTTCGGCTCGATCTCGACTACGTCGAAGACTCGACCGGCGACGTCGACTTGAACGTGGTCGCGCTCGCGGGCGGCAAACTGGTCGAAGTGCAGGGCACCGCTGAACACGGCGCGTTCGACCGCGCACAGCTCGACGCCATGTTGAACGCGGGGCTGCACGGCATTTCGCAGCTGATCGACGCGCAGCGCAAAGTGCTCGACGCGGTGCTCTGACCGTGGGCGCTGAACCGAAGACCGTGGTGTTCGCCACCACCAACCCCGGCAAGCTCGTTGAACTGCGCGACTTGTTGGGGCCGGGCTGGCTCGTGAAGTCGTCGCGCGATTTTCCCCAAGTGGGAGAAGTCGACGAGACGGCCGACACCTTCGCCGGCAACGCAGAATTGAAGGCGAGGGCGCTCTGCTCGGCCACCGGGCTGTTGTCGCTGGGCGACGACTCGGGGCTGTGCGTCGACGCGCTCGGTGGGCGGCCCGGAGTGTATTCAGCGCGCTACGCGGCGAGTGACGAGCTGCGCATGCGCCGGTTGGTGACCGAATTGGCCGACGCCAACGCCGTGACGGCGGCCCAACGCTCAGCCCACTTCGAGTGCGCGCTCTGCGCGGTGTGGCCCGACGGCCGCGTCGAAGTTGCGGTCGGCCAGTGCCATGGGCGCATCGGCACGGTGCCACGGGGCACCCACGGCTTCGGCTACGACCCGATTTTCGAGTTGCCCGACGGCCGAACGCTGGCCGAGCTGAACCGCGACGAAAAGGCGCTGGTCTCGCACCGAGGCGCCGCGCTGCGAGCGTTGATGACGAAGCTCCGTGCCTGAGCCAGAATGCCGCCATGCGCGCAACGTCTTGGCTGGCTGGGCTGGCGTTCATTTCGACCGGCTGCATTTCGATTCACACCATTGACTTCGGTGCGGGCCGCTCTTCGCTCGGCGCCAATTGCAACGTGCCCATGAACCGCGGCGGGCAAATACCGTCGGGCTGGCAAGAGATCGGCCGCGTGCAAATCGACGGCGCCACCGATTGGACTGAGGCCCAGTTCGCCGCTGAAATTCGACAGCAAGCCTGCGACATGGGCGCCGAATACGTGGTGGTGAATGGCGACCCCTCGTACACCGAGGCCAAGTTTCTGAGCCAAACCCAGCAAGCCCAGCAAACCCCGCCATCGGCCCCGCAAGGCTCCATGACACCTACATCTGATTTCACCCCTCCGCCCATGCCAGCGCCCTAACGCGGCGGCTCGGCATTTCTTGCCGGTGTTGAATTCGGCCACGACGGCTGGGCGCCACTGAGGCGGGCCCGCTAAGTTTGAACCAACATCGCCGCGTTGTTCACCTGGGGGTTGCATGGCATCAGACGTTGCCGTTGAGAGCCGCAATGTGTTGCTGGTCGACGACGAACCTTCGATGACTCGGGTGATTGGCCGGCTGCTCGCCCTCCACGGGTGGAACGCGACGGTCGTGGGTGAGCCCATGAAAGCCATCGACCTCGTTCGCGAAACGCCCGAACGCTTCGCGTTGGTGATTACCGACATGGCCATGCCGGGCATGACGGGCGAAGAGCTCGCGCACGAGTTGAAGGCGGTGGCCCCACGTTTGCCGATCATTCTGTCGACCGGCGGTGGCGACATGGTCGCCGGGTTGTTCTCGGGCGTGTTGGCGAAGCCGTTCGACGCCCAGACGCTGGTCGACACCGTCGAACGCTGTCTGGCAGCTGCGCGAGCCGCCTGAGCGCGGCGCGACATGGGGCGGTTCGAAGCCCTCCCAAAGCAGTTCACTCCTGGGAGGCACCGTGAAACGCCCTTGTTCTCTCGAGCAACCACCGACCACGCTGAGGCTTGTCAACGCCACTGAGCTCGCGGTGATTCGTGGCGGCTTTCTCGGCACCAACCTCGCGGTCTGACCCACGCGTCACTTCGTGCGCCGTCTCCTCGGCGCGAGGGGCTCGAGGCCCTTGGCGAGCCGGCGAATCAACTCCTCGGTCTTCACCGAGGCATGCGCGAAGCGCTCGTGCGCGTTCTCGGCTTCGAGTTCATGGCGCGCCCGAACCGACAGCCGCCGCCAGCGCGACCAATCAAACAAGGTGTCGTGGAGGCGGGCGAGTGCTGGTTGCCGTCGGTGTGTGACGGTGCGCTCGCCGAGCAGCCCCGCGACGTGCGCGCGGGCGTTGCCGCCGAAGTACGAAACGCGGCGGTCGGCGTGAAAACAGTGGGTGAAGCCTGAAATGAACACGCCCACCCGCAATGGCCCAAAGACGAACGTCACGTTGTCTGCGAGGGCGGTGTACGCGAGCGTCACGTTGTCTGCGAGGGCGGTGTACGCGAGGCCTTCGACTTCGAAGCGGCCCACCACGAAGACCACCGTGTTGGCCCCTTGAACGAAGTGCCGGCAACGCAGGTCTCCATTGATGACCGCGAACTTCACCGAGCCGTCAATGACGAGACAGTCGCCGCTCACCCGCCCGTTGAACCACAGGTGTGACGCGCTCCAGTGTTCAGCACCCAAGAGCCGGTGGTCGCCCTCGTGCACCTCGAAGGGCACGCCGGCGAGCAGGCGGCGAAACTCGAGCAATTCGCGTTGCGCGGCCGGCGGGAGCTGCCTTACCAACGCCATGAACCGAGGCGCCTTTCGGCTCATCGGCGAGCGCGGGCTTTCGCAGCGAGAGGGGCCGCCGGCGCGAACAGCTCGGTCTGCTCGGGGTCGAGGCCCAACGCTTTGCGCACGGGCGCGAAACTGCGCCGGTGAAAGGGCAACACGCCCAGCTCGTCGATCGCTTTGAGGTGCACCGGCGTCGGGTACCCCTTGTGCGAGGCGAACCCGTACCCCGGGTGCTTCTTGTCGAGCCCATTCATGTGCTGGTCTCGGGTGGTCTTCGCCAAAATGGCCCCCGCGGCGATGCTCAGCGACTGGGCATCACCTTTGATGATGCCGTTTTGGGGCTGCGAAATGCCGGGTATTTTTCGCGCGTCGACGAGCACGAAGTCGGGCTTCACGGCGAGCCCTTCGACCGCGCGTCGCATGGCCAGCAGGCCCGCATGGTAAATGTTGATGGTGTCGATTTCTTCGTGGCTCGCCCAACCGGTCGCCCAAGCGACCGCGTCGCGTTTGATGGCGGCCGCCAATTCTTCGCGCTTCGCTTCGTCGAGTATTTTCTTCGAGTCGTCGAGGCCGCGCAGCTTGTAGCCCTTCGGCAAGATCGCCGCGCCCGCCACGACCGGCCCGGCCAGCGGAGCCATGCCCGCTTCATCGACTCCGGCGATGAGCGCGTAGCCCTGTTCCCACAGCGCGGTTTCGAACTTCAACATGTGCCGCAGCCGCTGACCTTCGGCTCGGTTCTCGGCCCGGCGCTGTTCAATGGCCTTGAGCAACGCCTGCGCTCCGGCGCGGCCGTCGGTCTCGAGCAAACCGCTGGGCAAGGGCTCGCCGTCGACGAGGTACTTTTGCCGCAATTCGCTCAGCGGCGCGCGCGGCGCTTTCATTTGAGCTGCAGCACCAAATTGGGCGGGCTTACGGCGTCGAGGCAGTCGCTGGGCGTCACCGTGAACTGGCCTTCAGGCGTGACGAGGTCGTTGAGCGCACCTTTGATGGTTACGACGCCCGGCCCGATGCCGCTGGAGATTTTCACGTTGCCGTTGCCGTCGCTCACCGCTGACGACGTGCGGCCGTCGCTCGAATTGGTGGCGGTGACCGTGACGCCCGGGGCGGGAGCGCCCGTCGTGTCGAGCACGTGCACCGGCATGGTGGTGACGGTCGTGTCGCAGACCACCCGGTTGCGGCCACCGTCGGGAGCATACGTCGAGGGCCAGCCACAACCAGCCACGGCAAACAGGGTCAACCACGGAGCGCAGCGCATGTGCCCGGGGTGCTACCACCGCCTCCCGACGAGGTTCAACGCCCAAGCGCGGGGGCCCAGGTCACCTCGGCCGAGCGCCACCCCCAGCGGGGCTGAGAGCCAAGTTCAGTTGAGCTGAGATGGTTGTGCGACCGAACCTGCGCATTTCATTCGGTCTCGTCAGCGAAGCGCAGCTCAGCTCAACTGAACTTCGGGTTAGGGTTTGTCGGCTTTGTCTGACTCGTCGAAGGCGCTGCCCAACCAGGCGCGGTAGGCCGACTTCTGGGCCTCGGTGGGCTTCTCGACTTTCGCCAGGTAGACCGCGTCGGCCGGTTTGGGTTCGAGCGTCACGTTGACGTCGAGCAGCTGGTCACGCCGAAAGACGGTGACGCGAACCAGTTCGCCGGGTTTGCGGTCTTCGCAGCGGGTGAGCAAGCTGTTCGCGTCGCACTTGAGCCCGTCGAGCGCCACCACCTCGTCGTCGGCGTACAGGCCCGCCTCCATCGCAGGGCTGTCTTCGAGCACGCTGGCGATCGCGCCATTGCTCTTGGCGACGATGCCCAAATAGCCCGGGTTCTTGTCGGTTTTGGAGCGGGGCGGGGTGCCGCCCTTGTCGTTGACCGACTCGCGCGGCCGCGACTTCACCTCGAGCCCTACGTGTGAAAGCACCGAATAGTCGAGCTCGGCGGTGCTGCGCAGCGTGTGGGCGAAAAAGCTCTTGAGCGCCTCACCCCCCAGCTCGACCGCGGCGGCCTCGACGCCGTCTTCAGGCACACCCGACTCGTCGCCGTAGCGCGACCACAACAACCGCATCAAGTCGTCGAGGCTCTTTTGGTCATTCGTCGCCCGACGCAAGTGCAAGTCGAGCAAGAGGCACACAATTTCGCCCTTCAGGTAGTAGCTGATGGCGCTGTTGGGCGAATTTTCGTCGGGTCGGTAGTGCTTCACCCACGACAGGTACGACGCGTCGACCAGCGACATGACGCCTCGGCCCGGAGTGGTGTGGAGCGCGGTGAGCGATTCTCCGAGCCGGGTCAGGTAGCGCCCGCCCGTCATCAGCCCGGCACGGCGCACGACGAGGTTGTCGTAGTAGCTGGTGCCTCCTTCGAAAAACCACAGCAGCTGGGTGTAGTTCTCTTGGCCGTAGTCGAAAGGCACCAAGCGCTTGGGCTTGATGCGCTTCACGTTCCACAAGTGAAAGTATTCGTGGGCGGCCAGGGTCAAGAAGTCTTCCCACCCCTTGCTGCCCGACAGCCCCGTTCGAGGAAAGAGCAGGGCGGTCGACGCTTTGTGCTCGAGGCCCCCGCGGCCCTTGTCGGTGCCGTACACGAAGAAGGTGTACCGCTTCATCGGCAAGCCACCGAACATCGCCGCTTCGGTTTCGATGATCTTGGTCAGGTCGGAGGTCAGCTTCTTTTCGTCGAACTGCAAGCCGCCCCAGACGACCAGCTCGTGGGGCACCGCCGCCGCGGTGAACGACAGAGTCTCGTGCGAGCCCACTTCGAAGGGCGAATCGACCAGCTCGTCGTAATTGGGGGCGACGTACTCGGTTCCCTCCTGCTCGAGTGCCACGCTGGTGTGCCAGCCGGCCGGCACGTCGATGGTCACGTGGTGCGGCCGGTCGCGGAGCGACTCGACGTAGTAGAAGAGCGTCGCTCCATTGAAGTACGCGTGAGAGCCGTCGAGGTGGCTCGTGCGTACCGTCAATTCGTTCGCATACACCCGGTACTTCAGCCGAAACGGGCGCTCGTTCGCTTTCACCCGAATCGACCGCTTGTCGACGCGCTCGAACGGCATCGGGCTGCCCGCCTCGTCGGTCACCTTCAGCTCTTGCACGTGACGGGCGTACTCGCGAACCAGGTAGCTCCCCGGTGTCCACACCGGCAGCGCAATGGTCACGGCGTCGCCCGCGGGTGGAAACGTCGCCTGCACCTCGAACAAGTGTGAATGCGGTTGTGGCATCGACACGCGGTAGCGAACGGGCGTCATGCGCATCGTCTACCTCACCGCCGCGGCCGGCTCCCTGAAAACCGTGGCGCAACCTCGCGTGATTGCATGTTCTCCCTCACGCGAGACTGGGGCGACTTGCCTCAGGTGTCGTTTTGTCGTACAGGCGCGCACATCTTATGACCCTCTCGACGAATCGTTGCAAATGGCTGATTTCGTTTGTCTTTGTCACCCTGGTGGGCACGGCCTGTGGGCCCGAGCTGACCGTCGTTTCGACCGGTGACGACGATGATTCGCTCGACCAGGCGTTCACCAGCGCCCGTGCCACGCAGCTCGACTTCACGATGAACTTGTCACTCGAGTCGAGCGGCTCGGTGTGGAACGCGCGGTCGTTGATCGACCAGCAAATGCTCTACACCATGGGTCACCTCAACGGGCACAACGGAGTCGGCCGGCTCGACAAAGTGGTGATTTCGAACATCAAGACCGAGACCTTGGCGTCGGGTGGTTCGAAGGTCAGCTACTCGGTGAAGCTGCCGGTGGCGTGGGGCTCGAAGACCCGGCTGCCGACCAGCTACGACTTCATCTTGCCGAGGGTCGCCGACTACTCGGGGCTCGACGCGTTCACGACCAAGTACTCGGCGAACTGCGTCGACTTTGGCGCGCACGACGTCACGTCGGGCAGCTACTGGTACTACTACCGGCCCTTGCGCAGCGGCTGCACGTTCGACGACGCCGACGTGGTTCGGGTGACCGCGCAAGTCGCCGTGTCGAGCGAAAACACCACCGGGCGGTACCCGGAGTACACCAAGGTGTGGGAAGACCGCGTGCTCAACGTCGTCGCGGTGTTCGGCAAATACGAAGACGGCGCTACCACCAGTTCTGACGCTGGCATCGCCGCGTTCAACGCGTTCGTTCGCGCGGTTCGCTCGCAGCTGGCGGCTTTCAACGTGGTGACGGTGCCGGCCGTGTTGCCCTCGAGCCCGGGCGTCGCCAACCCCGACATCACCTTCACCGCGACGCTCAAAGACGGGCGAACGGTGAACGTGGTCGCGTTGCTCGTCGACAACGTGCGCTCGACGACGCAGGCCTTTGACGACCGCTACGAAGCGCTCTCGACCCGCGCCGACTTGATTGCGTACAACGGCCACGCGGGGTTGGGGTCGAACGTGCGGGCGCTGGCGCGAAAGGGCCACTGGGTCGCCGGCCAATACGCCATGTTCTTGATGAACGGCTGTGACACCTTCGCCTACGTCGACGGGTCGATGGCGCAGACCCGCGCCGCCATCAACACCGACGACCCGACCGGCACCAAGTACATGGAGATCATCACCAACGCGATGCCCGCGTACTTCTCAGAAATGCCCGACACGTCAATGGCGCTGATTCGCGGCCTCATGGCGTACGAGAAGCCCCAGACCTACGAACAAATGTTCGAAGCCGTCGACCCCAGCCAAGTCATCGTCGTCACCGGCGAAGAAGACAACGTGTTTCACCCGGGCTCTGACCCCACGGGCTGGTCGGGCATGAGCGAGAGCGCCACGGTGACCCAGGGGCAAATGGTTCGCTTCGCGACGCCGACGCTCGAGGCGGGCACCTACGTGTTCACCATGTCGGGCACCGGCGACGCTGGCTTGTTCGTTCGCGCCGGTCTCGAGCCGACCACCCGCTCGTACGACTGCCGCGGCAACGTGAAAGGCTCGTCGAACGAGACCTGCACGCTCACGCTCAGCACCCCCGCGCCCATTCACGTGATGATTCGCGGCTACGCCGGGCCCACCGCCAGCGTGACCTTGGTCGGCAAAGCGCAGTAACCAGCGAAGTTCAGTTGAAGAGCAGCTCACCCTGAACTTCGAGTGAACCCGTTTGGAGTGTCAGCGGCACGTGCCCCCGGTCGAGCC
>JBGAIY010000158.1:0-15970 GCA_044225205.1 Myxococcaceae bacterium | reverse complement strand
CACGTCAGACGAGTGCCGCGAGTGTACGCAGGGCGCCACCCGGTGCAGCCCCGACGGCAAGAACGTTCAAGAATGTCAGCGCCAGGCGAACCCGGCCGCGTCGACTGCCTGGGTCAACTCGGGCGACAACTACGACGGCACCTGCATTACGCAACAATGCGTCGCGTCGGGTGCCACCGCGGCGTGCAAGATGCCCGACTGCGTGCCTGGAGCGACCCAATGCAAGAGCGCTTCGACCCAGCAGGTCTGTAACGCGACCGGCAAGTTTGATGAGGTCGTCTGCTCGACCCTGCCCGGCTACGGCCCCACCTCGGAGTGCATTGCCGGAACCTGCGTCGACGAATGCGGCGATGCGGTCAAAGCCAAGAGCTATTTCGGTTGCGAGTACTGGGCCGCGAATTTGGACAATTCGGTCGACGGCTTGTTCAAGGGGAAGACGGCGTCTGGTCAAGGCACGACCGATTCTGACTATGTGTTCGTCGTCACGAACCAGTCGACGGCGCCGGCGACGGTCACTGTGCAGCGGTACCTGGGGGGTGCGGTCGCGACGGTGAAGACCGTGACGGTGCCTGGAAGAACCGATTCGGCGACCAAGGGCCTCGTGAAGATTGCGGTGCCCTGGCAGTCGATGACGCCCGCCAACGCCCCGGCCGGTACCAGTGTCTCGGGCATCGGGCGGCTCGCCTACCACCTGACCTCGACGAAGCCGATTACCGTGTACCAGTTCAACCCCGTCGACGCGTTGAAGATCACGAGCAAGAGCTGTTCGACGGCGGGCCAGCTCGACTGCGGCTGCAACGAGTTTTCGGGCTATTTGGGCGCGTTTCAGTGCGCCATTCTCGGCGACGTGTCGAATGCAGGCACTTGCACCGCCACGGCGAACGGCAACAAGTGTGGCTACAACACGTTCAGCAACGACGCTTCACTGTTGCTGCCGGCGCACATTTTGGGGCTCAGCCACGTCGCCCTCGCGCCTGGCACTGCGGCCAATGGCACCAAGACGCAAGTCTATGGCGGTCAGGTCGTCATTGTCGGCACGACCGACAACACCAAGGTCACGGTCAAGGCAGCAGGCCCGATTGCCGCAGGCACCGGCGTGCCGGCGATGGCCAAGGGAGACTCCCACGAGTTCACGCTCAACGCCTATGAGGTGTTGCAGCTGACGTCAGACACCGCGGCCTCGTTGCAATGCAGTGGGCTTTGCAAACTCGACAGCGACTTGACCGGCAGCATCGTCACGAGCGACCAACCGGTGGCTGTCTTTGGCGCACACCCCTGCACCCAGGTGCCCTACGACAAGTACGCGTGCGACCACGTCGAAGAGCAGCTTTTCCCCTTTTCGACGTGGGGCAAGAGCTTCGTGATGGTGCCCGCCAGTGCGTTGCGCCTCAACAACGGCAACCTCTCGGGCACGCCCCCCAGCTTCTACAAAATCGTCGCGGGCTGCCCGGTCTCGCAATGCGCGAGCGGCACACTCCTGACGCTCAATCCGACTCCGGGCGCTGGAGATGTGATTGACGGCCGCGGTTGTGCCGCCGGCACCAGCCTCACCAACAATACGTGCCGACTCGTTGGGGCCTCGTTCGTTGAATTCAGGTCGACGCAGGCGTTTACGGTGACGGCCGACCAACCGATCTCGGTCGCTCAGTTCTTGACCGGCCAGCAGGCCACTTCTGACACGGCGGTCGAAGGCGACCCTTCGATGATCTTGATGCCGCCCGTCGAACAATGGCGATCGCGGTACACCGTGCTCGCCGCGACCGGCCTTCGCGACAACTTCTTGGGCTTGGCCATTGATTCGTCGCGCGTGCAGTCGGTCTCAGTCGACGGCAACCCCATTTCAGGGTTTCAGGCGATTTCAGGCACGACCTACCAGTTCAAGAATCACCCGGTCAGCACCGGCACCCACACGATTCAGGTCAACGCCATCCCCGGCCAAAACACGCTGCCCGGCGCCGGTGTGACCATCTACGGCTACGACAGCTACGTGAGTTACGGGTACACGGGCGGTCTCGACCTCGGCACGCTCGTCACGGGAACCAACCCCGGCGGGTGAAGGTGCCGGGTACTTTGTACCTTCAAGGTGCCGGGTACTTTGTACCTTCAAGGTGCCGGGTACTTTGTACCTTCAAGGTGCCGGGTACTTTGTACCGAGGCGCCAAGCTCAAGACCCTGAATTTACCGGCCTTTACCCGATGACCGCTCGGGTTTGGCGCCAGACGTCTGGCCAACGAACGGTGGCGAAGGCGCGGGCGAGCCGGCGACGGTTGCTGCCGTGCTCCAGCTTCATTCGTTCGACGAGCACGCGCGCCAAGATGAACGAAGCCAGCACGAGCAGGCCTCCAGGCACGAGAACCATCAGCATGACTCCGAATGAGCGAAACATGGCAAGCATGACGAGTCACTCACTCTGCACCTGACATGCCGATCGTGCCGGGCCCAACTTCGCCAGCCGTTTAGGGTGCTTCACTGTGGCGAGAACTCAGATTCTGGAGTGTCGACTCCCCTGGCCATGGCAGCGCCGCCGCACCGTCATGGCTTTTTGCAATCGACCGTTTTTGATGGACCGGCTCGAAAAGCCGGTGCTGATCGAAGGCCCGGCCGGCGTCGGCAAGACCGAATTCGCGCGTGCGCTGGCCGAGTCGCTGGGCCGTAAGCTGTTGCGGCTGCAATGCTACGAGGGGCTCGACGAAACCAAGGCCCTCTACGAGTGGGAATACGCCAAGCAGCTGCTCTACACGCAACTGCTCAAAGACAAGATCGGCGAGCTCATGGCCGGGGCCAGCTCCATTCAAGAGGCCGCCGATCGGGTGGCGACGTCAGACGCGGTGTTCTTCTCTGAGCGTTTCTTGTTGCCCCGGCCGATTCTCCAAGCGCTGCTCAGTGAAGAACCCGCCGTGCTGTTGATCGACGAAATCGACAAAGCCGACCCCGAATTCGAAGCGTTCTTGCTCGAGGTGTTGGCTGAAAACGCGGTGACCGTACCTGAATTGGGCACGCTGCGGGCGAAGCACATACCGCGGGTGGTGCTGACCTCGAACACGGCTCGTGAGCTGAGCGACGCGCTCAAGCGGCGCTGCCTTCACCTGCACATCGACTACCCTGGGTCAATTCAAAGCGACGTTATTGGCACTGCTTCGTGGTGCCATCGCACTTGGCGCTGCCAAAGATGTCGGTGTACCAGCAGGTACCACCAACGCCACGGCAGGTTGAAAACTACCCGACCCGCGAGCGCGAACTGGCGATCGTGCGGCGGCGACTGCCCGATGTGCCGCCGAAGCTGGCCGAGGCGGTGGTCAACGCGGTCAGCAAGCTGCGCACGCTCGAACTGAAGAAGGCGCCGTCGATTTCAGAGACGCTCGACTGGGCGCAGGCGTTGGTGTTGATGAACGCCGACACGCTCAGCGCAGAGCTGATCGCCCAGACATTGAATTTGGTGCTCAAGCACGAAACCGACGTCGAGAAGACGAAGGTGCACATTCACTCGATGGCGCAGCAACCGCCGGCCCCCTAAGGCACGGCTCAAGCGCCTTCAGGGGTCGAACCAGCCCTTGTACCCGAGCTTGACCGAATCATCGGTGAAGGTCTCACCTCGCTTCTTGTCGACGACGTACAGCTTGCCGCCCTTCTTGCCGACCAAGTAGGTGCCCTTTTCGCCTTCGGCCACGCCTTTGTCTTCGACCTGAAAGTTGTCTTCGCTGGTCTCGACGATCACCGTGTTGAGTTTCGAGCTCGAGGCCGAAACGACCTTGAACTCCTTGAGCCAGGCGTCGACCTTCTCGTGGTACCAGGGCGCCAAGGGGTGGTCTTCTTTGCCGAGGCGCTTCTTTCGTTCGGCAATGGCCTCGATCGTCTTCGGGTGAAGAAACTTCTTCGCCTCGGCCCACTTCTTGGCCTTGACCGCGGTCAGGTACTGGGTCACCAAGTCTTTCGCGGCCTTTTCGTCGGCCGACTCCGCGGCGGCGGCCGGTTCTTCGGCGCCAGCGGGTAAGCCGGTCGCAAGGCCACCCAACACCAAAGCCAGCAGTGCTCCAAACCCACGCGTTGTCTGAACCATGACCATGACCACCTTTCTGCAACAAGAAGCGCAGGTTGGGCGAAATCAGTCGCCGAATGGGCTGCGGTGCTCGAGAACATGACAAACGCTTTGACCGCGAAACAACTGATCTTTATGGTGCCCCACCAGATGGACGCGACGACCCCTTTGACCCCGTATTTGCCTTTGGCCCTGGTGCTGCTGGTGGCCGGCGTAATGGCAGTGGTGATACCTCTTTTGGCGGGGGCGCTTGGCCCACGCACGATGACGCAGACGAAAGCCGAAGCGTTCGAAGGTGGCAACGCGCCCTTCGGTTCGGCCCGCCAGCGCTTCGCGGTGAAGTTTTACGTCGTCGCCCTGCTGTTCATTGTGTTCGACGTTGAAGCGGTGTTTCTCTACCCCTGGGCGGTGAACTTCAAAGCCCTCGGGTGGTTCGGGTACATGACGATGTTGATGTTCGCCTCGACGCTCGTGCTGGCCCTCGCCTACATCTGGAAAAAGGGCGCCCTCGACTGGGAGAGCTGACCATGGCCGAACTCGACTTTACTCCTGCAATCACCACCCGCCGCGACGAAGCGACGGGTTTCTTTCAAAACCTCGTCTCGAAGGGCTTGGGCTGGGCGCGCAAGTACTCGCTGTTCACCTACCCGTTCGCCACTGCGTGCTGCGGCATGGAGTACATGTCGGTCGCGGCCGGGCGGTACGACATCGCGCGGTTCGGCGCCGAGTTTCCCCGCTTTTCTCCGCGCCAAGCCGACTTGCTGATGGTGGTGGGCACCATCAACATCAAGCAGGCGCCGATTCTCAAGCGCGTGTACGAGCAAATGACCGAGCCCAAGTGGGTCGTGAGCTTTGGCGTGTGCGCGTCGTCGGGCGGGTTCTACGACAACTACGCGGTGCTCCAGGGCATCGACCGCATCATTCCGGTCGACGTCTACATTCCCGGGTGCCCGCCGCGACCTGAACAGGTGCTCGACGGTCTGATGCTGCTCCAAGACAAAATTGCGCAGCAACATCATGGCCTTGGCAACAAGCAGAAGATTCAAGAGCGACCGGGCTACCAAGATCTGCTCTCGAAGTAGTCGGGGCTTGGTCGGTTCTGCACTCAGCGCGCGCGCGTGGGGTCAACCCCGCGTGCGCGTTGTGCTTTTCGGGCTGTTGGCATGGGCGGTACTGAGTGCGAATTCGGCGCGGGCCGAAACGCGGCGGTTCGTGGTGGCGGTCGGCAACAACGCGGGGGCATCGAAGCGGGCTCCGCTGCGGTACGCCGAAACCGACGCGGGCAAGTTCGCCCGCGCCCTGGTTGACGTGGGCGGCGTGCGCGAAGGCGACGTGTTGCTCTTGCAGGGTCGAACGGTGGCCGACGTGACGAGCGCCTTGGCGGCCGTCACCGCTCGGGTGGCCGAGTCGCGCCACCGTGGCGATCTTCGCACCTTGGTGACGTTCTACTTTTCAGGGCACGGAGACGGTGAAGCGCTCGAACTGGGGCCCGAGCGACTGGCGTTTTCGCAGCTCCGCGCGCTCGTGGCGGGCACCGGAGCCGACGTGAAGCTCGTGGTGCTCGACTCGTGTCAGAGCGGTGGCGCGCTGAAGACCAAAGGCGGCACGGCGACGGCCCCCTTCACGCTTCGACTCGTCGACTCGCTGAACGTCTCGGGTGACGTCATCATCAGCGCGAGCTCGGCGAACGAGGCGGCGCTCGAGTCGCAAGAACTGGGGGGGGCGTTCTTCACAAGTCACTTCATTTCGGGCTTGCGAGGGGCGGCTGACACTTCGTCAGACCTGCAAGTGACCTTGGCCGAGGCCTACCGGTACGCGTACGAGCGAACGGTGCGCTCGACGGCCCTGGGAGGCCCTGGTGCCCAGCACCCGAGCTTTGAATTGAACTTGGCGGGCCAAGGCGAACTGGTGCTGACCGAGCTCGAGCGCGCGCCCGGGCGACTGCGCGTCTTCACCGGAGCACAGCGGTTGGTGGTGATCGACCTCGAACGAGACCAGGTCGTGGTTGACTGGCCGATTTCAGCGGGCCGAGAGCTCGCGCTGGCGCCTGGTCAGTACGGCATTCGAGCGACGAAAGACGGGCAGACGAGGGCCGGCCGAGTGACGGTCAGCAAAGATGCCCCGGCGACGGTGTCGTGGGAGGCGTTGGGCTCGAGCGACGAGGTGGTGGTGGGCACGCTCAAAGGAGACTCGGTCGACGGCGGGCCCCGGGTGAATGTGTGCATCTTGCCGTTTCTCAACGCCTCGGGAGAGCCGGCCAAAGACCCGCTGTCGCTGGCATTGGCCGAGACCATTGCGACCGATTTTGCGCGCTTCGACAACGTGCGGCTCATCGAGCGAGCGCAAGTTGACCTCGACCTGCACGAGCTCGAGTTTTCGGCGAGCAAGTACGTCGACCCGGCGACCAAAGAAGCCATCGGTCACGTGTTGGGCGCCCAGGTGGTGGTGGTGGGCGCATTTCAGAGCGGCGCGCGGGTCGACCGGGTCAACGCGCGTTTCGTCGCGGTGAAAACCGGCGAAATTCTCAGCACGGTGAAAACCGAGCGACCGCATGGGCGGCTGCTCGAGCTGCAAGACGCCGCGGCCCGTGCCATCAACCTCGAAGTGCCGCTGATGGTGAAGCGGTTTCGCCAAGCCCAGGTCGAGGCGCGATGAACGCGACCTGGGTCGTGCTCACCGCGGCGCTGACGGCGGCCGACGCGGGGCGCCCGCCTCCTGGGTCGGTGGCGGTATTGGCGTTTCGCGACCTCTCGCAGCCCAACGGCCGCCCAGGCCTCGGCGAAGGCATTCGCGAAACCGTCACGCTCGACTTGAAAGAATCGTCGACGTTGCGCGTGGTCGAACGCGCAGAAATCGACCGAGTGCTTGGCGAGCAACGACTGGCGGGCTCCGAGAGTGACGAGCCCGCGGCCGTGGCCCACGCTGGGCGGTTGATCGGCGCCGACGTGTTGGTGCTGGGGGCGTTTCAGCGCGTCGACCGCACGCACGTGCGACTCACCGCGCGCTTCGTGCGCACCGAAACCGCTGAAATCATTGGCACCGCGAAG
The DNA here is from genome assembly GCA_044225205.1 of Myxococcaceae bacterium. Lineage (GTDB taxonomy): Bacteria > Myxococcota > Myxococcia > Myxococcales > Myxococcaceae > JAEUJT01. Next base: position 8,887 of record JBGAIY010000158.1, on the reverse strand, counting down.
GTCGACGGCGTTGAAGCCGACCTGTTGAAGCTCCAAGACCGCATCGCCTCCGAATTGATGCGCAGCGCGGGCCTGCCGGCGCGGTCGAGCGGCCGACGCGAATGGCCCCAACTGCCCAGCCTCGAGGTGGTCGACACGTTCGGCCAGGCCAGTGTCGCAAGCTCAGACCCGTTGCGAAAAGCGTTGCTGGCCGAAGTCGTGAAGGCGGCCCCGACGTACCCTTTTGCCGCGAGTGAGTTGGCCGCGCTCGAGGCCCGGCTCGACGAACTGGCGGCGAAGGCCCAGAAGGCCAACCTCGAACTCGTCGACCGACTCCAAGGTCAACTGAAGGCCACCGACAACGTGGGCCAGCGTTTTTCAATGCGGTTTCAAATCATCAACGCGCTTCGCCGGCTTCGGCGCCACCACGGCATCATCAAAGTCTACGACGATGAAATCGCCGACCTGCGGGGGCACCTCGACGAGCCCATGGCAGAAACTTGGCTTGATTCGGCCCTCGTCAATCGGCTCCTGGTGCTCGACGAGCTGCACCTGACCGACCGGCTGTTGCGTGACGCAGAGTCGTTCTTGGCGACCCGCCCCACGTCGACGCTTCACCCCACGGTACGTTCGACGGTCGACCGGGCCATCGCCCAGCGAAAGAGCATCGACGAAGGAGCGGCGATGCTCGCGGCCTCGCGGCAACGGCAACCGGCGGGAGCGCCCTTCGACCCGTGTACCTGGGGCCGACAAGCGGCCAATTGGCAGCAGGCCAAAGAAGCCCAGGAGTGGCTCGAGCAGTGCCTCGAGCGAACCCAAGGCCCCCCACGGCAAGGCGTCATCATCGACCTGATCGACGTCGCGCTCCACGCGGGGAACTGGGCACTGGCCGAGCTGAAAGCAACACACTTGCAACGCGAGTTTCCACTCGCGTTCGAGAAACGCCGAGCATCGTTCGAAGCGACGGTGCCGGTCGATGAATGAAAGCAAGAGCACCGGGCACCTGGCGACGAATTGGGTCATTTCAGACGACGGGTCGAACCAAGCGCACGCCGGTCGCTTCGTGGTGAGCCTCGGCTCAAGCGCGTTCGAATGGGTGAAGGTCTTGCGGTTCGCCCTGCTCACGAAGTTCGAGGGGGTCGCGGCGACGGCGGTCGGGTTGGTGACTCGTGCCGGCCGGGCCGAGCACGAATTTTCAGAGCTGCGCGGCGCGGCCGAGTCGGTCGCCGACATCATGTTGGCCCTCAAGTCGCTGCGGTTCTCACTGCCCGACGGTGTGTCACGCCGGCGGCTGGAGCTGAAATTCATGGGCCGGGTGAAGGTGACGAGCGACGCGCTCGCCACCGCCGAGGTCAAGGTGCTCACCCCTGGGGTGGCGCTGTTCGAGCTGACCCAAGACGACGCCGAGTTGACCCTTGAACTGGTGGTGCAACGTGACCGAGGCGAGTCATTGGCCAGCGAACGACCCGCGAGCGAAACGCCGCCCGGGCTGCTGCCCCTCGACGCCATGTTCTCTCCCGTACTCGTGGCCGACGTGTGGCCTTCGGGCAGTACCGACGTGAAGGTCGAGGTGACGACCGACGGGTCGATTTCGGCGCGCACCGCGCTCGAGCAAGCCGTGGCCGCGCTTGTGAGCTGAGCGGTGGTTGTCAGGGGGAGGTGCTATGGCGTGAGGGCGGTTTGGGCTGGGGGTGCACATGGGCGGGTTGGGCGGTGTGGCGACAATGCGAAGTCGGTCGATCGAGCGGCTGTGGCAAGAAGTGTGGCGAACCCCGTGGTCGATGCAAGCAAGGTCGGTTCTCGGTGACGCGCTACAAGAAGCGGGCAATGAACACGGTGAACTCATCGCCGTTCAGCTCGCGCTCGAGCGACTGCCCGGTGACGACGAAGCTGCAGACACGTCGAGCGACGACGTCTGGCTGGTGCGCGAAGCCCTTGAGCTGCGCCAGACCCAACTGCTCGAGCGCCTGAGGCCGGCGCTCCTCGGCAGGTTTGCCTCGAAGAAGGTGACGTGGAGGGCCGGGTTCATCGACGGTGCGACGGTGAACGACGTTTCAGACCTCACGGCCCTGTTGGGGTGTCGGGCGGCCTGGCCTCTGCGTGTCTTGCGGGTCTTGGCGGTCATCGACGACATGGGCGACGTCATTCGACGACTTCGGCCGGGCCGCGGCGCCACCCTCGAAGAACTGCGCCTCGGCGACCGCGGAGAACACTTCGGTTGCGAACGCCCGTTCGCCGTGCAGCCGCTCCTCGACGAGCTGCCCCGCCTCAGGCTGCTCGAATTGTGGTCGTCGGTGCCTCAATTCGCCAAGGCGCACGCCCGCAGCCTCGAAGCGCTCACCGTCGACCCGCTCTTCGGGGCGAGCGACGTACTCGAGGGGCTCTCGAAGCTGTCGGCTCCGGCGCTCAAGTCATTGACCATTTCGCTCGCCGAGACCGTGGAGTGGCCGCCTTCGCTGCTGGGCTGTGAACAATTTCATTCGCTTCAGCACCTGGGGCTCGACGGCCCGTATGACGCGGGGGCGGTCTCTGCGGCCCTGCGGAGTCGATTGGCCCGGTCGGTGACGAAGGTGACGCTGCGCCTGCCTCGCTGGGTGCATTGGCTTGAACGCGACGACCTGAGCCGGCTTGACTTGGGGGCGGTGCGCGAAGTGACGGTCATTGCTCCGCACCTGAGCCGCCCGGCCGCACAGCGAATCGAGCGGCGCTGCCCGCGCTTCAGGGTCGTTCACGGGCCTGACCCGGGGTGAAGCGACGGCACCAGCATGGCGGCCATGCGGTCGGGCGCGACCACGCCCTGAGACCGAAACCATTCGAGCGCCGAGGCGTCTTCGGGGTTGAGCCTCAGCCGAGTGGCGGCGCTGAACGCCTTCATGCCAGCCGAGTCGAAGGCGGCCACCGCGGCATTGGCGGCGACCTCACGTTGTGACGGCTCGGTCGCGGCCCAAATCAACCGGGCAAACGCCGTCGCCCACCCTGCCCGCTCACGTTCGAGCAAAGCGCGCGCTTCGAGCGCGTCGTCACGCCGACCGGTCGCCAGCGCGAGGCGCGCTTTGAGCCACGTCGCTTCGATGCGCACGTTCTGAATTCGCAACAGCTGTGACTTTTTGAGTTGAGGCCACGCCGCGAGGGTGCGGCCCCAGCCGTCGGCCGCTCGGCCTTCGTAGAGGTCAATGAGGCCGTCAGACAGGAGTGCCCAATAATGTTGAAAGTGAAAGTGGTGAGCCGACCAGCGACGTCGAACTTCGGCGACGGCCGCGCGAGCGCGGGCGCTGTCTCCAGCCGCCAAAAGCGAAACGTTCGACAGACCGCTCGTCAGGCTGGTCACCGCGTACAGGTCGCCGCGGGCCTCTGCCTCATCGACGAGTGCGGGTATGCGGCGAGAAAGCTCAAGAAATTCGCCCAAGTAAAACAACGACCAGACCGAAAAAAGACGTGCGCTGGCGGCTTCCCACGAAACGGGAGAGCCCATTTGGGAGAATTGGCGTTCGGCCTGAGCGGAGAGCGACTGCGCTTGGGCCCAGTCTCCCACCAAGAAGCGGGTCAGCCCGGCGCAAAAGTCGACCAGGCCGCGCAGCCCCCCGTCACCGACGTCACGAGCCAGGTCGCGGCTTTGGGCGATGAGCGAAGCGGCACGGCCCTCGGCGCGAATGCCCTCGGTGGCAACGAAGGCCGCCTCGGCAGCGAGTGCACGTGCCACCCGGTAGGGCTCTCCCGCGTCGAGCGCAAGCAGCAATTGGCGGGTCTGAAAGCTGGCCCCACGAATGGTGTCGACCATGCCCAGCCCGACCGACACCGACCAGCACACATCGATGCGCGTCAGGTCTTCGGGGCGAATTCGCTCAACGGGGTGCGGCGCGAACGTCAGACCCCGCAACATCACGTGCAGCCGCCGAAAGGCGAGCGCCCACAGCGCCCGGCCGGGAGTGCGCGCGAGGCTCATGCCCACCCGCGAAAGCACTTCGCGAATGGCGGCCAGCCCTTCGTCGACGTGCCCCGCGCGAAGCAGTTGTTCAGCCGCGCGACGCCGCAGGTCGATTTCGGTCGACGGCGCGAGGCCCTGAACGCTCGCCGCTTGCTGGTAGGCGTGTGCGGCGGCGGCCCCCCGCCCTGCGAGGCTGAGCGAATCACCCCAGCCGATGAGCGCCCCACCTCGGCGTTCGTCGTCAGGCGGCAAGCGTTGCAGGCCACGCTCGAACAAGTTCGCCGCTCGGTCGAATGCCAACTGGGCCTGCGCTCGGTGGGCTGCAGCCAAGGTCGCGGTCGTCGCTTTGGCTTCGTCTTTCGCCATCGACCAGTGCCAGGCGGTCAGTTCGAGTTCGCTCGGCTCGCCGGCGGGCAACCGCTCGAGCGCTTCGGCCCAACTCGCGTGCAGTGCCTCGGTGCGTTCTTCGGCGAGCAAGCCCAAGGCGGCGTCTCGCAGGCGGTCGTGCCACATTTCGAGACGAACGTCGTTCGACGATCGCACCAGGTGGGCGAGCTTCAGCGACTCGACCGCGTCAAGTTCATCAGGGCGGAGGCCGGCGACGCGAACGGCCACCTCGCTGGGCACGGGTGCGCCGGCGACGGCCAACACGTCGAGCAACGCACGTTCGGCCTGACTCAACTTCGCGAGCCGCGCGGCCATCATCTCGGAGAGCGAAGCCGGAGAATTCACCGCGAATTCGCTCAGTTGCAGCAGCAAGAACGGGTTGCCTTGCGATTCACGGGCGATGGCTTCGGCGCGCCCAGGGGTTGCCCGACGTTGCGCCCAACGCACGCAGAGGCTCATGGGCAAGGGCTCGAGACGCACGTACTCGGTGGCCCCGGGCAACCGCGTCAACGGGTGGGCCGTTTCACGAGAAGCCACGACGAACAACAGCGCGGGGGCGTCGGGCTGCCGAAAGACCTCGGCCAACACTTCTGCAGAATCTTCATCACTCCACTGAGCGTCGTCGACGAACAGCACGACGGGAGCACGGTCGGCCATGCGCCCCAGCAGCTCTCGCAACGCGGCCACGGCTCGGCGACGCTGTTCGACGGGGTCGGCCGCGCCTCGGTTCGGAGCGGTCTCGAACACCGACACCCGCCGCAGCACAGGAAACATGGAACCGAGGGCGCGCGCTTCATGTGGCAGCAGCGCGTCGGCCCGTTCGCCGGGCAGACCGGCCAAGTACCGAGCCAAGGCGTCGACCACTCCGTCGAGCGCCTTGAACGGCACCGATTCGCGCTCAGAACAGCGGCCGGCGAGCACCACCGCACCCGAGGCTTCGAATTGTCGCATGACCCGCCGAACCAACGTCGACTTGCCGATGCCCGACTCGCCGGTCACCTCGACGCGCGTGAACGAACGGCTCGACCCCACCCTTTCGAACAACGCCATCAACTCGCGCTCTTCGCGCTCACGCCCCACGAGATCAGCGTCGACCGTCGGCGGTACCAACCGCTTCGGGGGCGCGTCGCAGCCCAAGGTCTCCAAGACTTCGGCCGCGGTCGGTCGTTCTTCGGGCACGCGTCTGAGCAACGCGCCGCACAGCGCGGCAAAGGGCGCTGGCACTTGGGGCGCCAATTCGAAGGCGCTGGGCGCAGGCCGTCGTTGCTTCTCGAGCATGACCTGCAGGGGCGCGCCGTCGAACGGCAACCGGCCCGTGAGCGCTTGAAACAACATGACGCCAAACGCGTACCAGTCGGCGGCGGGGGTCAACAGCGCGGCGCCACTTTGTTCGGGCGCCATGTACGCGGCAGTACCGACAATGGCCTGGCCGTCGAGCTCAGAGAGGCTGCGGTCGCCACCAGCCATTTCGGCAACCAAGCCGAAGTCGAGAATCACGACCCGGCCGGTTTGGGTCACCAGCACGTTCGACGGCTTCAAGTCACGGTGGAGGTGCCCGGAGTCGTGAAGCGCGGCGACGCCTTGGGCCAGCTGCCCGAATGTCGACCTCACGCGTTCTTCGTCGAGCGCGCGAAGCGGAGGTGTTGCTTCACGACGAACGGTCGCCTCCAAACTGCCGGTGGGAAACTCGGAGAGGCTCGCCGCCGGGTGTGGCCGCAGATGCTCGAGCAAACTTCGGCCTTCGATCAGCTCCATGGTGAAGAAGACGTCATCACCCTCCGCCGCCAACTCGAAGAGCGGCACCAAGTTGGGGTGGCGAACATCGGCCAGCGAGCGAAATTCGCGTTTGAGGCGCATGAGCGACTCGGCGTCGCGGCGGTGCAGCGTCTTGAGCGCAACACGCCGCCCGTTCTTGGCGAGGTCGACCGCTTCATACACCCGACCCATGCCGCCGGCCCCCAGCTCGCGCACCAGAGAATACCGCGCTGTGCCGGCCCAGTGGCTCACCCCGGTCTCAAGCCCCTGGTTCAGGCTTCTTGCGAGGTTTGGTCAGACCGTATTCTTGGAGTCGGCTCACCAAGGTGCGCCTCGAGACCCCGAGCAGCTCGGCCGCCTTGGTCTGGTTGCCCTGGGCGGCGTCGAGCGCGTCTAACACTGCGCGTTTTTCGGCCGCCTCTCGCTCTTCACGCAAGGGCGCGACCGCGGGGGCGTTGGCCTTGCCGCCAACCGGTGCGGTGCCTGCTCCGAGGGCAATGGCTTCGCGGGTTATGGGCCCGTCACCCGCCAACAGCATGGCTCGCTCAACGACGTTTCGAAGTTCGCGAATGTTGCCGGGCCACGGCCATTGGCGCAGCGCCGTCATGGCATCGGCCGTGACGACGGGGGTCTCGCGGCCCTCCCGTTGTGCCGCCTTGAGCACGAGCTGGTTCACGAGCGGCTCGATTTCAGAAACCCGTTCTCGCAAGGGAGGAATCACCAAGGAGATGCCGTTGACGCGGTAAAACAAGTCGGCCCGAAACGCGCCCCGGGCGACTTCGGCTTCGAGGTCGCGGTTCGTCGCGAAGATGAACCGAACGTTGATTGGCTCGGGCTTGATGCCGCCGACCCGCAGCACCTGCCGTTCTTCGAGCACGCGCAAGAGCTTCGCCTGAATCGACGGCGGCACCTCTCCAATTTCGTCAAGGAGCACCGTGCCGCCCTTGGCGGTTTCGAGCAGACCGAGTTTCTGCTTCACGGCCCCGGTGAAGCTGCCCTTCTCGTGACCGAACAGTTCACTTTCGAGCAACGTTTCGGTCAACGCGGCGCAGTTGAGGCGAACGAACGGCCCAGTCGAACGCTTCGAGCGGCGGTGCAGTTCAGCCGCGAGCACTTCTTTGCCGACCCCCGTCTCGCCGAGAATCAACACATTGAGCAAGCTGGGCGCGACTCGGTCGACGAGTCGGTACAAGTTGGTCATGGCATCGTCGCGCACGACAAACCCGGGGGCTGGGTCTTTGCTGGCGGGGCGGGCGCTCGCGGCGATCAAGGCCTCGGGCTCGACTCCGTCTTCGGGAGCGTGGGCCAGCCCAACGCGCACCCGCGCCCCTTCGGCCACCAACCGGGCCGAGACCTTGTCAGCAAGCGAGTGCATGGCGTCGAGCCGCAACGCCGGGGCCAAGATTTCAAATTGGCCCGGGCCGAATGACGCCACCGTGTCGTCGGGGCCGAGTTCGGTCGACAGCACCTGTTGGGCCAACCCCGGTGGGGCCAACAACTGAAAGCGGAGCACCCCGTACGGTGGAGCCGTGGCGCGCATTTCTTCAAGAAAGCGCACGTGGGTCACCAAGTTCCACGGGCGGGCGTTGGCCGACAGTTCGTCGCGCTGCAAGACAATGAGGCTGGTGCCGATTTCGACCGAGTCTCCGTCGTTCAACTCGAATTGCTCTTTCGGGGCGAGCGCTCGACCTCGAACGAGCGTGCCATTGGCGCTCCCCAGGTCTTCGAGCCGCACGGTCGGCCCAACGTGCAACACCGCGTGGCGACGCGACGCCGCGACGTCGTCGAGCTTCACGTCGACGTCGTCACCCCGCCCGAGCACGACGTCTCCGGTCGCGGGGAGCGCGTGGCTCGAAGAGCCAACCTCTGAAACCACGACCACTCGAAAGCGCGACGGTGGAGCGGCGCTGTTTTTCTGGCCTCTCCCCGCGAGGCGAACGGTTTCGAAATTCGACGACGTCATCGGCCCGCACCGTAGCTCAACAGCCGAGCCACGGGCATTGCCGAGCAACGACCCAATTCATTGATTTTACGCGGTTTTTAACCTTGAACGCGCCAGGCGCGTACGAGGTAGACCACGCCGAGAACCGCGGCGCCCAGGGTGATGAGCCCATTGGGGCCCTGGAGGCTCTGGGTCGCGCGCCAGCCGACAATGCCGAACATGGAAACCGCGTTGACCAGGTTTTGCTGGCGAATCGACAGTTTCGAGAAGCGGGTGACGACGTACGCGACGGCCAGAATCGCGAGTGAAACCCAGTCGACGGTCATGCGGGGGTTTCTCCTGAATTGGGCTTGGCGGCGTCGGCGCTCAGCTTGCCGGCGACGTCACTGAAGCTGGTGTTCGAGAGCACCAAGAAAATGAGCCCGGTGATGATTTGCTGAACCAGTTGCACGACCCACAGTGCATTGGCGTACGCCATGCCGCTGGAGTTGACGACGCTCGCCGGCAAGAACGCCCCCAGGGCGATTTTCATGGAGCCTTGAAAGGTGCCGGCACTGCCTGGGGCGGCAGGTATCATCATGCCGACAATGAGCATGCCCAACACCACGAACCCCTGAAAAAGGGAGAGTGACATGGGCGCGCACGAGCTGCCGCTGACGGCATGGGAGCAGTCGAAGCCGGCCGCGAAGAGGCTCATGCCCACTCCGTTGAGACCCCAGTAGATCGCGGTGAACATGAAGAACATGAACATGTTCTTCGCGTCGGGGAGCTGGGCGAGCGCGCCGACGAACCCGTCGACGATGGCGACTGCACGCTCGGCGAGCTTCGCAGAAAGGGGGGTGAGCAGTCGGCGCATCAACGCCATGACGCGGTCGTGTTGCCAACGCGCCAGCAGCAAG
>JBGAIY010000157.1:0-15649 GCA_044225205.1 Myxococcaceae bacterium | reverse complement strand
TGGCGGCGTTGGCGGTCTGTTCGGTGACGATGATGGCTTGCCCGACACCCACGCCCCCCAAGACCGACGCGGGCATGACGTCGGGCTGCTTCACCGTCGACGACTGCCCTGATTCGAAATTGTTCGACTGCGACACCACCCAGTCGAAATGCGTGCCCGCCTGCCACGTGAAAGCCGACTGCGGTGACTCGGTGCGCGGCGAGTACAAGCTGCCCGAATGCGGCGGCGCGTTGGGCTGCCAGTGTGACGAAGGCCGCTGCATCAGCGCGCTCTGCTCGGCCGACAGCGACTGCGGCACCCAAGTGTGCCGCAATGGCCAGTGCGTCGTGGCTCCGACCGCCAGCGACGTGGCCAAGTGTCAAATCGTGCCCGACCTGGCGGTCATGAAGGTCGGCGCCACCCGCGAATTCAGCGTGCTGACGTGGAAAGCGAGCGGCGAGGCCGTCATTGTCAATTCGGGTGGTACGTGGGCCGCTCCCGGGGGGGGCCCGTTGACCGGCAGCGGCACCGGCTTGTCTGCGACGTTCACCGCCGCCACCGCCACGACCGAAGCGGCCGACGCCGTGACCGTCACGGTGGGCTCGGCGACCTGCAAAGCCAAAGCGTTGGTGCTCGCCGCCCCGGCCGCCGGAGTCGCCGTCATCGCCCTCGACGAGCTGTCGGGTCGGCCCGTCGCAGGAGCCGATGCGGTGTTGTCGAAGCCCGATGGCAGCATCATCAAACAAGGCGCCGCTGACTCGGTGAAGACCGACTCGCACGGCTACGCCGCGCTGACCGGCGCCCCGGCCAGCGGCGGCTACTCGGTCTCGGTGTTTCACCCCGACTTCAACTACGCCACCATCGCCAACTACGACGCGACGGCCGACAAAGCGTTCTTGTCGGTCTACCTGCGGCACAACCAGACCGACAAATACGGTGGCTACAAGGGCACCATGACCAACGCTCCCACCGCGTCGAGCGCGAACGTGCACGCGGCCATTGCCAGCACGTCGCTCGGCGGCGCGCTCACCGACCTGTCGATTGCGCAGCTGCTCGGCGAATCGGTGCCGACTCCGGTGAAAATTGGCAGCTTCGACAACAAGGGCAAGCCCGTGCCGCTGCCGGCCGGCATCTACCTGGGCTTCGCCGACAACAAAATCAAAGACCAAATCTGGGCCCAGGGGTTGGCGGGCACCTGCGTCGGCAGCGACGGTACGCCCGACGAAGCGAGCATCTTGCAAGGCACGTGCGGCACTCGCGCCGCGTGGGCGTTGGCGGGCGACGTACCGCTGAACGAGCTGCCCATTGACTCGGTGTTGGGAGGCGTCACGTCGTCGACCATCGGCAACGTGCTCTCGCGCATCATACCCATTTTCAAACACTTCAATTCGGCCGTTTCTCGCGACGTTCAGTTCACCTTGTCGCCCACGCCGCTCAAGGCCGACGGCGGTTATGACTTCAGCGACACGTCGAAGTTCACGAAAGCCGACCTCGAATTTCAGCCGTCGGGCAGCGGCAACTCGGTGCCGCTCAGCTTCTCGTACACGGTGAAGTTGCCCGAGCTGCCGAAGTTCAACGGGCAGTACACCGACGGGGTGCTCGTGCTCGGTGGGGTGAATCAACAAGGCCGCGGCGTGGTGCCGCTCGGCATTGGCGTCGCCGTCAACACCAACCCGAAAGACGGCCAGTCTGACACCCAGAGCGAATTGTCGCCGGGCCTCGTGCAGGTTCGCATGGCGCCTACCCACCACGGTCTCGAAGGCGCTCCGTACGGCATGGTGATCGCCGCGTTGTCGGCGGCGAGCATCACCGACAGCTCGGCGGGCTTGGGCGCGTCGGCCCTGTTCCCCCGGGTGCCGGGCAACAAGCTCGTGTTCGACCCCAGCGGCTCGACGCCGGTCAACTATTCGAACCTCGCGTTTCCCGTGTTCCCCGAGGGGGCGAAATACAACTTCGTCGACGCGCCCCAAGGTGCGTTGCCGGGCCGCAGCTTCACCTTCAAGACCACGCCCGACCTGTCGAAGATTCAGGTGATTCGCGTGAACCTCTACGACGCGCAAGAGCACCGGTGGGAAGTGTGGGTCGACCCGGCCAAGGCGTCGGCCGGCTTCACCTTGCCGCGGCCTCCGGGCGCTTTGGTCGACCGCACCTTCGCCTACGGCCTGTCTTCGGGCCCACGGTCGGGCATGCAGTTGCAGTTCTTGCGCATGAAAGTCGACCCGGGCGATTCGGCTTCGCCCGAAGTGACCTTCAACGGCTTGGTCGAATTCAACAGCACGAACGCCGACCGCATCACCGACTTGCTCACGGCCTTCTCGTTCATCGACTACAGCAAGCCGTCGGTGAAGTTCACGACCCCCGCGAACTCCGGTGACACGGTGGCCGCGGCCAGCAAGCTCGTGGTCGAAGTGAAGAACTTCAAGCTCGGCACGACGCCCGACGCCGACGGCCAGGTGTCGTTGTCGTTCACCTCGTCGACCGGTGGCGACGTCGCCGAATGCCCGCCCCAGCTGTCGAGCGCCGAGACCATGGCCGGCAACGGCACCGTCGAATTCACCCTGGCGGCCGGCTGCAAGGGCGCTGGTTTGAACGTCACGGCGACGCTCATGAACACGGCGACGCCCGCCGTCGCGGTGGTGCCTGCGGTGTCGGGTACGACCGTCGTCACCATTCATTAAGCGCCGGGAGCACAACGACGTATGGCCTTGTTCGAATTCAAGCTGCCCGACCTGGGTGAAGGCGTGCTCGAAGGTGAAATCGTCAAATGGCACGTGAAGCCAGGCGACAACGTCACCGAAGACCAAGTCTTGCTCGAGGTCATGACCGACAAGGCCACCGTCACGGTGCCCAGCCCCAAGCATGGCAAGGTCGTGCGCACCTTCGGCAAAGAAGGCGAAATTGCCAAGGTGCACCACCTGCTCGCCGAGCTCGAGGTTGACGGCGCCCCCACCACCGCCGCCGCCGTTGCCCCTGCGCGCGCGTCGGCTCCGCGCGCCGCGAAAGCCAATTTGTCGGTGGTGCCGGCCGCGCCCGTGCCTGCCTCGGTGCCCGCCACGGCTTTGGTGCACAACGAAAACGTGTTGGCCACGCCCGTGACCCGGCGCATGGCCCGCGCGCACGGCATCGACCTGTCGACGGTCAGCGGCACGGGGCCCCAAGGCCGCGTGCTCAAACGAGACGTCGAGGCCTACCTGTCGACTGGCTCGGAGAGCGCCGCGGTCACCAGCGCGCCTCCGGTGCGCGCCCCCGCCGTTTCCGCGCCGCTCGCCTCAGGAGCCGGTGACGAGCGCATCGCGCTCAAGGGGTTGCGCAAGAAGATCGCCGAAAAAATGGTGCGCTCGAAGTTCACCGCGCCGCACTACGCGTTCGTCGAAGAAGTTGATGTCACCGAATTGGTGAATTTGCGCACCCGGCTCAACGAACGGCTCTCGAAAGACAAAGCCGACGCCGTGAAAATCAGCTTCTTGCCGTTTTTCTGCAAGGCGCTGGTGCAGGCGTTCAAGAAGTACCCCACCGTCAACTCCAACATGGACGAGGCCCGCCAAGAGCTCATCGTTCGAGGTGACTACAACTTCGGCATCGCCGCGGCGACGCCGCAGGGGCTCACGGTGCCGGTGGTGAAGCACGTCGACCGCTGGAGCATGCGCGGCCTCGCCCAAGAAATATTGCGGCTCGGCAACGCCGCCCGCGAACAAAAACTGAAGATGGACGAGCTGTCGGGCGGCACGTTCACCGTTACGTCGCTCGGGCAGACCGGTGGGCTCTTCGCCACGCCGATCATCAACCACCCCGAAACGGCGATCATGGGGGTGCACAAGATGCGCAAGCGCCCGATCGTGCAAGACGACGATTCGATCGTCGTGCGGCAAATGTGCCTGTTCTCGTTCTGCTTCGACCACCGCGTCATCGACGGGTCGCTCGGCGCGGAGTTCGCGTACGAATTCATCAAGTACATCGAGAACCCCGAGCTGCTCTTCTTAGACATGGCGTAGTCACCTCCAGGTGCCCGTGCGATCAGACGCACTCCGAGAATGGGTCACCGGGTGGGGCGGCGCGTGGGTCACCCGCGTGCCCGGCGTCGCGGCGTCACTCGCCGAAGTCGGCGGCGTGAAGTGGCCGGTGTTGGTCGAACTCGACCACGAATTCGGCGGGCTCAGCCTCCAACTCGACGAGCGCGAACTGTGGGTCGGGCTCGATTCGGCACTCGAAATGCCGGGGTTTCGCAAGCGGTTCGACGGCGCCCGCCTGCACGTGCTCATCGGCGCGTTTTCGCCCAACGGCTTCTACGTCGACGAGACCGGAGCGGTGCTCGAAGTCGACGGCGACGGCAAAATTGTTCGTCGGGCGCAGTCGTTGCGCTCGCTGCTCGAGGCGATTCGCGAGCGGCACCCGGTCGCCGGGCGCGCTCGACGGTGAAGGCCAGGCGAGGTTGCTAGAGCTGCGCGTCGAAGCGCACTTCGAGTTCGACCGGCGAATGCTCGCTCAACTCATGCGAGACCAGCCCCAGTGCCTTGCTTTGCAAGCACTGGCGTATGGGCGCCGGCGTCTCGACGTCGAAGGCCACCGCTTTGGTGACTTTCTCACCGGTGAACGTGAGGCGAACCCAGGCCGAACGGGCTTTGCCTGACAACGTGCGGCACGCGTCGGTCAGCTGAGCCCCGGCGGCCTGCTGGGCCGCGAAGAACGTCATGCCCGGGCCTCGGCTGGCCGGTGCGAAGTCGGCGAGCGGGTTCGAACCTCCAAACGGCGGGGGCGCCGGTTCTTCGGTCTTGAAGCGCTGCAAGTTGGCTCGGAGGCCCGCGTTCGACATGGCCTTCAGCGCGGCCTCTTCAATGGCAATGGCGCGCTCTTTTTGGTTCGCTTGAAAGTAGGCCTCGGCGACCGTGTCGAGCGTGTTGGGGTCGGGGTTGAGCGCCTCCAGCACCTTCGCCGTGGCGAGCGCTCCGTCGGTATCGAGCAAGGCGAGTTGCGAATACACCAACAAGTTGAGCTGGTTGGCGTTCTTGCTGGCGGCCAGCGCCCCTCGGAGCCGCTCTGCGGCGGCCTTGGCCGCGGCCGGGTCGTACGAGCCGGCGAATTGAGAGAGCATGCCGAGCGCGTCGACCGTCGCCGGGCTGGCGGGGTCACCTTGAACCAGCTCGAGCAGCGCCTTCACTTGCAACGCGCGGAGGCCCTGCGCGTACCTGACGCGGGCCGCTTCGGTGATCGCGCGCGACTTGACGCCGGCGCGGTTGTCGGAGTCTTTCGCCGAGGCTTGGTCGAACCACGCTGCCGCTTTGGCTGGGTTCGGCGGCGAGGCCCGCATCGCCTTGAGGCCGGCGACGTACAGCGCCCGCGGGTCGACGTCTTTTTTGGCCAGCGCTTCGTCGGTGAACGGCCCTTCGACCGACGCCAGCACCAGCAGCGGCGCCACGCTGGCGATGAAGGCTTCAGGAGACGGTGAAGGGGTCAGTTGGCCGACGACGGTGCCGTCGGCCGTCAGCACCAAGATCGTCGGGTAGGAGTTGATCGCGAACCGCTCGGCCACCTCGACTCCGGCCCCGCGCTCGGCGTCGTACCGAACGAACCGTGCCTTCGAGAGCGCCTCGACCACCTTGGGGTTCGCGAACACCGTCTTCTCGAGCATCGCGCACGGCTTGCACCACGTCGTGAAGACGTCGACCACGAGCGGCGTGTGGTTGGCCTTGGCTTCGGCGGTCAGGGCGTCGAACGAGCGGGTCTCGGGGGCGGCGAGCGCCAGCCAAACGGCAATGGTGAGCATGCGCGCGAATGTAGCAGTTACACGAAGCTGCGCGACGGAGCCGCGGTGAGCTTCTCGTGCAACGTCGCGGTCAACAAGAACCAGTACTGCACTTCACCAAACGACAAAATGTCGCCGTTCTTCAGCGTTGTTTCGCGCTGCACGCGCACGCTCGCGTTGAGAAACGTGCCGTTCGTCGAACCCGTGTCTTGAATGGTGCAGCGGCTGTTGACGCCGTCCCAGCGTAAAATGGCGTGCCGCTTCGACACCGACGGGTGGTCGAGCACGAGGTCGTTGTCGGGGCTGCGACCCACCGACAGTTCGTCGACGCCCTGCAGCGGGGGCACGGTCGCCACCGCCAGGTTGTCGAAGTCGAACAAGAGGCTCAACGCCGAAGACGACACCTGGTGTGCTTTGACGACCGTCGTGCGCTGAGCACCGGCGGGCAGGCCCATTTTGTTGGTGTCGAATTTGCCGGCGGTTTCGTTTTCGGGGCGCTGAATGAGGGCAAAGGGCCCCAGTTGCTTGCGAAACTGGTCGGCTTTGAGCCGCGCCGCGAGGGTGCGGAGTTCTTTGACTGACAACATGGTGCCTACTTGCCGAAGCGGCCGGTGGTGAGTCGTTGGTGGAGCGTCTTGGTTTTCAAATAACAATAGCGCGCGTCACCGAAAGTCACCTCATCTCCATCGCGCAGCACGACCGTCGAATTCACGTCGAGCCCGTTGAGCAACGTGCCGTTCGACGAGCGCAGGTCGTCGAGCGCGGTCGTCTCGTCAGACGGGTTCCACGTGAGGGTGGCGTGGTGCTTCGAGACCGACGGGTCGTCGATGACCAGCTCGCAGTCGGGCATGCGCCCAACCGTAATGGCCTCGGTCAGCATGGGGGGCAGCGTCGCCACCAACAGGTCGTCGAGCTCGAAGAGCAGCGAGAGGCTGTCTTTCGTCGAGTCGCGCTTCACCGAGACGGTGCGGCTGGCGCCCAGCTTCAGGGCCCGCTGTTGGGTCGATGCATCGGGCGGCCGCTGTACCAACACGAACGGCCCCAACTGTTTTTCAAACGCGTCGGCCTTCATCGACGAGGCAATTTTGTGAAGTTCGTGAACCGAGAGCACGCACCAACGCTAGACCCGGCGGGTGGGGCTCCGCTACTGTTCGCGGCTTCGCGAGAACGAGGTAAAAGGCGCGCCCATGAGTGACAGAATGCCCATTACGGCCTCGGGCCTGAAGAAGCTGCAAGACGAGCTCAAGCACCTGAGCGGCGTCGAACGTTCGAAGATTGCAGCCGAAATCGAGGTCGCCCGAGCCCACGGAGACTTGCGCGAAAATGCCGAGTATCATGCGGCGAAAGAAAAACAGGGCCACATTGAAGGCCGAATCAGCGACCTCAACGGGTGGATCTCGCGGGCCGAGGTGATTGACGTCAGCAAGTTCAAGGGCACCGAAAAGGTGCTCTTCGGAGCCACCGTCGAACTGATGGACTCTGAAAACGAGCGAAAAGTCGTCTACCGCATCGTCGGTGAATTCGAGGCCGACATCAAAAAACGGTGGATCAGCGTCACCTCCCCCGTGGCGCGTGGCCTCATCGGCAAGAACATTGGCGACACCGCCACCATTCAGAGCCCCGGTGGCACCCGCGAATACGAAATTCTCAGCGTGATGTTCGAGGATGTCGAGTAGCCCCCACCCACTGGAGTCGTTGCTGGGCCCCTTGCGGTATGCGTGTGCCCGCGACTTCGCCAACCTCAAGGCCGTTCGCGACTTGGGCACCCCCTTGCGGGCGGCCCTCGCGCGCGCCCAGGGGCTCCTGCCGCCCGAGCGCATGACCTCGCTGCTCGCCGAGGTGCCGAAAATCGACGCCGCCAATGAGGCCCAGCGCCGAGCGTCGATTGGCCGGGTGATCGAGGTGCTGCGCAGCGAAGGCCTGGCGATCGAGCGCCCCGCCACGGTCACCTCGCCCGCCACAGACCCGAAACCCGCTGCGCTGCCTCCCCTCGCCGCCAAGGCGCCCAACGTCGCCAAGACACCCAACGTCGCGACGCCCGCCGCCTCGCCCAAAGCCCCGGCCGCACCCAAAGGCCGCCGCGCCAAGGTGCCGAAGAAAAAGACCGCCGAGGCCAGCGACGACGACGTTCGCCTGTTGTCGATTGCCCCCAGCACCGGGCCGTTGTCACGGCCGCTCAAAGACGTCGGCTGGCGGCTCAACCCCCGGCTCGTCGGGCTGCTCAACAAGAAGCAGGTCACCAAGGTGGGCGACGTGCTCTTCTTGCTGCCCCGCGTCTACGAAGACCGCCGCGAGCTGAAGAAAATTGCCCAACTCCGCGCCGGGGTGCGCGGCACGGTCGTGGTCGAAGTGCGGCACGTCGAAGAAGGGTACGGGGCCCGGCGCACCTTTCGGGCCGTTCTGGCCGATTCGTCGGGGTCGCTCGCCGCGACGTACTTTCAGACCGGGCCGTGGCTCAAGGCGAAGTTTCCCGTGGGCAAGCGGCTCGTGGTTTCGGGCGAAGTGCGCCAGTCGAACTACGGGTGGGAAATGCCGCACCCCGAAGTCGAACCCGCCGAAGACCTCGAGACCTCGTCGATTCACTTCAACCGCATCGTGCCGGTGTACCCCGGGTTCGAGCGCCACGAGCAACGCCAGTTGCGCGAACTGGCCTACCGCGTGGCCGAAAAGTACGCCTCGGCCATCGACGAGCCGTTGCCCGAACCCCTGCGACAGCGCTTGAAGCTCATGGGGCTCGGCGAGGCGTTGTCGACCATCCATTTCCCTCCGAAGGGGTCGTCGATCGAAGCGCTCGACGCCCACGTTTCAACGGCCCACCAACGACTGGCTTTCGACGAGTTGTTCTTCTTGCAGCTCGCGTTGGCCCTGCGCCGCCAAGGCGTGAAGGTACAACCCGGCATCAGCTTCGGGGTGTCGCCCGAGGTCGTGGCCCGAGCCTGCGCGCTGTTGCCTTTTTCGCTCACCGGCGCCCAGCGGCGCGTCGTCGAACAGCTGGGGCGCGACATGGCCCGGCCCGAGCCCATGAACCGCCTCGTTCAAGGAGACGTCGGTTCGGGCAAGACCGCGGTCGCCGTCATTGCCGCCGCCATCGCCGTTCAAAATGGGTACCAAGTCGCCGTCATGGCGCCCACCGAAATTCTGGCCGAACAACACCACCGCACCTTCGCGAAGGCGTTCGCCGCCTTGGGCGTCGAGGTTGCGCTCGTCACCGGCTCGGGCAATGCCAAAGCCAAGCGAGACCAACGCGAAGCGGTGGCGAGTGGCCGGGTGGGCGTCGCGGTCGGTACGCACGCGCTCATCGAAGCCGACGTCGCCTTTTCGAAGCTGGGGTTGGTGGTCATCGACGAGCAGCACCGCTTTGGCGTCATTCAACGCCACGCGCTCATGGCGAAAGGCGTGCGCCCCGACGTGTTGGTGATGACCGCCACGCCCATACCCCGCACTCTGGCCATGACCATGTACGGAGACCTCGACGTCTCGGTCATCGACGAGCTGCCTCCGGGGCGAACACCCATCGAAACGCGGGCTTTCAACGAAAAAGCCCGGGCCCGCGCGTACGAGGTCGTGCAACGCGAGCTGAACGCCGGCCACCAGGCCTACGTCGTCTACCCGCTGGTCGAAGAGTCAGAAAAAATCGACTTGGCCGACGCCACCCAGGGCGCGGCGCAGCTGGCCACCGTCTTCCCCCAAGCGCGCATCGGGTTGCTCCACGGCCGCATGAAAGCCGACGAGAAAGACGCGGTGATGCGCGCCTTTCGTGCCCACGAAATCGACGTGCTGGTGTGCACCACCGTGGTCGAGGTCGGCGTCGACGTGCCCAATGCCTCGGTCATGGTCATCGAACACGCCGAGCGGTTCGGTCTGTCGCAGTTGCACCAATTGCGAGGCCGGGTAGGGCGAGGTGCGGCGAAGTCGTACTGTGTGCTGCTCGCCGGGTACGCATTGAGCGAAGAAGGTCGCACCCGCCTGCAAGTGATGGAACAGAGCACCGACGGCTTCGTCATTGCCGAGCGAGACCTCGAGCTTCGCGGGCCGGGCGAGTTTCTGGGCACTCGCCAGAGCGGCCTGCCCGAGCTGGCCGTCGCGAATTTGGTTCGCGACCAGGCGCTGCTTGCCGAGGCCCAAGTCGAGGCCCGAAGCATCGTCGACGCCGACCCCACGCTCAGCAAGCCCGAGCATGCGAGCCTGGTGAAGGCCCTCGAAGAACGGTGGGAAGGGCGATTGCGCTTGGCGCGAGTCGGGTAAGCTCAGGCGCCCGCCCATGATCTGCCCCGTCTGCGAACACCAACAAGACTTTGGCGTCGAATGCGAAGTCTGCGGCAAAGACTTGGGCGGTTTGGGCGATTTGGGCGCGCCGCCCGCCGCCAGCCAGGTCGTCGAAGGCCTCGAACAGACCGTGGGCGAACGGCTTGGTGAAGTGCCGGTCGAACGCGTCGCCGAGCTCGAAGTCACGCGGTTCTCGGCGGCCACGAGCGCACCCGTCATTGAAATCGACGACCTCGAGCGCACCGAAAATGCCGAAGTGGGTGACGTCGCCAGCGAGCGAATGGCCGACCTGTCTGACGACCGCGCGCCCGACGACGGCGTGCGCACCGCGGCGCCGGTGGGCCCGGTGACCTGCCGGTATTGCCAAAACGTGCAAGCCGTCGGCTCGGTGTGCGACCGGTGCGGGTACCGGCTGCCCCGTGCCCTCGTCACGGGAGGCGCGGCGGTCGGAGGCCCCCGTGCCGACCGCACCCGCTGCCGGGCCTGTGGCGCCAACGCCGCTCGCGCGGGTGAACGGTGCACCGAATGTGGCGCCCTCGCCCCCGCCGAAGGGTGACCTGACCGGGCCGGCATTCGCGCTGGACCTGCCCGAGCCCACCGTGCTTAGAGCTGGTGCCGTGACCGACGCCAATTCACCGCTGTTGTCAGCCCTGCGAGCCGAACACGACGCGACCTTGATCGCCGTGTCGTCACGCAGCAGCACCGTGCACTTCGCGCACGCCGCGGTGTTCACGTTGGTCGGGCTGATCGCCGCGGGTACGGCCGGTAAGCTCTGGTACGACGCCGAGCCGCTCTTCGTCGACGCGGCGGTGCCGGTGGGCGCGCTGGCGCTCGCCGGGTTGGTCTACGCGCTGGTTCGCGCGGTGCTGGGGCGCCGGGCGCTGCGCCTCGAACTCGCCGCGTACGCGAAGCTGCAGCACCTGCGCAAAGAACTCGGGCTCGACGACCCACGGGCCATGCTCCCATGACCTCGGGCAGCGGCCGAGGCCGCGGCCACTTCATCGTGCTCGAGGGCCTCGACGGCGCCGGCACCACCACCCAATGCGCCGCGCTCGCTCAGGTCTTTCGCGCCGAGGGCCGTGAAGTGCTCGTCACGAACGAACCGTCGACCGGGCCCATTGGCACGCTCATTCGTCAAGCGCTGGGGGGCCGCTTGGGGCTCCCGAATGGGGCGGGCCCGCTCACGCCGCAGACGTTGGCACTTCTGTTCGCGGCCGACCGCGTCGACCACCTCGCCGCCGAAATCGAGCCCGCGTTGGCCCGCGGGGTGGTCGTGCTCTGTGACCGCTACGCCTTGTCGTCGCTGGCCTACCAGGGCGCGCAGGTGGGCATGCCCTGGGTCGCCCAGCTGAACGCGCACGCGCGCCCCCCCGACGTCACGGTCTTTCTCGACATCGACCTGAAGGTGGCCGCCCGGCGCCGCCACGCCCGCGGCCTCGCCGAAGAATTGTACGAGACCGACGAGGCGCAGCGCCGCACCGCCCGGCAGTACCGCCAGGCCATTGCGCTGCGTGAGCAGGCGGGCGAGCGCATCGTCGTCATCGACGGGGGGTTGCCGGTCGCCACCGTGACCCAGTTGGCCCGCGACGCCATTGCCGCGGCCACCACTTCGAAGCGAACGCGAACGAGGCGGCCATGAGCCTCGCGGCGCTCATCATTGGCAACGAGGTGTTGTCGGCGAAGGTCACCGAGGCGAACGGCGCGCTGTTGATTTCCCGGTGCCGAGAACGCGGCATCGCCGTGCAGTCGGTGCACCTGGTGCCTGACGACATCGACGCCATTGTCGAAGGGTTGATGCTCGCCCGCCGCCGTGCCGACTACGTCATCACGAGCGGCGGCATTGGGCCGACCCACGACGATGTCACGGTTCGGGCGGTGGCGCTCTCGCTCGGGCGCCCCGTCGTACAGTTGCCCGAAATGACGGCGCTCATTCGACAGGCGTACGTCGAGAACAACGAGGGCGAGCCACCCGCCGCCGCCATGAGGTTGTCAGACGCGCCGGCGGGCAGCACCTTGCTGCACCACCCGTCGATCAAGTTCCCCGTCTTAGAATGCGCTCGCACGTTCATGCTGCCGGGGGTGCCGCAGTTGTTTCGGGTGCAGCTCGAGGTGGTGTTGGGCCAATTGCCCAGCGCCCCGTTGACGTTGCGCACGCTCTACCTCGACGCGAGCGAAGCCCAAATTGCCCAAGTGCTCGACGCCATTGCGTTGGGGCGCCCCGACGTGGCGATCGGTTCGTACCCGACGTTCGACCTCGCCGACGACTACCGGGTGAAGCTCACGGTCGAGCACGCCGACCCAGCCCAAGTCGCGCACGTGGTCGAACGACTCGCCAGCGAATTGCCCGCGGGGTCGATTCTGCGAATCGCCGACCGCTGAGGTCGCGCTACCCCAGCGACACGCCCAGCCGCTGACGCAGCCTGAAAAAGTCGTCGGCGATGACGAAATTCATGGCTTCGCGCAAGTCGGGCCGGGTGGTGACGGCCTCTTTCACCAGCTCGGCCGAATCGGGCTTCGGGGCGTTGGGCGGGCCCTCTTCGCGCAGCATGATGTTGAGGCCCGCCGCCACGTCGACACAGGCGAGCAGCCCCGCGCGGTCTTGGGTGAACATCAACCCTTGCACCAACAGCTCGATCTGTACGCCCGGCAACGTCATCAACGCGTCGGCCGGCTCTTCGAGCAACTTGAGCGACCGGCGCGAAAACGCCTTGCGGAGCTGCTTTGACTGCTCGTCGTTCGCTCGGCCCAAGGCGTCGTACGTCGGCTGGTGAATGCGTACCGCGTTGCCCAACACGTCGGCCAATTCGCCATTCGACAATTTGCGCACGACCGCCAGCTTGTCGTGGAGCGCCAGCGCCGCTCGGCCAAACAAGAACCGCTGCTCGCGAATGTTGAAGCGACGAACGACGTCGGGGCCGACCACGACCGCCAACGGCTCGGTGGTTTCGAGCGACACGAGGCCCCGCTTGCCCTGGTAGACCTCGAATTCTTCGTTCGGAGAGAACAGCTGCGTCACCGACTGAATGGCCTTGTACACCGCGTGGTCGTTCTTGAGCCGGTCGGCCTTGCGGTCGATGCCCAGGTGGTCGAACTGGGGCGGGTACAGTTTGACGAACTGGTCTCCCACCGCGCGCAACACGTCGACCACCGCGTGCCGGGCGTTGGGGTGGTGTAGGGCGACTGTGTCGGGCATCGCCAACGTGCCGCGAAAATCGCCCACCAGGCGGTTGCGCGCGTCGCTGTAGAACGCCAGCTCGACCTCATTGGCCGCTTTCAAAAACACCAGCAAACTCGCGGCGCAAAAGGCCTTGTCGAACTGACGCAGCAGTTCCCACATCTTGAAGAGCGCGTGGAGGCTCTCGACGCGCGTGGGTTCGAGCCGCAACAAGCTGCGGTGCGTCTCGATCGCCATGGCCAACGAAGACGAGTCGCGGCCATACAGGTCGGCCAACGCCACGTGCGCCCCGACGTGGGTGGGGTCGAGGTCGATCACCTGGCGGTACACGGCGATGGCGCGCTGCGGGTCGTCGAGGTTCTTGGCGGCGACCGAGGCGATGCGCATTTTGAGCGCGAGGGCCTTCTTCACGTCGGGCGCCTGCTGCGCTTGTTGCTCGAGCATCGTCACGAGCTCTTGCATGGCGCCGGTGCGCTCGTACAACGTCACCAGCCGGTCGAGCGTCGACGCGTCTCCGGGCACCAAGTCGAGCGCCTTGCGGTACAGCGCAATGGCCTGGGCCACGTCACCGAACCCTTCGTCGGCGATGCGTGCCAGGGCCACCGAGTGGCGCGCGCGCGCCGGAGGCGACTGCTCGAGTTCGAGCAAGCGTCGCAGACAGTCGGCGGCCCCGGTCCAATTGCGTGAATGGGTGTGAATTGACGCGAGCCGCTCGAGCGCCTCGAGGCTCGTGGGGTCGCCGGCGAGGGCGGTCTGCAGGTGCGCCGCCGCGCGGGTCTGGTCGCTCAGGTGATCGTGGTAGAGCGCCCCCAACTTGAGGTGAATTTGCGCCAGTTGCCGCGGCTCGCCGCCTTGTTGGGCGCGCACGGCGAAGGCCGCCGCCGCTTCGGCGTAGTTGCGCTCCTCGAGCGCCAAGGCGCCCTTGAGTTCGAGCGCGTCGGGCAGGGTGGGCATGGCCATGAGCGCCTTGTCGAGCGCCGCCATCGCCGCCTCCCGGTCTTTGATGCCGTCGAGGTACACCCGCGCCGCCTGAAAGTATTCTTGGGCGGCTTGCAGCATTTCTTTTTGGGCGACTTTCGCTTCGCCGCGCTTCTCGTGCAGCTTCGCCAGGTCTCCCGCGCCGCCCCGCTTGGCCACCAAGTCTTCGAACGCCGGGCCCGCCTCGGGGTGCAACGGCTCGCGTTCGAGCACCCGGTTCAACAACGCCGCCGCGCCGTCGAGGTCGTTCTGGTGGTCGCGGGCGATGCGTGCGGCCTCGAGCAGGGCCTGGGTCACCGTGGCTTGGTCGCGCGCGCTGCCGGCCACCCGCTCGAACACCGCCCTCGCTCGGGTGATGTCGGCGGTGCGCAAGGCACAGCGAGCCAAGCCTTGCAACGCCGGGTACAGGTCGGGCGCGCCCTGCAGCGCACTCTCGTACGCGGCGATGGCCTGGGCATTGTCGCGGAGCCGTGTTTCGTACAGGTCGGCAATGCGCAACGACAGCTGCAACATGTCTGACGAGTCGGTCGTGGTCGCACGCCGCTTTTGGTAGAGCGCCACCAACCCGGCCGCGTCGCCCACCTTTTGCAACGCCCGCTCGAGCACCAGGCCCAGCGCCTCGTCGGTCGGGTCGGCCAAGAAGGCGGTCTTGAGCTGCTCGAGAATTTCATTGCTGGGCTTGCCCTGCGGGTCGAGCGTGTCTTGCATCGCGAAGCGCATGGCGGCGGCCAGCTTGGCGTCGCCAATCGTTTCGGCGATTCGTGCGCGCAATTCGACCCGGCGGGGCTTGTCGTTGGCCCGAATGCGTTCGAGCAGCCGCAGCGCCGGCAGGCTGTGCGACTCAATGGTCAATGCGCTGTCGCAGCAGCTCGCCGCGCGGGTGGGCTCGTTGAGCCGGTCGAGGTACAGCCGCGCGAGCTTGAGCCACGCGTTGACGCGGTCTGCGGCCGACCCGGTCTGGGTTTGGCGGTCGAGCAAGACAATGAGTTCTTTGATGTCGTCTTTGAGCGTGAGCAGCCGCTCGAGCTGTTGCAGCGCGGTCGAATGGTTGGGGGCCAGCCGCAACACTTCTTGGTACCCCTCGGCGGCGCGGTCGGGGTTCTTGAGCTGGTCTTCCCAAATGGCGGCGGCTTGAAACATGGCGTTGGCCCGCTCGGTCGGGTCGGTGCGGTTCGCCGCTTCGGCGTGCAGAATTTCAATGACGTTTTCCCAACTGCCTTGGGCCCGGTAGAGCCGAGCGAGCGCCCGCAGGGCCGGCGCGTGGTTGGGGGCCAGGGTGAGCACCTCTTGGTACAACGCCACCGCGTCGTTTTCGTTCTTTCGTTTGTGCTCGGCGAGCTCTCCCATTTTCTGAATGAGCGCGGCGGCTTGCTCGGTCGACGGAGCGATTTCGGCCTCCGCCCGGTACATGTTGGCGAGGGCCTCCCAGCGGCCGTCTTGGCCGTACAACCGACCCAACGCGCGCAGGGCGGGCAAGTAGTTGGGCGAGAGCTGGAGCACCCGCTCCCACG
>JBGAIY010000156.1:0-15734 GCA_044225205.1 Myxococcaceae bacterium | reverse complement strand
ACCGACGGCGGCAGCCCGGTCGTGAACTCAATTTCTTGAATGGCGTTGTGGTTGAGCGGGTCGCTCATCGCCACCAACAGCTTCTTGTTCGGGGTGCCCTTGCCCTCGATACCGAAGGGGAAAACCTCGTGATTCTCGCAGAATCGTGCGCGCAACATGTGCACCGCGCTCCAGTCGACCTGCACCTTGGGCAGGTCGACCGAGCCCAGGCCCAGCGACTGGGCGAGCACAATGGCCAGCTGCACTTCGCTGATGGCACCCTGTTGAATCAGGGTGATGCCGAGGCGCTGTCGGGTGCGCTTTTGTGCGACAAGCCCAGCTTCGAGTTGTTCTTTGGTGATCGCCCGGCGCTCCAGCAGCAGCTCTCCAATGCGCTTGCGCGACATGACGCGGCCCGCTGTACCACAGGTGACGCAAACTCGAGTGAACGATGGAACTTTGCTTCTGCGTCGTTGTCTTGACACCTTTTTCTACTGGGGCCTAATGTGCGCCGTCTTTCTCTTGAGCAGGCCCTCTTGAAAACACCGCTGGTTCTTCGTTCACGTTTTTTGGTGGGCTTCGCACTTCGCATCGCTGACTCGTTGGAGGCAATTTCGCAATGACGATTGGACAACTGTTGGTACTGGGTGCAGCTGCAGCCGCCGAAGGTGGGGCCGCCGAGCCTTCTGAAGGTCTTTTCGGCCGTATCGCCGACGCGTGGAACGAAGGCGGCTGGGGCATGTACCCCATCGCGTTCTTCTTCGTCATTGGCTTGGCCATTACGGTTGAGCGCACCATTGTTTTGTTCTTTGGCGCGGCCATCAACAAAGACGGCTTTCTGCGTGGCTTGAAGAAGCACATCTACGCCGGCGACCTCGACAAGGCGATCAACTACGTGGCCGGCCAGAAGCCCACGCCGCTCACCAACGTGATCAAGTCGGGCCTCATGAACGTGCCCAAGGGTGAAGAAGAGACCCAGGCCGCGCTCGACGAAGCGTCGCTCCGCGAGACCCCGCGCCTCGAAGCGCGCTCGGGTTACCTCGCCATGCTCGGCAACGCGGCCATGCTCGCCGGTCTGCTCGGCACGGTCGACGGTCTGATCAGCTCGTTCAAAGCCGTCGCCCACGCGTCGCCCGCTGAAAAGTCGACCATTCTCGCCGGTTCGATTTCAGAAGCCATGAACTGCACGCGCTTCGGTCTCATCGCCGCCATTCCTCTGCTGATTTTCTTCTCGGTGTTGAACGGCCGCACCCAGTCGTTGATCAACGACATCAACGAGACCTCGGTGGCGGTGCTCAACCTGATTGTTCAGAACAAAGACAAGTTCAAGAACATGACGGTGCCGGCGAACGCCGAAGACTGAGGTTCGAAGGTTTGGCTCAAAGGCAGCACTGGTTTTCTTTGAACAAGGAGTAGTTCACCATGGCCGGTGGCATGGATTTAGGTGGCGGTGGAAAGGGCGGCAAAAAGCCGCTCGACACCTCCATTAACTTGGTGCCGTTCATCGACTTGATGGCGGTGACCATTGTGTTTTTGATCATGTCAGCCGTGTGGACGCAGCTCGGCCGCCTGCAGGTCTCGCAGTCGGGGCAGAACGCGAGCGAAGACGCGACTCCTCCTGATCAGAAGCAGCCGGTCACCCTGCTCATCACCGAAAAAGAGCTCAAGCTTTCGGTGGGTGGGGCGCCGTTCGACGCCATACCGGTGGTGCGCGACCCCAAAGGCAAGATGGACCTGACCAAGCTGATTGGGTACCTCGGCCAAATCAAAAAAGACCAGCCAGACCAGAGCGCGATCACCCTCCAAACCGAAGACGGGGTCTTGTACGACGACCTCGTTCGCATCATCGACAACTGCGTGGGGGCCCAATTCCCCAGCGTGTCGGTGTCTCCGGCCTCCACCTAAGCAGTCGGGAAGCAAACGATGGCCATTCAAGCCCCTGGTAAACGATTCGGTAAACGGCTCGAGCACTCGAAAGTGTTCGGGCACGGTTTGCACAAGAAGAGCAGCGGCCTCGCCGACCTCAACGTCACGCCCATGGTCGACATGTTCGTGATTTTGGTGCTCTTTCTGGTCGCGAACTTCTCGGCCACCGGCGAAATTTTGTCGATGAGCAAAGACATCAGCTTGCCTGAGGCCGCCAACACCGACGAATTGGTGTTCGCTCCGGTGGTGCAGGTGTCGAAGTCAGAAGTGCTCGTGTCGGGCATGCTCATCGGCCGCATCGACGACATTGCCCGCGAAGAGTACCTCAACATACCCGCGCTCGAAGAGAAGCTGCGCGACATGAAGAAGACGACCGAAGACCTGCACAACGCCGCCGGAGACACCGGTGCGTTCAAGGGCGACGTCAACATTCAAGCCGACCGCGGCGCGCAGTTTCGCATCATCAAGCGGGTGATGTTCAGCTGCGCTTCGGCCGGCTACGGCAACATCGCGTTCGCCACGATGGCCGCCGCCGGTAAAAAAGAAGGCACCGAGTCGGCCGCGAACAACTAAGGCCGTTTCAACGCTTCGAAGTTCGTGAAAGGCGCCTGGGTCACTGGGCGCCTTTTGCATTGGCGGGCCTCGTGGTACGGCCGCGTCATGGACTTCTTGGTCTCCGTTTTCAAGACGCTGTTGGGTTGGTTGCGTGACCCGGGTTTGGCCATTGCGTGGGCGGGCTACCCCGGCATGGCGTTGATCATCTTCTTAGAGACCGGCGCCTTGGTGGCGTTCTTGCCGGGTGACTCGCTGTTGGTGGTGGCGGGCACGTACGCGGCGAAGGGCGACTTGAGCTTGCTCTATTTGAACGCGCTGTTGATACCCATGGCGATTCTGGGCGACGCGGTGTCGTACTTCATTGGGTCGAAGTCGGGCCCGGCACTGTTCAACCGGCCCCAGTCGCGCTTCTTCAAGCCCGAGAACATGAAGGCGGCGCACGCGTTTTACGAAAAGCACGGCGGCAAGGCGATCATCATTGCCCGGTTCATGCCCATTGTGCGCACCTTCGTGCCGGTGGTCGCCGGCATCGGAGGCATGCCCTACCGCCGCTTCGCGCTCTTCAACGTGGTGGGCGGTGCGTCGTGGGTGCTGTCGATGACGCTCATCGGGTACTTCATTGGGCAGTTGGTGCCCGACATTGGCAAGCACATCGAAAAGGTCATCATCGTGGTGGTCTTCATTTCAATTTTGCCGGGCATCATTGGCTGGTTTCGCAACCGCAAAGCCAACAATGCGCCGCAGGCCGCGGCGTGAGCGAAGCGCTCGACCGGGTACGCGCCGCGGCGAAGCGGCTGAAGGTTTTTCCGCTCCCGTCGGCGGTGTTGCTGCCCGGGGGCGCGTTGCCGTTGCACATTTTCGAGCCGCGCTACCGCGAGCTGGTCACGCACGCGCTCGCGACCGACGGCGTGTTCGCCATGGCGCAGGTCATACCGGGCCAGGAGTCGCAGCTGGCCGGTACCCCTGAACTCGAAGAGATGCTGTGCGTGGGCGTGGTGAGCCAACACGAGAAAACCGACGACGGCCGGTACGACCTGGTGTTGGTGGGCGTGGCCCGGGCGAGGCTGGTTCGCGAGCTGCCGCGCACCCACTTGTACCGAGAAGTCGAGGTCGAAGTGCTGCCCGACGCGAGCTTCTCGGGGCCTGAAGAAGACGAGCTGCGCCAAGCGGTGCTCGAGTTGGTCGCCCGCTTGCCGCAAGACGTGGGGCAGCGCATTGCCCAAGTCACCGCGCGGGCCAAGGGCGGGCTGTTGGCCGACGTGGTCGCCGCGGCGATTTTCGAAGACGCGATTCAGCGGTACGAAATTTTGAACGAAGTCGACGTGGCGACGCGCATTCGGGTCGTCACCGATGAGCTGTTGCTGCTGGTCGGGCACCTTCGGCCCCCGAAGCCCGAAGGCCTGCTGAACTGATGGCCCGGTTGGGGCTCGACTACGGCGCCGGCGCCGGCGCCCTCGCGTCGAGCAGGTACACGTTGGTGCCCACCGCTTCGACGATGAAGCCCTCGCGGCCGGGGCTCGCCGTGCCGGGCCCCGTGCGGAGAATGCGAATTTTGTTCGCGAATTTGCCGAGGTCGACGGGGGCCCAGCTGCGCCCACCGTCGACGGTTTGAAAGCCGCCCTCGGCCGTGCCCACCCAGCCCAGGTCGGCCGACGCGAAGCCCACGCCAAACTGGCGCGCTTGCGCGTTCGACGTGAGCGGCAGTTCGACCCAGCTGCGCCCACCGTCGGTCGTTTTGGCGACGACTTGCTGGGCCCGGTTGGGGTCGTAGTGCATGACGGTGGCGTAGCCGACGTCACCGGTGGGCCAAGCGAACTTCCAAATGAGTTCGAGGGGCCTGGTCGATTCGTACACCCGTTGCCACGACCGCCCGCCGTCGAGCGTCTTGGCGATGACGGCGTGGCCATGTTCGAGGTCGACGTCGCTGGCGCCCGCGACGTAGCCGACCATTTCAGACATGAACTTCACGTCGGTCACCATGGCCAAGGTGCCCCCGAGGTCGACGACCGCCCAGCTCTGGCCGCCGTCGAGTGAGCGCACGAGCCACGCCGGGCCTCCGACGCGCCCCGCGGCGTGAATGACGGTGCGTTCTTCGAGCACCCCCGCGTTGATGAACTTCGCCTTGAGCACGTCAATGGCGCACAGCCCCTTCACCTTGACCGGGCCCAAGTCGACGGGCGTGACGCTGTGGCCGCCGTCGTCGGTGCGGTACAGCGGCGTCTCGTCACTCACCCCGGGAAAGTATTCGGTGCCGATGTTGCCCAGAAACCCGTGCTGGCCGTCGAGCATGCCGAGGGCGCGCCAATACGTGCCGGGCTTCGAGAGGGTGCGGGCCCAGGTGGCGCCTCCGTCGTCGGTGCGAAACACGTCACCCGCGCCGTTGGCGTACAGGCCGGTGCGCGCGTCGACGAAGAAGACGTCGTCTTGCTTGCCTTTGTACGTGGGGGCGCTCGTCGCCACCCAGGCGGCCCCGGCGGGCAGCGCAACGGCCGGAGCGGGTGGCGCGTGGGCGCAACCCACCGCGAAGAGCACGAAAACAGCGGTCACGGTCATTGGCAAACCAGGGCGCATGGGGAGGGTGGTATAGTCAACGATGTCGAACACTTGCAGCGGGCTGTTGGGCTGGCATGAATGGTGTTCTGCTTGACGCGTTGAACCTGGGTGACCGTGCGTTTTTCGTCTTCTCTCGGCTGGTGTGTGCTGGTCACCGTGTGCGTGACGGGAGTCGTGCGTGCCGCCGAGCCCGAATGGCAGACGGTGGTCACCGGGCCGGTCACCATCAAGAACCGTGAAATACCGGGCAGCCCCATCAAAGAAGTGTGGGCCGAGGGCGACTTGAACGCGCCCGTGCAAGACCTCCAAGTGGCGTTGCTGACCGTCGAGCGGTTTCGCTACTTCATGCCGTACCTCAAAGACTCACGCCAATTGGGTGAATGGGAGCCCGACGGCAGCCGGTACGTGTACACGCAAATCGACCTGCCGGTGGTGGGCAAGCGCGACTACGTGGTGCACGTGTGGGTGCCGCAGTCGACCAAGCCCGACGGCTCGGGCACCTTCGAGAACAAGTGGTCGGCGGTGCCCGACCGCATACCGCGCCGGCGCGACGTGACCCGCATCGAAAAGAACGATGGCGGCTGGGTGGTGACGCCCATCGGCGATGGCTCGAAGAGCCACGTGGTGTACAAGTTCTCGGTCGACCCGGGGGGCTGGGTGCCCGCTTTCGCGGCGAACATGGGCAACGAAAAGGGTGTCGCCGAGACGTTCAAGGTTGTCGAAAAAGAGGCCCAGCGGCTGACGGCGCTGCGACTGGCCGAGGCCGCGAAGAATGCCGCGCCGAATGCCGAAGCGTCGAAAGGCCCGACCAGCCCGGGCATGAAGTCGCCGTAGGCGCGGTGAGCGAAACGCAGCTCCACCCGACCGAAGCGGGGCAGAGAGCGAGCTTCGTTCGCGTGGAGATGGGCGTGCGGGCTGTAACCTATGCAGTTCACTTGGGCTTTCAAGCACGGCGCAGCTGAACGCGAGCGAAGCGGGGTATAGGGTGCCCCCCATGCGACTTGTGAAGGTTGGCTTGGGCAGCATCAACACCACCGTCGGGGCGTTTGGAGCGAACGTCGACCGGGCGTTGGCGCAGCTCGAAGAAATGGCCGCGGCGCAGGTGACGGTCGCCCTGTTCCCCGAGCAGGTCGTTGGCGGGTACCCGTGCGAAGACTTGGTGCAGTGGCACGGCTTCGTCGATCGACAATGGGCCGAGCTTGAGCGGTTCGCGAAGCGCACCGAGTCGCTGCCCGTGGTGTGCGTGTTGGGGGTGGCGGTGGCGCACCAAGGCCTGCGCTACAACTGCGCGGCCGTGGTCGCGAACGGGCGCATCGTCGGGTTGGTACCGAAAGAAAAGCTGCCGACGTACAACATTTTTTACGAGGGCCGAACCTTCGCGCGCGGCTTGCCGGGCATGGCCGAGGTGCACCGGGGCGTGCCGCTGGGTGACTTCAACTTCGCCTGCGACTTTGGCGTGCTGGGCGTCGAGGTGTGTGAAGACATTTGGAGCTGCGACGGCCCCATTCGCCGCCGCACGTATTCGGGCGCCGAGCTGATTTGCAACGTCTCGGCGTCGCCGTTTCGCATCGGCGTCGAAGGCACTCGGCGCGAAATGATTTCGACGCGCGCGTCAGACCACCAGTGCACGATTGCCTACGTCAACCAAGTGGGGGCCCAAGACGGGCTCATTTTCGACGGCGGCGGGTACGTCAACCAAAACGGCCGCATGATGCTCGAGACGCCGCGCTTTCAGCAGGTCTGGGGCTCGGCGGTGGTCGACCTGGAGCGCACGCTGCGGTTGCGCACCGAGAACACCACCTGGCGTGACGACCGCAAGAGCTGGGCGGCGCGCGAGAAGCCGGTGCCGACGCTCACGGTCGACGTGCGCACGCGGCGCGAGTCGCTGAGCTACCCGTTCCCCTGGCATCGGAGCTACTTCTTGCCGGGCCCCGAGAGTCGCAAGTCGAACCGCGAGGCGTACTGCGAAGACGTGCTCGACGCGCTGTCGCTGGGCATCGGCGACTATTTCGAAAAGACGCGGGGCTTCAAGAGCATCGGCATTGCGTTGTCGGGCGGCCGCGATTCGCTGCTGACGCTGCTCATTGCGCACCGGTACGCGATGCGCGCGAAGGTGCCGATCGAAACGTTTTACATGCCGACCCGCTTTTCGTCAGAGGGCACGAAGCACGCCGCCGAGACGATTGCGCGCGAACTGGGGGTGCGCTTCACGGTGCTGAGCATCGACGACGCGTTCGAGCGCGAAATGACGGCGACCCAGGCGATGCTGGGGCCCGGGCAGGCGTTGACGCCCATTACGCAGCAAAACGTACAAGCGCGGCTGCGCGCCCAGCGCATGTGGAACTGGGCGAACACCTCGGGTGGGCTGTTTTTGCAAACGGGCAACATGTCTGAAAAGTCGGTCGGCTACACCACCATTGGCGGCGACTTGATGGGGGCACTGGCGGTCATCGCCAACGTGCCGAAGACGGTGGTCATGTATCTGCTCGAGTACCTGTCTGAAAAGCACGGGTACGAGGGCATTCGCCTGGTGACGGCGCGGCCCGCGGGGCCCGAGCTGGCCCCAAACCAAGTGGGCGAAGACGAGCTGATGCCCTTCACCGTGCTCGACGCGTGTTTTCACCTTTTCGCGGGTGAAAAGCTCAACCCCGACGAAGTGTTGAGCGCGGTGACGGCCATGTTCCCCGAGCACCCGCCGGCGACGCTCGAGGGCTGGGTCAAGCGCTTCGTGAAGCTGTTCACCCAGAGCATTTACAAGTGGGTGCAGAGCCCCATTTCGTTGCACATTGGCAACCTCGACCTCGACCGCGAACGCGCCCTGCAGCTGCCGGTCGTCACCCGCACCGAATGGTGAACCAGGTGTCGCCCCGGGTGTTCAGCGCACGCCGGCTCGGGCTCACGGTGACGAGCTGTTTCGTGCTCGCGTGCGTGTGCTTCGCGGTGGCGGCGGCCCTGGGTGAGCAACGGTTGACGTGGGCGGGCGTGACGACGGCGGGGTCGGTCGACGAGACCATTTTTTTCGGGCTGCGCCTGCCACGGGTGGTGTTGGCGGCCATGGTCGGGGCGGCGCTCGCCGCGAGTGGCGCCACGCTCCAGTCGCTCATGCGCAACCCGCTCGCCGACCCGTTCGTGCTGGGGGTCAGTGGCGGGGCGGCGTTCGGGGCGACGGTCGCGCTCGCGCTGGGGTTGAGCGCTTCGGTGTTGGGGTTTTCGGCACCCTCGCTCTTCGCCCTGGGAGGCGCGGTGGGGGCGACGGTGTTGGTGCTCTCGGTCGGGCAGCTCTCGAGCGGAGACCGGCCGAACACGACCCTGCTCGCGGGCGTCATTTTCAATGCGTTCGCGTTGGCCGCCATCATCTTCATCAAGGCGTTGGTGGCGCCCGACCGGCTCGGCGAAATTCTGTTCTGGCTGGCGGGCTCGTTGGGCCAAGAGGCGTGGCCCACGCTGGCGGCGACCGGCGTCGTGGTGGTCGTGTCGATCGCGACCATGGTCGGGCTCTCGGCGCAGCTCAATGTCATGACCCTGGGCGACGACGACGCGCGGAGCCTCGGCATCGACGTGCGGCGAATGCGCCTCGTGCTGTTCGTGGTGGCCTCGCTCGCGGTGTCGGCGGCGGTGTCGGTTTCGGGGCTGGTCGGGTTCGTGGGGTTGTTGGTGCCGCACCTGGCGCGGTTGATCTTCGGAGCCGACCAACGCCTGTCGTTGCCCGCGAGCGCGCTGCTGGGGGCGTCGTTTCTCATGCTGGCCGACTTGGGCGCCCGGCTGCTCTTTGGCGTCTTTCACACCGAGCCCCCCGTGGGCGTGATGACGGCGCTGTTGGGAGGGCCGGTGTTTTTGTTGTTGATGACGCGCTCGGCCGGTCGCGGCGTGGGGTCGTGAAAGCGCCTGGCTTGGGCCGGGGCGCCCATGACTCCAGCCGTCGGCGGTGACCGACCGTCGGGTCTTGAATGTCGCAGGTTTGGCGGTGGCCACCGCCGTGCATCTGGGGGGCGAATGCCCTTTCGCCCCCACCCCACCAAAAGCCAAGAAATTCGTGTTCACTCGTCGGGTTCGCTCATCGTCGTCGAATACGTGAGCACCGGCACGGTCGCCTCGCTCGACGAGCTGTTGGCGATTGAGTTGGCGCACGCCAAGACCCACGGTCGCATTTCGCTGCTGCAGGTGGTGACCGGGGCCATGGGCAAAGTCGACGACGCGACCAAGAAGAAAGCCGCCGAAATGACCACGGCGCTCGAGAGCGTGGCGGTGGGCAGCGCGGTCGTCATACCGGGCAACACGGCGGGGGCGATGATTTTGCGCACGGTGGTCTCGGGCATCAACTTGCTCTCGCGCAGCCGAACGCCGACGAAGACCATGGGCAGCGTGGCCGAGGCATTGGCCTGGCTGTGCAGCCTCAAAGACCAAGACCCGGCCTTGTCGTCGGTGAAGGTCGCCGAGATTGAATCGCTGTTTTCGACCAAGTCGAAGACGGCGGCGTAAGCGCGCTTTTTGGAGAACAGCAGCACCTCGGCCATGCCGCGGTGGGCGCCCTCGTTCGAGCGTGGCGCCGCCCGCTGGCCCGTTCGAAGTCAGCCCTTCGCTTGCGCTGCGTCGTTGTCTTTGGTGGCGCGCTGCTCTATGGCGAACAGCGTCGTTGCCTCGCGGGCTGAAAAGAAAGCACCATGTCTGACCAAAAAGCGCCGAACGCCAACCAGAACAAGAAAGCGAATGACCTCAAGCTGCCGACGCGCGCCGAGAACTTCGGCGAGTGGTACGTCGAGCTGGTTCAGCGCTCGAAGCTGGCCGACTACTCAGACGTGCGTGGGTGCATGGTGATTCGCCCGAACGGCTACGCCATTTGGGAAAACATGCAGAAGGCGCTCGACGGCATGTTCAAAGAAACGGGCCACCAGAACGCCTATTTCCCCGTGCTGATACCTGAAGAATACCTCGAGCGTGAAAAAGACCACGTGAAGGGGTTCAAGCCGCAATTGGCGGTCGTGACGCACGCGGGCGGTGAAGCGCTGGCCGAGGGGCAGCGGTTCGTCATTCGGCCGACGTCTGAGACCATCATCAACCGCAGCTTCGCCAAGTGGGTACAGAGCTACCGAGACTTGCCGCTGCTCATCAACCAGTGGGCGAACGTCATGCGGTGGGAAATGCGCACCCGCCTGTTTTTGCGCACGACCGAATTTCTCTGGCAAGAGGGCCACACCTGCCACGAGACGCAAGACGACGCGCAGGCCGAGACCATCAAAATGCTCGAGGTCTACAAGACGTTCGCCGAAGACTACATGGCGATGCCGGTGATGGCCGGGCAGAAGACCGAGAGCGAGAAGTTCCCCGGGGCTGACCGCACGTATTCGATTGAAGCGATGATGCAAGACAAGAAGGCCTTGCAAGCCGGCACGTCGCACAACCTGGGCCAGAACTTCGCCAAGATGTTCGAGACGCAGTACCAGAGCCGTGAAGGCAAAAAAGAATACGTCTGGCAGACGTCGTGGGGCGTGTCGACGCGGCTCATCGGCGCGTTGATCATGACCCACTCCGACGACGCCGGCCTGGTGGTGCCTCCGAAGTTGGCGGCCACGCACTGCGTGATCATCATCATCGGCAAGACGGCCGAAGAGCGTGCCAAGGTCAAAGAAAAGGCCATGGGGCTCGCGGGCGACCTGAAGAAGGCCGGCTTGTCGGTCATCATCGACGACGACGAAACCAAGGGCCCGGGCTTCAAGTACAACGAATACGAATTGCGCGGCGTCTGCATGCGAATGGAGCTCGGGCCGAAAGACCTCGAGAAAAACCAGTGTGTGCTGGTGCGGCGCGACAACCGGCAAAAAGAATTCGTTCAACTCGAGAGCGCGGTCGCGAAAGCGCGCGAAATGCTCGACCAGATGCAAAAGGACCTCTTCACCAAGGCGAAGGCGTTTCGCGAAGCCAACACCGTCGAAGTCAACAGTTGGGAAGAGATGAAGGCGAAAGCCGACGCCGGCTTCTTGCTGGCCCACTGGGACGGCACGGCCGAGACCGAAGCGCGCATCAAAGAAGAGACTGGCCTGACGACCCGAAATCGCCCGTTCGACCTCAAGCAAGAACCCGGGGTGTGCGTGCTGACCGGCAAGCCGTCGACCGGGCGCATTGTGTTTGCCAAGTCGTACTGACGCGGCTGACGTTTGATGGAACTGTGGCCGATTTGAAGCCGGTGGCGCGGCCTCGTGCCAGACTGCGCCCATGCGCATGCTCTTACGGGTGGCCGCGGTCGCAGCGTTGGTGAGTTGCCGCGGGTGCGGCCCGACCGGTACCGAACCTGGGGCCGCCTGCACCGAATTGAACCCCGTGTTGGGCTCGCTGTGCGGCGTGCTCGACCGTTGCCCGAGCTTCACCGCCTACCCGCTGGCTTACCGCAGCCGGGCCGAGTGCCAGAACGAGCTGTGTTTTGCGTTGACGTGCCGCGCGAAGGCCGACTTCAGCAATGGCACCCTGAACTTGACGGTCACCCAGCAAACCATCACCGTCGATGCGGCGCAGCAGAAGGCGTGCAGCGAGTGGCTCGACCAGGCGCCGTGCACGGCCTTGAGTGGCGCCACTCCGTTCGCGGGGGCCAACGCGTGCGCGGGGGTGTTCGGCGGCATCGCCGGTGGCAACAGCGACCTCAAGTCGCTCGGTGCCGATTGCAGCAGCGGCAGCTGTGCCAAAGACTTGTTTTGTGCGCCACCGCGCTACGACGCCGACGCGGGGTTGAAGACGTGTCAGGTGTGCAAGGCCTTGGGGCGGCTCGGAGAGCCCTGTGGCACGGTCGAGTCACCGGGGTGCGCGTCGGGGTTGTTTTGCGCGCCCGGGGCGGGGGGCACCGCTGCGTCGTGCGTCTCGTTGCGAGCCGACGGCCAGACGTGCGCGGGGTCGTACGAGTGCGTTTCGGGGTTCTGCAATTCAACCACCAAGGTGTGCGACCCCGGAGGGCACGCGGGGCAGGCCTGCCAAAAGGCGAGTGATTGTCGAACGGGGTTTTGCTCGGCGAATTCGACCTGCAGCGACTTCATCGGCCCGGGTGGTGCGTGCACGGCGAACGCCGAATGCAGCTACGGCTACTGCGACCCGAATGCGCATGTCTGCGGCCACGAAGTCGACGCCGGGTGTTCGTACAACAGCCAAAATTGCGCGAGTGGCTACTGCAACTCGAGCAACCACTGCGAGCCCCGCAAACCGAACGCCGCTGGCTGCCAGAACAACAGCGAGTGCCTCTCAGGGTATTGCGACTTCTTTCGCTCGCGAACCTGCACCGAGCACTGCTACTCCGACAGCGAGTGCGACGCGGGGCTGCACTGCAACCAGAACAGCGAACAGTGCCAAGCACCGCAAGCCGACGGCGCACCGTGTCGCGAAAACGCCGACTGTCAGTCGCAAAACTGCAACCCGCAGTCAGACACCTGCACCACCAAGTCGGGGGTGGGGGGGCCGTGCACCGGGTCGCTCGACTGCTCGTTTGACGCCTTCTGCTCGAACCAGGTGTGCCAACGCCGGGCCGGGCCCGACCAGACCTGCACTGCGGGTGACACCTGCCTGGCCCCGTTCGTGTGCATTGAGAGCAAGTGCACGCTGATGAACTTGGCCTGCCGCCCGGGGCACGTCGGTGAGGTGTGCACCTACCTGCGGCTGTGCGATGAGACGTCGAGTTGCGACCCCACCACGATCAGGTGCAAAGCGCGTACGGCGGTGGGCAGCTCGTGCTCGAGCGACGACACCTGCCTCGATTCGTACTGCGCCAATTCGGTGTGCACCAAGAGCCTCGCCGACGGCGCCACGTGTACCGCGCCGAACCAATGCCAACGGGGCTCGGGGTGCGTCGCCGGCACGTGCGTGAAGAACATACCGGTGCAGACCTGCGACCCGGGTGACCCGCCGTGCCCGAGCGGCACGTTCTGCAACAACCGCGAAGTGTGCCAACGCCGGTTGATGGCTGGCGAGTCGTGCTCGGGCCGGTCGGGCGGTTGCGCCGACGGGCTGTATTGCAATTCGTCGCGGGTGTGCGCGGCGCCGTTCGGGCTCGACGCCGGGTGTTCGGGCTACACCGACGGCGAATGCGGCGCCGCCGCGTACTGCGAGCGAGGGGGCAGTTCGTACCACTGCGTCGCGAGCCCTGCGGTGGGCCAGACCTGCGACTCCCAGACGGGCTGTCAGCCGAAGGCGTTTTGCAACTCGGGCACCTGCCAGGCGCCGTTGGCCAATGGCCAGTCGTGCTCGGCGAATCAGTGGTGCGCGAGCGGCGTGTGTGACCCGTCGGTTGGCTGTGTGGCCGGCGCGGCGTGTTTGCCGTAACCCTGAGGCCGCTTCGCTTTCACCGCCGGTTCGTTCGCCACCCGGTGAGGGCGGCGGCCTGAACTTCTTTGAGCGGCACCCCGTGCTTTTCGGCGAGCGCCCGACAGTCGTCGAATTCGGGGGCCGCGTTCAGCACGACCGCCCCCCGGAGGCCCAGCTTCACGCGCACCTCGCCCCATTCGGTCGCGACGGTTTCGAAACGTCGCTCGAGCGCGACCCGGTCGACCGTCGTGATTCGAACGCCCAAGGTGGTCGACTCGCGCAGCACGGTGCCGACCAGGGCGTCGCGCAAGGCCGGTGCGCAGAGCACGCCGAGCAGGTGCCCCGGCCGGTTCTTCTTCATGACGGCGGGCACGACCCACGCGTCGAGCGCCCCTTGGGCGAGGAGCTGGTCGAGCAACGCGCCGAGCACCTGCGGCGAGCAGTCGTCGAGGTTGCACTCGAGCACGTTGAGGACCGTGGTGTCGCCCGGGCTCACCGATTCGACCGTTTCACCGAGCGAGAACCGCACGACGTTCGCGCGGTCGGCGAAGTCTTTGGTGCCGACGCCATAGCCGATGCGCTCGACCGTCATCGACGGAGGCGCGCCGACGGTGGCGAAGGTCTTGATCAGCGCGGCCCCGGTGGGGGTCGTCAACTCGCCGACGCCTTCGAACTTGACGGGCACGTCGCGCAGCAATTCGAGCGTGGCGGGCACCGGCACCGGCACGACCCCGTGGGCGATGCGGGTGGTGCCCGAGCCCAACGGTGGAGGCGAGCAGTACACTTCAGGGTCACCGAGCAGGTGGAGCGCGACCGCCGCTCCGCAGATGTCGACAATTGAATCGACCGCGCCCACTTCGTGAAAGTGAATCGCGTCGAGGCTGACGCCGTGAATGTGGGCCTCGGCTTCGCCGATTCGCCGAAACACGTCGAGCGCCCGGGCCTTGGCGCGCGCGGGCAATGCGGAGTTCGCCACCAACCGTTCGATGTCTCGGTAGGCTCGGTGGTCGTGGTCTTCTTCGGGCGAGTGTGGGTGCTCGTCGACCACCACGTCGAGGTGGGTGCCCTGAATGCTGTGCCGCTGCGCCGTCGACCGGGCGAACCGCCAACCCGTCACGCCCAATGACCGGAGCGGCGCCTCGAGCGCTTCGAGTGAAACCCCGACGTCGAGCGCCGCGGCCAAGAACATGTCACCGGCGAGGCCGCCGACCGGCTCGATGTAGAGAATTCGACGACCCATGGGTGAAGCTCCTTCTCGTTCGATGCGCGTCGCTCAGCGAAGTCTTCGGTGCCAGGCGAGGAGATGCACCAATTCGACCGGCACGTCACGTTCAGACACGCCTTGGTCGCGCAGCCAGTCTTCGAGCACGGCGCGTTCGGGCGTGACGGGCAGCTCGAGCCAGTGGCGGTACCGGCCTTCGGGTACGCCCGAAGCATCGTAGGGCTCGCGGGTGGCGTTGACCGCTTCGAGCATGGCGGCGGGCGCTTGGGCCCACAGCGCGAGCGTGGGAGCGGGCTCGACGTAAGTGAAGGTGAGGGTCGGCGCGGGGCAAATGGTGTCGCCGTGGTTCAGCGGGCTTCGCCGCATGACCCGTTCTCCATTCACCGTGACGGGGCTCACGTTGCCCAAGTCTTCGACGAACCACGAGCCTTCGAGAAACCAGAGGCGGTGATTTCGGCGGCCGCCGAACCCTTGGAGGTCGGGCGTACCCCGGGCGTGCACGACGATTTCGCTCCGCGGGTCAACGCCGACGGTAAAACCAAAGAGCGGGTTGAGCGGCAGCCGCTCGTGAGCCCACGGCCAGTCGACTCGGAGCCAGTCGGGCTTCGAGGCCAAAACATATTCGGCGAAGCACGGGGTGTTGGCCGTCGTCGGAGTCATGCGCCTTGGGCCAGGCGGGCTTCGAAGGCGTCGAGCAGGGCGAGGCCTTCGGGCCAAGGCCCGTGGCCGGAGTCACCGTTGAGGTGACCGCCGTTTTCGACGGTGACGAGTTCGCTGCCCCAGGCTTGCGCGAAGTGTTTCGCCCGCTCGAGTGAAACGTAGGGGTCGTTCGTACTGGCGACGACGAGGCTAGGGCACGCGAGACGAACGAGCGGCATCGGTGCGAAGCCGGTGGGGCCCTTCGGGTACGACGCGGCTTCGACGTCGCTCGGGCCGACCAAGAATGCGCCGCGAACGGCTTGGGGGCGCCGGGTGGTGCGCGCCCAGTGGGCGACGAGGGCGCACGCGGTGCTGTGCGCCGCCAACACGGGGGGCTCGACGCATTCGGCGAGGGCGCGTTCGAGTTCGTCGACCCATTCGGCGCGGTCGGGCGTGCTCCATTCGCGGTGAGGCACTCGAACGAACCGGGCGGGGTGGGCGCGTTCCCAGTGGGTTTGCCAGTGGTGGGGCCCCGAGTTCCACAAGCCTGCGAGCGT
Source organism: Myxococcaceae bacterium (assembly GCA_044225205.1). Lineage (GTDB taxonomy): Bacteria > Myxococcota > Myxococcia > Myxococcales > Myxococcaceae > JAEUJT01. The sequence goes on along the minus strand of JBGAIY010000156.1, from coordinate 26 downwards.
GAAGACCATGCCGTGGGTCTACCAGT
>JBGAIY010000726.1:0-2074 GCA_044225205.1 Myxococcaceae bacterium | reverse complement strand
CGGCTTGCCGCTCGAGCGTCTGCGCCCGCGAGGTCGACTCGCGCGAGAGCCGCTCGAGGGTGTCGAGCAACGCCAACAGGCTCTTTTTTTCGGTCGAAAGCCCTTCGAACGCGGCCTTTTCGGCGTCGAGCCGCTCTTGCACTTCGGCGCGCTCGTCGGCGAGGTCCGACGGGTTGTTGGCGCTGACCACCACGGCCCACAGCGCCAGGGCCCACGGGGCGGTCATACCCGCAAGAACCTCCGCACGGCCACGAAGCTGCCCAACAGCCCAAGACCCAGCCCGAGCCCGAGCTGCTCGAGCGCCAAGCGAACCCAGTCGACGGCGAAGTGCCCGTCGAGCCGCAAGAAGGCGACGGGCGAACCCGCGTCGGTCTCGAGGTACCAAACCAGGCCGTACACCGCACCCAGGCCGACCGCGCCGGCGAGCAACCCCTGCAAGAGCCCTTCGATCAAAAACGGCACACGCACGAAGCGGTCGGTGCCGCCCACCAGCTTCTGAATTTCAATTTCTTCGCGGCGCGCGAAAATCGCCAACTGCAGCGTCGCCGAGACGATGATGACCGCGGTCAGAAACACCAGCGCGAACACCACGTACCCCGCGAGCCGCAGCGCCTTGGCGATCATCGACAGGCGTTCGAGGGCTTCTTCGCCGTAGTCGACGCCCGTCACGAACGGCACCGCGCGCGTCTGTTGGGCCAGCGCCTTGAGCGCTTCGGGGTCGCGCCCGGCGGCGGGCAACTTCACTTCGAGGCTCGCGGGTAAGGGGTTGTCGCGGAGGTCGGTCAACGCGCGGCCGTCGTCTCCCAGTTGTTGCGCGAGCCGCCCCAGCGCCTCGGCCGGCGTCACCAGCACCGCCCGGCCATTCGTTCGCTGCCCGAGCGCCGCCTTGAGCGACTCGACCTGATCGGCCGGGGCGTCGTCGGCCAAGTACACCGTGAATTCGACTTCAGAGCCGAGCGAATTCGTCAGCGCGGCGAGTTGGTCGCCGGCGATTCGCGCCACCCCGTACCCCAACAGCGCCAACGCGAGGCTCGCCACGGCGATGACGTGCACGAACGGAGAGCGCCACATGCTGCCCAGCGCGGTGCGAACGAAGTAACTGACGTTCGAGCCCAGACTCATGATTCGAGCGCCATGAGCAACGCGGCCTTGGCACCCTTTTCGTCGGCCACGACGGTGCCTTTCTCGAGCCGCAGGGTGCGTTTTTGGTACCGGGCAATCAAGCTCGCGTCGTGCGTCGCGACGACGACGGTGGTGCCGCGCGCGTTCACGTCGTTCAGCAAGTCCATCATTTCGACGGTGAGGGCGGGGTCGAGGTTGCCGGTGGGCTCGTCGGCCAACAAAATGGCGGGGTCGTTCACCAACGCGCGGCACAGCGAAACGCGCTGTTGCTCGCCGCCCGACAACTTGAGCGGAGAGACGTCGGCTTTGTGTTCGAGCCCCACCCGCCGCAACATTTTGAGGCTGCGGTCGCGCACCTCGTCACGAGGCGTGCCGATGACGTCGAGCGTGAAGCCCACGTTCTCGGCGACGGTGCGGTTCGGCAACAGTTTGAAGTCTTGAAACACGACACCGATGTTGCGGCGCAAGTACGGCACCCCCGACTCGCGCAGCCGCGCGATGTTGCGCCCGGCAATGAGAATTTGCCCCCGCGTCGGCCGCTCGGCCAAAAACATCAACTTCAGCAGGGTCGACTTGCCGGCGCCTGAAGGCCCGGTCAAAAACACGAACTCGGCTTTGCCAATGTCGAGGTTGATGTCCACCAGCGTGGGCGGGTCGCCCGGGTACGCCTTGGTGACGTGGAACATCTGAATCATGTGGGCGCGAAGCGTACCACGAGCCCATGGGCGCGCCGACGCCGTTCAACGTCGACTCAGCGCCTCGAAGTGCCCAAACCCCAGCGGAGGAGACACCAGGCGTTCAGGCGCCTGGCCCGCCAAGAAGTCACCCACCGCCGACGCCGCCGCCGAATAGGCCAGCTCGGCCCAACGGGGCCCGAGGCTCAACCGCCGCACGCCGAGCGACTGCAGTTCGGCGGCCCTGGGCAGACCGGGCATCAACAACACGTTGAGCG
>JBGAIY010000155.1:0-16792 GCA_044225205.1 Myxococcaceae bacterium | reverse complement strand
CCAGGCGGGCCTCGGGGCGACCTACATGGCGTTGCACCAGCCTGAAAAAGCGGTGCCGCTGTTGGCCGGCGCGAACCGCGCCATGCCCGACAAGCTCGAGTACGCGGAGGCCTACCTCACCGCGCTCCTCGCCGTCGGCAAGATGGACGAAGCCACCAAGGTCGTGGCGTCGGCGAACCAGCTCTTTCCCGGCAACGCGATGTTGGCGTACTTGTCGGGCCGGGTGTCTGACGCCCTCGACAAGGCGAAAGAAGCCGAAGACGCCTACAAGCGAGCGATCGCCGCCGACCCCAACATCACCGACGCGTATTTGTACCTCGCCCGGCTCTTCATTCACTTTCGGCGGTTCGCCGAGTCGCGCCCGGTGCTCGAAGCGGGGCTCGAAAAAGACCCCAACAATTCTGACCTGCGGGTCGGCATGGGCGAACTGGCGTTCTTCGAGCGCGACGTCGACCGCGCCGAGCTGGAGTTCAAGAAAGCGTCTGAGCTCAACCCCAATTCGTCGGAGGCCTTCGTGGGCCTCTCGCGCGTTGCCCTCGAGCGTGAAAAGTACGACCTCGCCGCGGCCCACATCGACAAGGCGCTCGAGCTCAACCCGCGCGTCAGTGGCGGCCGGTTGCAAAAAGGCATCGCCCTGTGGAAATTGGGTCGCCTCGAGGAGGCGCTCAAGGCGCTCGAACAGGCCCGCGAAGACGAACCACGAAACGTGCAAATCGTCGTCACGCTGGGGGCGGTCGAATTCGAGAAGGGCGACATGACGAAGGCGCTCAGCTACTTGTCGAGCGCCATTCAGGCAGAACAGGTGCCGCCCGACGCGTACTTCTATTTGGCGCGGGTGAAGAACGCGAAAGCCGAGAACTCCCAGGCCATTGAGAACATGAAGCGCGCCCTCGACTACAACGCGAAAAACCCCATTTACCACTATTGGATGGGCCGCATTCTCAGCGACGCGAAGAAGACCGAAGACGCCATTGGCGAGTGGAAGACCGCGCTCGAAATTGACCCCAAATACGCCGACGCGCTCGAAGCCATGGGCCGGGTGTATTTCGACCAAAACAAACTGACCCAGGCCATTGAGGCGTTCAACAAGGTGCTGACCGTCGACCCCGGTCGCAACACGGTGCGAGCGGCCATCGGCGACGCGCAAATGAAGGTCGACGACTGGGCCGGCGCCATCAGCAGCTACACCCACGCCATTGAAGCCGACCCCGACAACAAAGACCTGCTCTACGCGTACCAGCGCCTGGGCCAGGCCCACCAAGAGAAGGGTCACCTGAAAGAGGCCATCGTTTGGTACAAGAAAACGACCGAGCTCGACCCGAACAACTTTGAGGCTTGGCGGGCGGTTGGGTATCTGTACAAAGACTCCCGAAAACCAAAGTTGGCCATTGAGGCGTTTCGCAAGTACCTCGAAGTGAAGCCGAACGCCGAAGACAAGAAGCAAATCGACGACGAGATCTACGATCTGTCGAAGGAGAAATGACGTGCTGGACTTGAAGGAGGTCGCCAAGAATTTCGACGCCGTGGTGGCGCGGCTGCAGGCCCGAGGCGGAGCGCTCGACTTGTCGCGGTTTCAGGCGCTCTTCGGCGAACGCAAGCGGCTCATCATCGACCTCGAGGCGAACCAAGCCCTCAAGAACAAGGTTCAAGACGAAATGAAGGGAGACCCCGAAAAGCAGAAAGCGCGGGGCCCCGAAATGAAGCAGTTGGGTCAGGTCATCAAAGACCAGACCGCGCAGCTCAAGGCCGCCGAAGACGAGCTTTCGGCGATCATGATGACGGTGCCCAACGTGCCGCACGCGTCGGTGCCGGCCGGCACCAGCGCCGAAGAAAACACGGTCGTGCGCACCTGGGGCACGAAACCGAATTTCTTGTTTCAGCCCAAGCAGCACTTCGAGCTCGGCGAGAAGCTGGGCCTGCTCGACTTCGAGCGGGCGGCCAAGGTGTCGGGCAGCCGCTTCGCGTTTCTCAAGGGCACCCTCGCCCGGCTCGAGCGCGCGCTCGTCACCTTCATGCTCGATGAGCACTCCCAGAAGGGGTACCTCGAGCTGTTGCCTCCGTACATGGTGTCGCGGCAGTCAATGACCGGCACCGGCCAGCTGCCCAAGTTCGAAGCCGACGCGTTCAAAACCGCGGGTGAAAACGAGTACTTCCTCATTCCCACGGCGGAGGTGCCGGTCACCAACTTTCACGCCGACGAGATTCTCGAAGGGCCGCTGCCGCTCAAGTACGCCGCGTTTTCGCCGTGCTTTCGCGCCGAAGCCGGTTCGGCCGGCAAAGACACCCGCGGGCTCATTCGCATGCACCAGTTTCACAAGGTCGAGCTCGTGAAGTTCGCCAAACCCGACGAGTCGCTCAACGAGCTCGAGTCGCTCGTGGCCGACGCCGCGTCGATTCTCGAGAAGCTGGGCCTGCACCACCGGGTCATGTTGCTGTGCACGGGCGACATGGGCTTCGCGTCGCAAAAGACGTACGACCTCGAAGTGTGGCTGCCGGGCCAAAACGCATTTCGTGAAATTTCGAGCTGTTCGAACTTTGGAGACTTTCAGGCCCGCCGCGCCAAAATTCGCTACCGCCCAGCGCCTGGCGAGAAGCCCCAGCTCGTGCACACCCTCAACGGGTCGGGGCTCGCCATTGGCCGTACCCTCGTCGCGATTCTCGAGAACTACCAACGCGAAGACGGCACCATTGCCCTGCCCAAGGTGCTCCAGCCGTACCTGGGCGGGTTGACCGAAATCACCCCCTCGCTTGAACACCCCTTGGGTGCGAAACGCGTTGCGATCGAAAACGGTCTGAGGTAGCAGGAGCGCCCCTTTGTCTGGTTTTGACAACTGGGGCGTCGGTCAGGGGCAGGGGCAACTCGAGGGGTCGGGGCGCGGTTTTCAGGTCTGGAGCAGTGGCCGAGCGGTTGAAGGCAGCGGTCTTGAAAACCGCCGATGCTGAAAGGTATCCGTAGGTTCGAATCCTACCTGCTCCGTGAAGTGGCATCGGCAGAGCGGCATGCAGCAAAAAACGCAGTGCAGAACAGCGCAGCAGTTCTTTGACAGATGGTTTGGCTGAAGTGGGGAGATGGCCGAGAGGCTGAAGGCGCAGGTTTGCTAAACCTGTATACTCGAAAGGGTATCGAGGGTTCGAATCCCTCTCTCTCCGCACTCGATACTCGATACGAATTGATTCACTTCACAACCGGCTCCCTTAGCTCAGCTGGATAGAGCGTTGGACTACGAATCCAAAGGCCGGAGGTTCGAATCCTCCAGGGAGCGCATTTCGTGAGCGAGTCTGTCGACGAAGCGTTCATGCGTGAAGCGTTGCAGCTGGCGGGTCAAGCCGCGGCGCTCGGCGAAGTACCAGTCGGAGCGGTCGCGGTGGTCGACGGGTCGGTCGTCGCCAGAGCGTACAACCGCCGTGAGGTTGACCACGACCCGTTCGCCCATGCCGAGCTGTTGGCCATGCGAGACGCGGCAAAAGCCGTCGGGGCCTGGCGCCTGAGTGGAGTTACGGTGTACGTGACCCTCGAACCCTGTGCGATGTGCGCGGGGGCGTTGGTGCAAAGTCGGGTCGACCGGTTGGTTTTCGGCGCGTTCGACGCGAAAGCCGGCGCGGTGGGCAGTCTGTACAACTTGGCGCAAGACGCGCGGTTCAACCACCGCGTCGAAGTGAAGTCGGGCGTGCTGGGCGATGAATGCAGTGAAGTGTTGAAGGCGTTTTTCAAAACGCTCCGCAGCAAGAACAAGTGAATACGTACCTTTTAGAAATTGGACAGCTGGCCGAGTGGTCGAAGGCACCTGACTCGAAATCAGGCGTACCGGTAACGGTACCGTAGGTTCGAATCCTACGCTGTCCGCTCGAGAACCCTTCGTCGCTGGAGAGGTGGCCGAGTGGCTGAAGGCGCACGCCTGGAAAGCGTGTGGACTCGAAAGGGTCTCGTGGGTTCGAATCCCACCCTCTCCGCTCGGTATTTTGCTACGAGTGGGTGCAGTTTGAATTTTGGTTCTTCTGGTCAGAGCAACGCGGGGCCGTGAACCCCGCCAGGTCCGGAAGGAAGCAACGGTAGCGTTACTTCGCGTGTGCTCTGGCCGTCATTCTTTCGTCTTCGCCCGCATCGCCTCGGCTGAACTTCGGGCTAGGTGGCGGCGGCGTCGCGGGCGGCTTCGAGCCTCGCTGAGCGCGCCATCGCGTGGCCGACGGGTTCGGGCTCGGCCTCGAGCCGGAGCTGCCAGTCGCCGATTTGAACCGCGTCTCCGGCTCGAACCAGCATCGGCCGGTCGACGAGCAACCTGACGCCGTTGAGGTAGGTGCCGTTGGTGCTGCCGCAGTCGTGAACGAAGAGCCGACCGCTGCCGCCGACCGAGAAGACACAGTGCCGGCGTGACACGGCCCGGCCCGCGAGACACAAGTCGCTGTCGTGGCGACCGACGCTCAAGTCGTCACAGCGAAACTCGAGTCGCTCGGGTGAGGCGGCACCGCCGCTCTTGGTGAAACGAAGCTGCCCGCGGGGGAACGTCGCCATGGTCGCCTCCAACGAAGAGGCAAGACGGTAGCGTCGCCGAGCGTGGCGCCGCAATTCACACCCGGTGCGACGTGCACCGACACCCGAGAATTCAGCGGCTTTCAGCGCTCGAAGTAGACACCGTCTCCGCGTGAGTCGACCAACCGAAAGCCGGCCGCGACGAAGGCCCCAATGGTGGCTTGGTTGCGGGCGTCGTTGCTCGTGTCTTTCCAATAAATGCCGCGGTTGAAACGGGCGTCGTGGGCGGCGGCCTGAAAGCACGGCTGGGTCGGTTCGTCGCAGGTGCACCACGGTACGTTTTGCCCGAGGTAGAAGAAGCCGCCCGAGCCCCATACGCCGTCATTGACCAAGACGAAGCCGGTGGCGCCACGGCTCGCACGCACGGTGAATTGAAATTGCTCGGGGCGCTGCACGTCGAACGGGGTCGGCACGACGAACAGGGCCGCCGTCGCGGCCAGCAACGCGGCGGCCGAGGCGCGCGCGAACACGGGGGCGGCGGGGAGCGACCGAAGCCACTCACCGCACGACGGGGCGAACGCCACGGTGAGCACGAGCAGCGCCGGGTATACGAAGCGAAGCTCCTTGTGCGGCGTGGCGCTGATGGCGGCGACATAGACCGCCGCGGGCACCACGAAGAGCCACGCGCGCTCGGCCCGCCGAGCGGGTGAAAGCCACCGCCCGGCTCCCGCCAGCGCCCACGGGGCGACCACGAAGCCGGCGGCGTACCAGGGCAGCTTCGCCCACGCGGGCCAGCCCGGCGAATCGACGTGCCACGGCGCCGCGCCGAATTGCTGCTCCGCCCGCCCTGAAAACACATTGAAATCAAGGTACTGGCGCAAGCTGTGAAACCAGTCGCCCCAGGTCACGCGGTCGAGCAGGCCGAGGGCGAACGCGACCGCCAAACCCGCCGCCGCCGCCCAACCGAAAACCGACCAGCGCCGTTGCACCAACAGCCACAGCATGGCCGGCACGATGATGGCCGCCGAACCGTACCGCGTCACTTCGGCCAAGCCGAGCAGCGCTCCGCCCAGCAACGCGGCCCCGCGCAGGTGACCCGGGCCGACGGCAGGGTCGTGCGCCAAGTCGAGGCGCTCGAGGCCCCAGACCAACAGCGCGGCCGAGAGCGACTCGCCCATGGTGCGACCGCCGAACCACACCAACACGGGGTACAGGCCCACGAGCCACAGGGCGAGGCGGGCCCCACCGACCGAGACGCGCCGCGCGGCGAAACGAAACACCGCCGCCAGCATGCCGGCGTGCAAGGCGTACTGCGGCAGCTCGAGCAACGCGCGCCGCGCCTGCACGTCGTGCAAACCGAGGGCGTCTGACAACTTGAGCAGCCACGAGAACAGGCCGGGCACGAACCAGTTGCGCAGGCCGACCTGCCATTCCCACGACATGATGCCGTAGCCGAAGGCCCGCGAGAGCGCGGGCTCGAGGGCCTGAAACACCTCGTCGGGGTGAATGCGGCCCATGCGAAAGACCGCGTCGAGCGCCGGAACCAGGGCCACCAACCACACCTCGCGCCAGGGCACTGGGGGCTTCGCCATCGCCGAATCGGCCATGCCGGGGCGTATACCTCGGTTCTCGCGGTTTGCGCGGTTCGGCACGGGCCCCCGAGGGGCGCACCGGCGGTAGACTCGGCGGCGTGACCGCGGAGCAAGACCTCGAAGCCTTTTTGCTCTCGGTAGAATGGAAAGACACGCCCGCGGGCATCGAACTGACCCTGTGGGCCCGTTCGAACGAACACGGGCCGGTGCGCGCGACGGTCTCTCGGCAAGAAGCGGTGATGTTCGTGCCCCGCTCGGTCGAGACGCTCGACGGCCGACGCGAATCGCGGCCACTCCGAACGCTGCAGGGGGTCGACGTCGACGCGGTGTACTTCACTTCGCAGCGGGCGCTGCTGCGCGAACGAGACCGAATTCGCGCCGCGGGCGATTTCGCCTACGAGTCTGACCTCAAGCCGTCGAACCGCTTCGTCATGGAGCGCTTCATCAACGGGGGCATTCGACTGCGCGGCCGAACCCGGGTCGACGCCGGCGTGCTGCGCGTCTTCGAGCCCAAAGTGGGGCCGGCCGCCGTCACACCGAAGCTCAAGACGCTCTCGCTCGACATCGAAACCGACGGTTGGTCGGGCCCGGTGCTCTCGCTCGCGGTCGCCGGGTGTGGCGTCGAGCGGGTCATTCACGTGCGCCCCGGCGACAGCGAACGCGCCCGGCTCGAAGAAGCGTTCGCGCTGATACGGGCGCTCGACCCCGACGTGCTGCTCGGGTGGAACGTGGTCGACTTCGACTTGCGGGCGTTGCAAACCCGGTGCGAGGTGCTCGGGCTGCCCTTCGCGCTGGGCCGCCAGTCAGAACCCGCGCGCGTGCTCATCGGCTCGACGCCGCAGTCGGTCAGCAACGCGCGGGTGCCGGGGCGCGTGGTGCTCGACGGCGGGGCGACGCTCAAGAACGCCACCTGGTCGCTCGAGCGCTACACGCTCGACGCGGTCGCCAAGGCGTTGCTCGGCCGAGGCAAGCTGGGGGCTGAAGGCGCCGACCCGTTGGCCGAAATACGCCGCATGTACCGCGACGAGCCCGACGCCTTGGCGGCCTACAACCTCGAAGACGCGCGACTCGCGCTCGAAATTTTCGAGAAAGCCGACCTGGTGGGCTTTTCGGTCGCGCGCGCCTGACGGGGCTCCTGCTCGACCGCCAAGGCGGCTCGGTCGCCGCGTTCGACCACCTGTACTTGCCCTTGCTGCACCGAAAGGGCGTGGTCGCGCCCGACGTCGGCGGCGACCGGCTCGGTGGTGGCCTCTCCTGGAGGCCAGGTGCTCGAGAGCACGCCCGGGCTGTACCGCAACGTGGTGTCGTTCGACTTTCGGTCGCTCTACCCGAGCATCATTCGCACGTTTCTCGTCGACCCGTGGGGCCTGTGGCACCCCGGCGAAGACCCGGTCGAAGGGTTCGAAGGCGCGCGGTTCGCTCGTTCGGGGGCGCTGTTGCCGGGGTGATCACCCGTCTGCACGAAGAACGAAATGCCGCGCGCGCCGCGAACAACGAGACCATGACCCGCGCCATCAAAATCTTGATGAATTCGTTCTATGGCGTGCTGGGCACACCGGGGTGCCGTTTCTTCGACCCGAGGCTGGTTTCGTCAATCACCTTGCGGGGCACGAAATCATTGAACGGTCGCGCGACTTTTTTCAAAGCCGAGGCCACGCCGTCATTTACGGAGACACCGACTCGCTGTTCGTTCAACTCGGCCCCGAGTTGAACGAAGCGGCGCTGGGCACCGAAGCCGACCGGCTGGCGGCCGACATCAACGCCTGGTGGGCCGAGACCATTTCGCGCGAGCACCGCTTGCACAGCGACCTCGAGCTGCGGGTCGACGCGAAGTACCTCCGGTTCTTCATGCCGACCACCTGGGGCACCGACCGAGGGTCGAAGAAGCGCTACGCGGGCCTGAAGCGCGCGCGCGACGGCACCACCGAGCTCATCATTCGCGGCCTCGAAGCGGTTCGCACCGATTGGACAGCGCTCGCCCGCGAAGCCCAGCGTGAATTGTTGCGGCGCGTGCTGAACGACGAACCTTGGCACGACTGGCTCTTGGCCTTGCGCGGGCAGCTGTTGTCGGGAGCGCTCGACGACCAGTTGGTGTACCGCAAGCGCTTGCGACGCGACCTGGCCGAATACACCTCGGAGTCGCCCCACGTGCGGGCCGCCAAGCTGGCGGCGGAGTCGGCCGCCGACGCCGAGAGCGCGGCCACCGACGTCGCGTACGTCATGACCCGCGCCGGCCCCCAACCGGTGGCCCTGCGCACCGCGGCGCTCGACCATTCACACTACCTCGAGCGGCAACTCGGGCCTGCGCTCGACGTGGTGCTGCGCCTGGTCGGCACCTCATTCGAGCACGAGACCGGCAGCCAATTGTCTTTGTTCGATTCGCCGAGGGCCCGCTGAATGAGCCGCCGAGACGCGACAACGGCACTCGGCCGGCCCGGTCGGGCGCCAGAAGGCCCCGGGGCGACGGTTGCGCTTCGCCCGGGGGCCGCTTCTCGGTAGAACGAGGGCAATGACCCCCTGCCAGCACTGCGGGCGCCAACACCCCGCCGGCGCCACCTGCCCTTTGACCGGAGAGTCGATGGCGGCTCCTGGGGCCATTGGCACCAAGATTGACCGATACCGGGTCGAAGCGTTGCTCGGCGCGGGCGGGTTCGGAGCGGTCTACCGCGCGCGGCACGTTCACACCGACGCGGTCGTCGCGCTCAAAGTGCTGAAGCGAGCGCTCGGCGCCGACGCGTCGATGGTCGAACGCTTCTTTCGGGAGGCGAAGGCCGCCGCGGCGGTCGGCTCAGACCACATCGTGCACGTGCTCGACGCAGGCCAAGCCGACGGCACCACCTTCTTGGCCATGGAGTACCTCGAAGGCCTCGACCTCAAAGAATTGTCTGACCGGGAGGGCCCGCTGCCCCCGATGCGGCTCGTGCTGGCGACGCTGCAAATTCTCGAGGGGCTCGACGCGGCGCACCGAAAGGGCATCGTTCACCGAGACATGAAGCCGGCGAACGTGTTCATGAGCCGGAGGGTCAACGACGCGGGCGTCGACCGAGACTTCGTGAAGATTCTCGACTTCGGCATTTCGAAATTTCGCGAGTCGGGCGAACAGTCGGGCCTCACCATGACCGGGGTCGCCATGGGCACGCCGAGCTACATGTCGCCCGAGCAGTTTTTCGACGCCCGCAACGTCGACGGCCGGGCCGACCTTTATTCGGTGTCGGCCATGCTCTACCACCTGCTGACGGGCAAATTGCCCTTCGAAGCCACGAGCTACGCCGACCTCATCGTCAAAGTGCGCACCGAGGTGCCGCCGTCGCTGCAATACCTCGCGCCGCAGGTGCCCATGCCGCTCGCCCAGGCGGTCATGGTCGGCCTGGCACGCGACAAAGAAAAGCGTTGGCAAACCGCGCGCGAATACGCGACGGCGCTCCGCCAGGCCATGGCCTTGCCGGTCACCAGCAGCCCGACGCCGGCGCCTCAACGGCCAGAGCCGACGACGGCGAGAGGCCCGGTGCTGCTCGACAAGACCTCGACGCCCGTCAGACCCGGCACGCCCGCCGCCCCCCCTCAGTGGGACGCCCCGCCCCCGCCCCCGCCGGCCGTACCTGCATGGGCCCCGTCGCCCCAGTCGAACCCGACTCCCGCCCCGGCCCCTCTGCCGCTCGCGCGCGTGGCGCCGTCACCCGCGACGCCGCAGCCCGTCGCCGCCAGCCAGCCCACGCCCGTGCCCCCCGGAGGCTGGGCAGCCCCGGCCATACCCGCGAACGACCCACCGGTCGGCAAGTCGAACACCACGACCATCGTCTTGGTGGTGATTGGAGTGGTGCTCGCCCTCGGTGGCTGTTGCGTGTGCAGCATGTTCTTGAACCAAGCCAACATGGCCAACCAACAGCACAGCGAGTATTCGCGCTGAGGGGTTGGCCGTTGCGCTCCCCCAACGCCCGCGCGTCACCCGCCCTGCTCAGTGCGGCGCATTCGGGCGAGCGCGCAAGTGAACCAAGACCGGGCGGTCGGGTCGAACGGTCACCATGGCCTGGGGCTTGACCTCGGCCACGCTGGGGTCGACGTCGACGTCGAAGCGGCGCAACATCAACGCCAGCAGCATCACCGTTTCAACGAGCGAAAACGTATTGCCGATGCACTGTCGCTGCCCGGCGGAAAAAGGCACGTACGCCCACAAATGCCGTTTTTCGGCCCGTTCTGGCGAGAAGCGCGACGGGTCGAAGCGCTCGGGGTCGGCCCAAAAGTCTCGGTGCCGGTGGGCGCCGTAGAAGTACGGCATGACCACGTCGCCGGCGCGCACCTTGAAGCCGAGCACTTCGTCGTCGGCCACCACGTCGCGCGCATTCATGGCCACGGGGCCGCGCAGTCGCAACGTCTCGTCGACGACCTGCCGCAGGTACGTGAGCGCCGGGTAGTCGTCGAAGCCGGGGTCGCGCGTGCCGAGCACGGTGTCGACTTCGCGGCGCATCGCCGTGAGCACGTCGGGGCGGTCGTGGAGCAAGGTGAACAGCCACGTCAACGTCAACGCCGTGGTCTCGTGGCCGGCGACGAACATGGTGAAAATTTCGTCGCGCAGCTCTCGGTCGGTGAGCGGCTGCCCCGTCGCGGCGTCGACGCTGTGAATCAGCATCGACAGCAGCGTACCGTCACCGGGCGGGCGCTTTCGCCCCGCGGCAATGATGCGAAAAATCGCCCCTTCGACTTCGGCCATGGTGCGGTGAAACTTGCGGTTGGCCGGCGTCGGTACCCACTCGGGCAAAATGAGCCCGTTGCCTTTTTCGCTCACCAGTTCGAGCGAGGCGCCCAACGCCTCATACGAGAGGTCGGCCGCTCCCAAGAGTTCTCGGCCGAAGAGCGCCACCGTCACCACGTCGAGCGTGAGCTTCACCATTTCACGGTGGGCATCGACCGTGAAGCGCCCGCCGCCGTGTCGGGCCAGCAGTGCGTCGAAATGGCGTTGGCCGACGTCGACCATGGCGGCGGTGAGCCCTTTGAGCGCATGGCGGTGAAAGGCGGGCTGCATCAACGTGCGCCGCGCTTTCCACGCGTCGCCTTCGAGCGCCAACACGCCGTTGCCGATCACCTTTCGAACGCCGTCGTACCGCTTGCCTTTGATGTAGTTCTTCGCGTTCGTCGCGAGCACGTGCTTGATGCCTTCGGGGTGGGCCACGACCACCGCGTGAAAGCCCACGTTCACCGCGAACACCTCGCCATAGCGGCGCCAGCAGTCATCGAGAAACTGCAGCATGCCCCCATGCCTTCTCAAGTCGGGAATGTTGCCGACCACCGGCCAGGCCCACGGGCCGGGCGGTGGGGCGACCGAAGGCGTGCTGACGTTCGTGCTCATACTTACCAAATGGTAAGCAAAAATTGACCACTTGGCAACTCAGCCACGAGAACCCCGGGCCCGCGAACGCGCCGCCACCGCACGGCCCGGCGCCAGGTTGCTGCCGAGCTGCATGACCCGCAGCGTCGCCGCCGTCACGCGCGCGTGCCACCGCCGGTCGCGCTTGGGCACCAAGGCGCTCTGGGCCAGCATCAACAGCCCCAGCACGGTCACGTGCGCTTCGGTGTCGAGGCGGTCGGTGGGGTGCTGGCGAACCACGCCGTGAATGAGGCCCAGCCACGGGGCGCCTTCTTCAGCCAGAAATTGCAGCACCCGTGCGGGGTCGCCCAGCAACTCGAAGACCAAAAAACGCGCCAACGCGGGCTCGTCGTTGAGTCGTTGCACGGCCCACTGAATGAGCGCTCGGTACCGGTCGTGCGAGCGGCTCACCAGGTCGGCCGCCGCCGCGGGCAACTCGTTTCGCAACCGCTCGGCCAGGGCGCCGTACACCGCTTCGTGCAGCTTCTCTTTCGAGGGAAAGTGGTGCAGCAGCGCCTGCTTGCTCAAGCCGGCCCGGTCGGCGACTTCTTGAATGCTCGTGGCGGCCACGCCCTGCTCGGCGAAGCACTGCAGCGCCATGTTCACGATGCCCGCGGGGGTTTTGGGTTGGCGGGCCATGCGTCACCAGTTGACCGAGTACAGGGCCCCATACTTCGCCTTCACGAAAGCCATGAAGTCTTCGTCGGTCAACCCGCGCCCGGTGACCTGGCGAACGACTTCTTCGGCGTCGAAGCGGGCGCCCTTGCGGTGCACGTGGGCCCGCAGCCAGTCGACCAGCGGCCGGGTGTCGCCCTGGGCGAGCGAGCCGTCGAGCGTGGGCAGGGCCCGCTTCGCCGCGGCCAACAGCGACGCTGAATACAAATTGCCCAGCGCGTAGGTGGGGAAATAACCGAAGTCGCCTCCGGCCCAGTGAATGTCTTGCAGCACGCCGTCGAGCGGCGAATTCACGTCGAGCCCCAGAATCGACCGGGTCTTCTCGTTCCACGCGGCTTCGAGGTCGGCCGACGACAAGGTGCCTCGAAACAGGGCCAGCTCGAGTTCGTACCTCAGCACGATGTGCAAGTTGTACGTCACCTCGTCGGCTTCGACGCGTATGAAGGTGCGCTTGACCCGGTTGATCGCGCCGTACCAGTCGTCGAGCGACACGGCCCCCAATTCGTTGGGAAACGCGCGTTGCACCAAGCCGTACGCGTGCTGCCAAAAGGGGCGCCCGCGCCCGACCAGGTTTTCCCACAGGCGCGACTGCGATTCGTGCAGCCCCATTGACAACGCTTGCGCCAAGACCGTGCGCGAGTCACTCGGGGCGAACCCTTGTTCGTACAACCCGTGACCGGCTTCGTGAATGGTGCCGAACATGGCGGGCACCGGCGTTTGGGGGTCGAGCCGGGTGGTCAGCCGAACGTCGGTGGGGTCAGACCCACCCGTGAAGGGGTGCACGCTCTTGTCTTGTCGGCCCGCCTCGAGGTCGAAGTGCAAGAGCTTGAGCAGCGCCATCGTCACCTGCCATTGAGCGTCGAGGTCGAAGGTCTTGCCCGCGAAAATGTCTTTGGGCGCGGGTCGGCTCTCGAGCCGCGCCACCATGGGCACCAGCTGCTCTCGCAACGAGCTGAGCACCGGAGACAGCCGGGCCACCCGCATGCCCGGCTCGTACGCCTCGAGCAGCGCGTCGTACCGCTCGCCACCGGGGTCATGCCCCCACGCGTCAGCTTGTTCACGCCGCAGCCCCAAAGAGCGCCCCCGAGCCGCGAAGACCGGCCTTTGGCCGCCTGGCGCGCGGCCACGCCCCAAGCCCGGCGGCCGACTGGGCCTCGGCCAGGGCTTTGATCACCGCCCTGGTGCAGGCGCACCGCGCGGTCGCGCTCGGTGCGCAACACCCGAACCATACCTGCTCGTCGTCGGTCGGACGCCCCGGCCTGGTCGAGCCAGTCGCCCAAGCGGGGGTCGACGAGCCGCTCGTGGTAGAGCGCCTCGACGGTGGCAATGTGGTGGCCGCGGGCGACCTCGGCTTTCGGCGGCATCACGGTCTCGCGGTCCCACCCGGCGAGGTTCGAGAGCGCCTTGAGGTCTCGCAGCTCGTGCATGCGGGCCATCAACAGTTCATTCATGGCACCAGCATACCCGGCACCCACTCGGCCGCAGTTGCGAATGCGCTTCGGGTGTGTTCCACCCTCCGCCCACGCATGGCGAACCAGCTTTTCACGTTCATGGTCAAGGCCGACGAGCTCGCGCTGCTCAACTACCTCGAGCGGCACGTCTTCGAGGTGTACCCGCGGCGGGTACCGCCCGACTGGCGGCCCTTTCGCGCCTCGCGCCAAACCTGGGAGCGCTTGCCCGAAGAAGACGTGTACCTCGTGGCCAGCGACATTGGCCCCGCCCTGGTCGACAAGATCAAACGCGGCCCCGACAAGGGCCACTGGCGCGTCGACGAAGTGCGCTCGCCCGTCATTTTCTGGGAACGCAACCGCCTCAACGAAGACGGCGAACTGCTCTCGGGCCAGCTGTGGGCCGAGCTCGACATCACCTCGCAGACGGGCCGCCGCGACGCCGCCCCCGACGCGTTTCGCAGCCGGTTTCTCGACATTGAAACGTGGGTCAAAAAGTCGTTTCGCAAGGGCGACCCCAAGGGCTTTTGGGTCGGCCAACACGCCACGCGCGAAGTCAAAGAACGCGGGCTCGTGCTGCGCGAGGCGAAACACTGGGGCCGTCAGGTCGCGCCGGTCGGCGTGAATGTGAAGCGCATCGACGACAACCCCCGCCGAGGGTAACCCAAGGGCGCGGCGTGCTACGGTGCGAGCATGTCATGGCTCGATACCCTCGAAGACATTCGCAAAAAAGACTTCACCAGCGTCGCCGCCGCCGCCCGTGACGACGCCGCGCGCGACGTCATCAACATGGCCAGCTACGCCTGCGCCGTCGTCGCCGTCTCACCCATACCGTTCAGCGACGCCGTTCTCATGTTGCCGGTTCAGTCGGCCATGGTGATGACGGTCGGCCACATTTACGGCCGCAAGGTCACCCAAGCCGACGCCAAAGACCTGCTCATCGAGCTCGCCACCACCGCTGGCATTGGCATGCTCGCCCGCCAGGGCATCAAAGCGCTGTTGCCGGTGGTGGGCGCGTTGTTGACCGTACCCGCCGCCTTCGCCGCGAACTGGGGCATCGGCCGGGTGGCCATGGAGCACTTTCGCAACCCCGGCACGCCCCGCGAACAGCTCAAGAAAATGTACGCCGCCGCGAAAGACGAAGGCGCCAAGGTCTTTTCAAAAGAGCGCTTCGACGCGTTTCGAAAGAAAGACGCCCCCACCCCGCCCAAGCGCAAAGCCAAGCGCGCCAAGAAAAAGGCGACGCCGACCCCAACCGAGTGAGCCAAGCGGCTCGACGACATTCGTCAGGTCGAACGTACCGAGGGCCGCGTACGAATTGACCCTCACCGAAGGGTGAGAGGCACTTTCGCCCAGTCGATTCTCGGTGTATGAGAAAAAAGTCGTCTGGGGGGTTCGCGTAAGGAACCCAGTCGTGATTCGAATTTTTTCTGACGTTGGCAAAAACAGAATCGTTCTCGAATTGGTGGGTCGCCCCACGAAAGACGAAGTCGCAGCCGCCGAACGTGAAGTGCAAAATGGCCTGCCGCGGCTGCGAGCCCCCATCGACGTGCTCTCCGACGTGAGCCAGCTCGAATCGCTCGCCGACGCCCCGACCGACGTGCTCCAGCGGGTCGGGCACATGTTGCGCGACAAGGGCGTGCGACGGGTCGTTCGCGTCGTGGGGCGCGCCACCGAAGGCGCCCTGCAAATGCAGCGCATCGCCCGGCTCTTCACCCATTCAGCCCACTTGGCCTTCTCGCGAGAAGAAGCCGAGCAGGTCTTCAGCGACAAGTGAGCGAGCGCCCCGGGGTGGGGCCGCGAACCTGCTCATTTCATTGATTTCTCGCGCGCGAAACGCCTTTGAAAAAAACTTGAAACATCGCCGCCTGGTTCAAGCGCGACCGGGTAAGGTGTCGCGCCCCCATGTTTTCGCTGCTGCGGCTCATCTCGATTCGTCACTTCTTTCTTTCGCCGCTCAGGTCAGCGCTGACCATTGGCGGAGTGGCCGTTGGCGTCGCCACCCTCGTCGGCATTGCGTCGATCAACCACACGGTGATGGCCGCGTTTCGGTCGACCATTGACACCATTGCCGGCAAAGCCGACCTCACCGTCGCCGGCGCGTCGGTCGGGTTCTCTGAAGAAAAACTCGAACAGATTCGCAAGGTACCGGGCGTCGCCCATGCGTCGGGGGGCCTCACCATCATCGCTCCGGTGAAAGACGCGCCGGGCGAGAGCCTCTACATCATGGGCGTCGACCTGCTCGACGACGGTTTTTTTCGCACCTACGAAGGCGTCGACCGTGACGTCGCGGCGTTGGCCGACGACCTCGAGTTTCTCAACTCGACCGACCGGTTGCTGCTCTCGGAGCGGTTCGCCGCCGAGCACCACTTGCACACCGGTTCGACCCTGCAGCTCATGACGCCCGACGGGGCGAAAGACTTCACCGTGCACGGCTTGCTCAAAGAGACGGGCCCGGTCAAAGCGTTCGGCGGCTCGGTCGCGGTCATGTTCTTCGGCAGCACGCAAGAGGCCTTCAACCGCGGTCGAACGTTCGACCGAATCGACGTGGCGCGCGACGGCCAGACCGACCTCGACGTGCTGGCGCAGCGGCTGCGCACCACGCTCGGGCCGACCTTCGAGGTCGAGCGACCCGACCGGCGCGGCCAGAGCGTCGAAACCATGGTGCGCAGCTTTCAGTTGGGGCTCAACCTGGGTTCGGCGGTGGCGCTCTTGGTCGGCGTGTTCTTGGTCTACAACACGGTCGCCATTGGCGTGGTGCAGCGGCGCCGCGAAATCGGCACGCTGCGGGCGCTCGGCGCCACCAAGCTGCGCATTCGCACGCTCTTCACGCTCGAGGCGCTGGTGCTCGGCGCCTTCGGCAGCGCCCTCGGGTTGCCGCTCGGCGTGCTCGTCGGTCGGCTCGCCATTGCCGGCGTCTCCGACAGCATTTCGACCATTTACGTTCGGGTGAACGCCAAAGAGGTGAAGGTCGGTTTGCTCGAAATGACACTCGGGCTGACGCTCGGCATCGCCGGGAGCGTGTTCGCCGCGTTGCGCCCGGCCGTCGTGGCCAGCGGAGTACACCCGGTCGAGGCGTTGCGGCGCGACGTCGCGGCTGGGGCGGGCGCGGTGCAGTTGCGCTCGTGGCCCACCATCGGCGGGCTCGTGCTGTGGGCCCTCGCCTACCCCATCGCCAAGGTGCCTCCCCCGGCCGAGAACTTCGCCATTGGCGGCTACATTTCCATTTTCTGCATTTTGATGGGCG
>JBGAIY010000725.1:0-2092 GCA_044225205.1 Myxococcaceae bacterium | reverse complement strand
CCACCACGACCATTCAGACCCGAACCACACCCATGAAAACCACGAGGGCCACGACCACAACCTGCGCGCGGCGTACCTCCACGTGGTCGCCGACGCCCTGACGTCGGTCTTGGCGCTCGCCGCGTTGTTGGCAGGCCGGTACCTCGCGTGGGGGTGGCTCGACCCGCTCGTCGCCATTCTCGCCTCGGCCGTGATTCTCAAGTGGGGCTACGGGCTGCTTCGCGACTGTGCCTCACAGCTCATCGACATCAGCCCGTCGCTCGAATTGAAGGCCAAAGTGCGGTCGGCCCTCGAGAACTTTCACGACACTGCGGTCGTCGACCTGCACTTGTGGCGGGTCAGCCCGACCACGCTGGCGTGCGTCGTCACGGTGCGCTCGGGTGCTCCCAGCCCACTCGACGCGTACAAAGCCGCCGTGCGCGCCGTGGGGCCCATTGATCACCTGACCGTCGAGATCTTGATCAAGCCGGTACCGGCCGCGGCGTGAACGAGCCGCACGTGCTCACCGACTGGCGGGTGCCTGGCGAAGAAGCCTGGTTCGAGGCCGTCAACGGCTATGAAAACCCGGCGCTCGAGTCGCTCTACGTCGCCGCCAGCAGCCGCGAGTTCGGCGTGCTCTGCGGGGCCGTGATGATCGCCTGGCTGCTGGTGCGGTTGCGGCGCCGGGCCGGGTGGGCGCTCGGCGCGTTCGGAGTGACCGTGGCGCTGGTCGACGGCGTCGGCAGTCGCGTCTTGAAGCCGTGGGTTGGTCGTATGCGGCCCTCGTTCGCATTGCCGCACGACCTGGTGCGGGTGCTCGCCCCCGCGTCGAACTCCGGTTCGATGCCGTCGCTCCACGCCGCGAATGCGTTCGCCGTCGCCACGGTGATGGCCCTCGCCCTGCCGAACGCCGGGTGGGTCACCTACCCGCTGGCGGCGTTCATCGCGCTGAGCCGCGTCGGCGTGGGCGTGCATTGGCCCTCAGACATCGCCGCCGGAGCGCTGTATGGCGTCTGCGTGGGCGCGCTCGTGACCTGGCCCGTGCGCGCGAAAATGTGGGTACCTCAGCGCGTCAACCGGTCGACCGTGGGTTGATTGCTGTTGTTGTAGCCACCCAAGTACACGAGGTTGGGCCCCGCGGCGTAGACCGCGCGCACACTCTCGAGCTGCGCGACGTCGGGGCCCTTGACCCAAGCGGTGCCCGTGAAATGCCGCAGCGGCGAGGTGTTGTCGGCGCTGCCCACGGCGATGACCTCACCCGAGGCCAGCGGAGCAATGGCGTAGTTGATCGACGAGGCTTCGCCTTCGAAGAAGACCCACGTGCCCGCGGGGTCGCGGTGCATCACCCGTCGTGATTGGCCGGTGACCCAGACGTCGTCACCTCGCAGGGCCACGCCGTACCACAGCTGGTTGTCGACCTCTTGTTGGGTGAGCGGGGGCAGGGGAGGCGATTCGAGTGACGCCGCACCGTGATCGTACACGCCGACGCCTCCGAGCCCGGCGACGAGACCAACTCCCGAGCCCGTGACCGCGCACCCATGCGGGTTGTCGACTCCCAGGTTCGCGCTCACCTGCGCCCACTTCGAGCCGTCGTACTGCCAGACCACCGCGTGGCGGTAGAGCGTCGCGTCTTGGAGAATCGCGAAGACGTTGCTCGCCGAATTGCCGCACACCGCGACGCCGTCGAACGTGTCACTGGGCTTGAATGACGAAAAGGCCGCACCGCCCGCTGCGCAATTCGACCGGCAGGTGAAAACTTCACGCTGCGCGACGACGAAGACCGAACCATCGCCCGCCACGAACACCCCCCGCATCGACGGGTAGGTGCCACTGAGCGAAGTCAGCGGTACGACGCTGAACGGGCCTCCGTTCGAATGAAAGAGTTCCCACTCGGTGACCGCGTAGACTTCTTGGTCGCGCCCCGACAACCCCAACACCGTCGTCCCTCGAACGGTGGTCAGCGACATCGTGCTCGCGTGAAACCCCGTACCCGCGTCGGCCGGTTCGCCTCCGTCTGTGCCGCCAGAGCCGGTACCGCCGCCGGAGCCGGTACCGCCGCCGGAGCCGGTACCGCCGCCGGAGCCGGTACCGCCGCCGGAGCCGGTACCACCGC
>JBGAIY010000154.1:0-16786 GCA_044225205.1 Myxococcaceae bacterium | reverse complement strand
AAAGTGAAAGGGCCGTTGCCGTTGGTAACGACCACGTCGCCGTTCAGGGTGTTGGTAATGGTGATGGCTTCTTGAACGCCCGAAGTAAAGCCGCCGACATTTCCCGCGCAAGCGACGACGGCTCCTGCTCCGTTGAGACAGTACGGCAGCGGCGGCGCGGCGCACGACACGACGACGTTGGTGATGGCGGCGCCCGACACCGTGCCCGCGCCATTCGTCACGGAGCAGAGCTGACCGGCCGGCGGCCTTTCGACCGTGACGGCATAGGGAGAACCGTTTGCGACCGGCGTCGCAAACGCAAAGGTGCCGTTGGTCGCCCGAGTCACCTCATCGCCTCCGTTGTTTCGGAGCACAACCGAGCCCCCGGCCAAGCCCGAGACGGTACCCCCCACCGTGAAGGCGGTCGTTTCACAATTCACCGCGACGTCGTTGACGTCGGCCGAAACGGTGCCGGCACCTTTCGAAACCGAGCAGTGTTGGTCTTCTGGCTGGTTCAGCACACTGACTTCGTAGCTGGCCCCGTCGGGCAACGTGGTCGCGAACGTGAAAGCGCCGGCCGACGTTCTCGTGAGGTCGTCGCTCGAGTTGTTTTGCAGCACGAGCGTACCCACGAGCCCGCTGACGTTGCCGCCCACTGAAAACAGGTCGACACAGACGATGTCGACCGTAACGACGGCAGCACCTGACACCACCCCCGCCCCGCCGCTGACGGAGCAGCGTTGCCCCTTTGGTTGCGAAGCCACCGTCACGGAATACGAGGCCCCGTTGAGCAAGGGGGTCTCAAAAGCGAAGGCTCCGTTGGTCGAGTACGTGAGATCGTCGCCGCCGTTGTTGCGCAGAACGAGGGTGCCTTTGAGACCCGTCACCAAACCGCCAATGAGAAAGGCGGTGCCCGCGTCGGCCGTGCCCGCGTCGTTGGCGGGGCCCGCGTCGGCCGTGGTGCCCGCGTCGGTGGCGGAGCCCGCGTCGGTGGTCGTGCCCGCGTCGGTCGTGCCCGGTGGTCGTGCCCGCGTCGGTGACCGTGCCCGCGTCGGTCGTGGTGCCCGCGTCGGTCGTGGTGCCCGCGTCGGTCGTGGTGCCCGCGTCGGTGGCGGTGCCCGCGTCAGCAGCGGTGCTGGCGTCTGTGCTGCCGACGCTGCCTCCGTCGAAGGCGCCGACGGCCGCATCGGCAGCGCCAGCGTCTCGAGTGGCCCTTGCTTCTCCGGCGTCGACGACGCTCGGTGGGCTGCCGCATGCGAACGTCAACACCGTGAGCGCCAGAACGACCACCACCCGAGCCGGTTTCGTGGGGCTCTCCGGAGTTAGTATTTGAAGCGCAGGGTGAAGTCGCCGAGCACGCCCCACACGTAGGTGCGTTTGCGCTGCAGCACTCGGTTGGCGCGGTCGTTGGGCGACGTCGACGTCGACGAGTTGAGGGTTGCGTCGTTCGCGTCGGCGGTGAAGTAGCCACCGAGCGAGGTCGAAAACCGCTTGCTGCTGTACATCGCTTGGCCGACGCCACGGGGCGTGTCGTTGAAGACTTTGGCCCGCGCCATCGCTTCAAGCGGAGTTTGCAAAAACAGCAGGGCCTCGGCGTGGTTGTTTTGGCCGTAGGTCGAGGCCGAATACGGCAGGTGCCCGTTGGCCACCGAGTTCACCGAACAACCGCCGTGAATCATGAAAGTTTTCTCGCCGGCTCCGGCGAGGGCGCCGTTTTCCCACAGGGTTCGGTAGAACGAAACGTCGGCCAGGCCTGAGCCCGAAAGGGTTGGTTCGAGCAGCCAGTTGCTGGCGTCGACTTGGCGACGTTGCCACCGCCACGGGGTGCCTCCGACGGCGGTGTCGAGTGCTGCGACGTTGGGGGGGGCGTCGAACTGGGCTTGAAGCCAATCGGCGTGGGCTTCGACTCCGCGCAGCGTCATGGGGGTTTTGAGCCAGTTGACGTACTCGACGATGTTGGCGAGGTCGACGGGCACCGGAGCCGCGAAGCCTGACGGGTCGGCGCCTGACAACAGCGCGTCGAAGTCGGTAGGGCTCTGAAGGCCGGCCGCCGCGCGAAACGCGCCGACTCGGTAGGGCAAGGTGCTGTTGCTGCCGCTTCGAAACGCGTGGTTTCTCGCGAAGTAGTCAACGAGCAGCCGTTGTTCGACGTCTTCGTAGAACGAGAAGACCACCGATGCGTACGGCGACGTCGTGGGCACCGCGCGGGGCTTGCCGTTGGTGTCGAATACGCCGAGGCCGTCAGTCGAGAAGCCCGTGAGCCCCGGCTTCCGCCCGAGGTGCTTGGCGTTGATGCGCGTGACTTCGATTTCGGGGCGAGCGAGCGGGTTGGCGAAAGTCCAGTCGCCGGGGGTGAGTTCGGGGTTGCGTTCGTTGACTCCGAGAATCGAGACCAACGGGTCTCCTGCAAGTGACGACCCGATGGAGGTGTTTTCGTCTTGAATTGAAAAGTAGTCTTCGTAGGTGACGTCGAACGCTTCGTACTTGGTGGTGGCGAGCGTTTGCCCGACGAGGGGCCATTGGGCCGGAGCGGGTTCGGGCAACAACTCAATCCTCGGCGGTCACCCAAAACCGGCCATAGGTGGTCAGTTGAAAACCGGCCAATGAGCTGAGGTCCGAGACGTTGACGCCCGACCGCGAGGTGTAGTCGCGCAGGGCAATGGCCAACGTCTTGAGCGAAGAGAAACGACAACAGGTTGTAGCCCTTGGCCGGCTGGGCTGGTCGCTGCGGCGCATTGAGGCCGAGGCCGATGTGCGCCGAGAGACGGCGAGCGCGTATTTGAAAGAGGCCGGCGTAAGCGTGCGGAAGCCGGGGCGGTGGGGGCGTCCACCAAAACCGGCCAACGAAGTGACCACCGACTCTGGCGCGGGCGAGCAGCTCGCCGAGGCCCCAAAACCGGCCAACGAAGTGACCGCCGACCCGCCGTCGGTCGAGCCGCCAGTGAAGAGCCTGTGCGTGCCGTATCACGACGTCATCGTCGAGGCGCTCAGCCGTCGACGTAACAGCGTGGCCATCTACCAGCACCTGGTCGACGACCACGGCTTCAAGCACAGCTACGAGAGCGTGAAGCGGTACGTGCGCGCGCTGCTCGGCGCCCGCGCGCCCGAAGCGCACCCTGTCATCGAGACCGCGCCGGGCGAAGAGGCGCAAGTCGACTACGGCGACGGGCCGATGGTGAGGCACCCAGAGACGGGCAAGTACCGCCGCACCCGCCTCTTCGTGATGACTCTCGGCTTCAGTCGCAAATCGGTGCGGCTGCTTGTCTGGAAGTCGAGCAGCGAGACGTGGGCGCGCCTGCACGAGCAGGCTTTTCGTCGGCTGGGCGGCGCCACGAAGACGGTGGTGCTCGACAACCTGAAGGAAGGCGTTCTCAAGCCCGACATCTATGCGCCGGCCATCAACCCGCTCTACCGCGACGTGCTGAAACACTACGGCGTCATCGCGTTGCCCTGCCGCGTCAGGCACCCTGACAGAAAGGGCAAAGTCGAGTCGGGCATCGGGCACACGCAGCGCACCGCGCTGCAGGGTCTGCGTTTCGAGTCGCTCGAGTTGGCCCAGAAGCACCTCGACGAATGGGACGCCCGATGGGCCGACACTCGCATCCACGGCACGACGAAGCGCCAAGTGGCCGCGATGTTTGCCGACGAGAAGCCACACCTGTTGGCTCTGCCAGTCGAGCCCTTCCGCTACTACCGCTTCGGCGAGCGGCGCGTGCACCTCGACGGTGCCGTCGAAGTCGAGAGCGCCTACTACATGGCCCCACCGGGCAACATCGGCCGAAACCTTCACGTGCAGTGGGACGACTTGCACGTGCGCCTGCTCGAGCCCACGAGCGGCCAACTGCTGCGAGAGCTGGTGAGGCAGAGTCCCGGCCGATACCGGGCTGAGCCAAGAGACATTCCCGCTCGCACCCCACCGTCGACGCTCGCGCTGCTCGATAGAGCGCGGCGTGCGGGCAAGTCCATCGGCGCTCTCTGCGACGAGGTGCACGCGCGCGAGCCCGTTGCTGGGCCGCGCCGCATTCTCGGCGTGCTGTCATTGGCGAAGCGCCACGGTGTGCCGGCCGCTGAAGACGCGTGCGCGGCCGCCATCGCCGCTGGCGCACCAACGTACCGCTTCGTGCGCGTCTACCTCGAGCGACGCAGGCCGCCCTTGAGCCTCAAGCAAGTCGACGAGCTCATTCGGCCCCTCACCCACTACCGCGACCTCATCAACCGTCTCACCGACGAAAGGACAACGACGTGAATCTCGTAGAGCTACGCCGCAGTCTCACCACCCTGCGCCTTGGGGGAATGGCCCAGTCTGTCGAGGCGCGAATACTTCAGGCCCAGACCGAAAAGATGCCGCCCATCGACTTCGTCTCGGCGCTGGTCACCGACGAGCTGACTCGACGCACTGACAACCTCGTCGCGAGGCGCATCAAACTGGCGGAATTCCGCGACGCCAACAAGACGCTCGACGCCTTCGACTTCGACTTCAACAAGAAGATGAACCGGCGGCTCGTCTTCGAGCTCGCCACAGGAGGCTTCGTCGACAGGCACGAAGACGCGCTCTTCCTCGGGCCACCAGGCACCGGCAAGAGTCACATCGCCCAAGCCATCGGGCGCTGCGTCATCCAAGCGCAGGGCCACCGAGTGCTGTACCGCGAGGCCCACAACCTGCTCGATGAACTCGCCGACGCCGCTGTGGCCGGTGAGCGCAAGCAACTGGTCGAGCGACTGTCGACCGTGCCTCTGCTCATCATCGACGACCTCGGCATGCGCAAGCTGCCTGCCACCGCCGGCGAAGATTTACTCGAACTCGTTATGCGCCGTTACGAGAGGGCAAGCACCCTCATCACATCCAATCGGCCTGTCGAAGACTGGGGCAAGCTGCTCGGGGACACCGCCGCAGTCGCGGCGCTGCTCGACCGCTTGCTGCACCACGCACACGTCTTGAAGTGCGGACCACGAAGCTGGCGAACGAAGACGGCTGACATGCAGGCCGCCGAAGAGTAATTCAACCGTGTCTCGGACCTACGCCCGTTGGCCGGTTTTGAAGTGACCGCATATGGCCGGTTTTCCGGTGACCATCGAGGACTCAATGTTTCGGTACGTGCGCGGGCCACGGTCGTAGAGCGCTTCCCAGTTGCCGTCGAGGTCAGACAAGACCAGGTCGGCCCGAATGGCGATTTGCTCTGAAGACACCGTCAGCGTCGAGGCGTTGACCAGGTGTGCACCACCGAGGTCTTTGGTGACGCCGTCGCTGCGAAACATCACGCGCCGTACCAATGTCGTGTCGGGAAAGTTGCCCACGAGCACGGCGCCGCGAAATTTGTAGTACTTGAATGCTTCAATGAAGAAACGCCGCAGCGCGAGCATGGTGCGGCCGTCTTGGTGCTGCGTACCCGAATACACCTCGGCCTCGATGAAGCGAGGGTAGTAGCCCTCGGCAATGAGGTCTTTTTTGTATTTCTCGAGCGAGCTGAGGACCGGCGCGGGGCCAGTGGGGGTTTGGCTCAACAGCCGAGACTCGACGATGACCAGCACGACCCCGTTGAACGCGTTGGCGTACGAGGGCGACACTTCTTCAAACTGCATCAATTTGAGTTTGGTGATTTCGCGAATGCCGTCTCCGTCAAGGTCGACCGTGTTGAATTGGCTGGTGAGCGTCGCGAAGTCGGGCGCCGTCACCGCTTGGCGTTCGACGTTGGTTTCGGCCAGTTCTGCTGTTTCTGCCACTCCACACCCCAACAGCAGGAACACCAACGTCATCGCCGCCGCGCGTCGTCGGTTCGTCGGCCGAGCGCTCGCCCTTCGCACCTGACGACCGTGGGTGCAGTTCACGGCAGTGGCAGCGGGAGGGCGTCGAAAAGAGTGCATGCGCGCCGGGTTGCAAAAAGCGTCGCAGACCGAAGCTGCTGAAACACAACGGGTGACGAACGCCGAATCGGCGTGTCGCGCGGTTTCGGCGCGAACGTCGCGCAGTTCTGGCGTTGCTCCACTGTGGGGAAATGGAGGCCACTCAGCCGGCGGCAACCGGGCGGCGTGGCCTGGTGTCTTGGCGTTGGCGTCGCTTGAGCAGACCCGTCGCCACAGATGCCCCTCGGCCCACCGCTTCGCCTCAGCAACGCGGGGGCTTCTTGTCGTTCGGCACGCTCGGCGACGCCTCCCTGTTCAGATTCACCCTCACGGCACCTGCAGCGCGCTGAACACCACGTAGTTCGCTTTGGGCAGCGCCGAATTGCCGCCGACGACCGAGACGCGGTACGTGCCGGGGTAGACGTAGCCGCCGAACGTGAACGGAGTCGTCGCTCCATTGCAGGGCACCGCGATGTCGAACGTGTACCCGCGCGCGCCGTCGGCAAAGACGACCGTCGCACGGTCTGAGCTGGTGCACGCCGAGGTCGGCAACGCTCCATTCATGGTCACCGTGCCCGACACCAACACCGTCTTGACGTCGTACGCGAGGCTGCCCACGTCGGCGGCCACCGCCAATGACGGTTGAACGACGAAAGGCACTTTCGGCAGCGACGACGTCGCGCCCGTCACCGACACCTTGTACGTGCCCGCGAAGACGAACCCGCTGAACGTGAACGGCGTCGTGGCTCCGTTGCACGGCACCGCGATGTCGAAGGTGTACCCATTGGCCGCGTCGGCCAGCGTCACGGTCGCTCGGTCAGACGACGAGCACGCCGAGGTGGGTATCGCCCCGTTCATGGTGACCACGCCCGACACCGCGAAGGTCTTCACGTCATAGGCGAGGTTGGTCACGTCGGCCGCCACGACCAAGCTCTTCTGCGCGACGTAGGGCGCCTTGGGCAGCGTCGAATTGCCCCCCGTCACCGTGGCCAGGTACGTGCCAGGGTAAACGAAGCCGCTGAACGTGTAGGGCGTCGTCGCCCCATTGCAGGGCACCGGTATGGCGAAGGTGTACCCGTTGGCGGCGTCGGTCAGGGTCACCGTCGCGCGGTCTGACGAGGTGCAGCTCGAGGTCGGTATGGCGCCGTTCATCGTCACCACGCCCGAAACCGCGTAGGTTTTCACGTCGTACGCAAGCCCGCTCACGTTGGCACTCACGCTCAGCGAAGGCTGCACGATGAAGGGGGTCTTGGGCAGCGACGACGTGCCCCCCACCACCGCCACCTTGTACGTACCGGGAAAGACGAAGCCGCTGAAGGTGAACGGGGTGTTGCCTCCGTTGCACGGCACGGGCACCTCGAAAACCGCGCCCTGGGTCGCTTCGGTGAAGACAACGGTGGCTCGGTCAGAGGAGCTGCACCCCGACGTCGGCACCGCGCCGTTCATCGTCACCACGCCTGAAACGGCGAAGGTCTTCACGTCGTAAGCCAGGCCGCTCACGTTGGCGTTGACGACCAGCGCCTCCTGCACGACGTCGTTGGCCTTGGGCAGCGACGAATTGCCGCCGATGACCGACACCCGATACGTGCCGGGAAAAACGAAGCCCGCGAACGTGAAGGGCGAGGTCGCCCCGTTGCACGGCACCGGTATGTTGAAGTGGTAGCCTTGCGCAGCGTCGTCGAGCACCACGGTCGCTCGGTCTGACGACGTGCAGGCCGACGTCGGCACCGCCCCGTTCTGGGTCACCACGCCCGAGACCGCGAACGTCTTCACGTCGAACGCCAGCCCGTTGACGTCGGCTTTGACCGTCAGCGCGGGTTGCACCACGAAGTTCGCTTTCGGCAGCGCCGACGACCCGCCGGTCACCGAGACCTTGTAGGTGCCCGGGTAGACGAAGCCGCCGAAGGTGAAAGGCGTCGTCGCGCCGTTGCACGGCACCGCAATGTCGAAGGCGTACCCATTCGCCGCGTCTTCGAACACCAAGGTCGCCCGGTCAGCCGACGTGCACGTCGAGGCGGGCACCGCGCCGTTCATGGTCACCACGCCCGACACCGCGAACGTCTTGACGTCGAGCTGCAAGCCCGTTGGGCTGCCCCCCGCGCAGGCGCCCGAGGCATTGCAGGTGTACCCGGTGGGGCAACTCTGGGCGCAGGTCGAACCGCAGGTGCCGGCCACGCCGCCGCCTCCGCACGTGCCCGCCGCGCAGGTGCCGCAGTCGAGCGTCTTGCCGCAGTTGTCTGACAGCGGGCCACAGGTGAACCCTTTTTCGGTGCAGGTCGTCGGCGTGCAGCTCGCCTTGCCGCACAGGTTCGGCCCACCGCCACCACACGTCTCGCCGCTCACGGTGCAAGCGCCGCAATTCAGCATGCCGCCGCACCCGTCGGCGATGGTGCCGCAGTTCTTGCCCTGGGCCGCGCAGCTCGTCGTCACTTGGCAGCCGCCACATTTGTTCGCGGTGCCGCCGCCACCGCAGGTCTTCGGCGCCACGCACGCGTTGCCGCAGTTCAGAACCTGGCTGCAGCCGTCAGAGACCATGCCGCACTCGGCGCCGACCTCGGTGCACGACTTGGGCGTGCAGGTGCCCGAGCCACAGACGTTCGGCGTGCCGCCACCGCCACACGAAGTACCGTCGGCGCATGACCCGCAGGTCACCTGCCCACCGCAACCGTCGACAATCACCCCGCAGGTCGCTTTCGCGTCGGCGCACGTCTTCGGCACGCACGTGGTGTTCGCGACGCACACGCTGTCGACGCTGCAGGTCTGACTCAACGAGCAGGTCGCGCAGGTCAGCCCGCCGACGCCGCACGCCGCCGAGGCGTTGCCACGTTGACAGACGCCGCTCGCGTCGCAACACCCCAAACAGCTCTTCGAGGTACAGGCGGTCGAAGGCGTGCCACACGAGGCCGCTCCGATGACCAGGGCGCTGCCGGTTGCGACCGCCACAAAAAGCCAGAGTGTGCGCATGCCGCGCCTGAAAGCCCGATTTGCTCCGCGCTGCAACCGATACCGCTGGGGCTGCCATTTTCTGCCGGGGTGTCGCGCAATCACGGGCGGTGGTTCGGCAAGTTGCTAGAACGCGAGTGAATTGACGTTCTCAATCGGCCATCGTCTCTTCGTTGGGGTCCTGCTCGCGGCCTTGACCGTCGCCACGGTCGCCATTGAGCTTTTGCGCTGGAGGTCGTTCGACAACTTCGCCGATTCGGTCGAGCACCCCGACTCCGACGCGGTCTTCGTTGACGCACTGCGCGAGGCCCTTCGCGCGCAATACCGAGCTCGGCACGACTGGTCGTTCGTGCCCACCGAGCCCACCAAACGAAAACAATGGCTCCACGACGCCGTCGCGAACTCGAGAACCTTTGGCGAACGGGTGGCCGTGCTCGACGCGCGACACCAGGTGCTCGCCGGGGTCACCGCGAGTTGGCCGCTCAAAGCCCTGGCCTCCATCGACACGGTCGAACGCCCGGTCGACGTCGAGGGCGTGACGGTTGGTTTCGTGGTTCTGGCGAAGCCTGCGAACCCTGAAGACCAGCTGGCCGTCGCCTTTCTGCTGCAACAGCAAGCGCGGCTGGCGGTGGTGGCGCTGGCCACCCTGTTGTTGACCGCAGTCGTCGCGGCGGTGCTGGCCACGCACTTTCGAAAGCCCATTGCCGTGTTGGTCGCAGCCGCCCGGCGACTCGAGCACGCGCAGTTCGACACGCGGGTGACGCTGGGGCGCAGTGACGAACTGGGGGAGCTTGCCGAAACGTTCAACCACCTCGCCGCCCGACTCGAGGCCGCCGAGCGCGCGAGGCAACAGTGGGTGGCCGATACCTCGCACGAACTTCGAACGCCACTGGCGGTGCTGCGTGGGCACCTCGAGGCCCTCCAAGACGGCGTGCGCGAAGCGACGCCCGAGCACTCGGCCATGATGCTGCGTCACGTGGGCGCGCTCACCAAGCTGGTCGACGACTTGAGTGAAATGGCCCGCGCCGACGTCGGGGCCCTGACGTACGAGAAAAAGCCCCATGACGTGTGGGCCGCCCTGCATGACGTGGTGCACGCCTTCGACGAGAAAATTCGTGCGGCCGGGTTGGTCGCCACGGTCGGCCCTTCGCCCTCGCGAACGGTCGTCGCTTGTGACCTTGACCGGGTACGGCAAGTGTTCGTCAACCTGCTCGAAAATGGCGTGCGCTACACGAATTCGGGAGGTCGAATCGAGATCGTCGGAGCCGCGCTCGACGACGGGCTCCGCCTCACGTTCGACGACTCCGCGCCCGCGGTGCCGCCCGAGGCGTTGGCTCGGTTGGGCGAGCGCTTTTATCGGGTCGACGCTTCGCGAAGTCGGGCGTCGGGCGGCTCCGGGCTGGGCCTGGCCGTGTCTCGGCACATCGTCGAAACACACGGAGGGCGCCTGGCCTTCGAACCGTCGCCGCTCGGTGGGCTGCGAGTCACCGTCTGTTTGAATTGGTCATGAACGCATCGATTCTCATCGTCGAAGACGAGGCCGACCTCGCAGGCGTCATGGCCGACTACGTTCGCGCGGCCGGTTACGCGCCGCAGGTCGTCGGTGACGGTGCCGCCGCTGTGGCGCTCGTCAAACGCGACCCGCCCACGTTGGTGGTGCTCGACGTGATGTTGCCGGGCCTCGACGGGCTGAACGTGTGCCGAGCGGTACGCGCGTTCTCGAACGTGCCCATCGTCATGGTCACCGCGAAAGTCGAAGAAATCGACCGACTCCTCGGTCTCGAAGTCGGCGCCGACGACTATTTGTGCAAGCCGTTCAGCCCCCGCGAGCTCGTCGCGCGCATCAAAGCCATTTTGCGGCGCGTGTCACCGGCCACGGCTCCGTCACCGCTCGTCATCGACGAGGCCACGCGAACGGTTCGTGTTCACGGCGTTCTGGTCGACCTCACGCCGACCGAGTTCAACCTCTTCGCCACCATGGCCCGACGCCCAGGCACCATTTTCTCTCGGGCCCAACTGCTCGACGTGGTCAACCGCGACGCGCTCGAGGTGGCCGACCGTGCCATCGACAGCCACATCAAGAACCTTCGCCGAAAGCTGGCGGCGGCGGCGCCCGACGCCGAGCTCGTTCACTCGGTGTATGGCGTCGGGTACCGCGTCGACTGGTGACCGCGCCTCGAGTCACTCCAGGTCGGCCAGCATGTGCTCGAGCTTGCCTTTCCACTCGGGGTCTCGTTCGACGGCGATGAGACCTTTCATCAGTTCGACGTGCGCCGTCACCAGCGCCTTTCTTGCCGAGACCTTCACGTCGGGCACGACCCCCACGTGTTCCCAGTCGGTCTGGGTGACGGGGCTGATGGGCCGGCCCGACGGCACGAACATCATGAAGTGCGCGTTGAGCCGTTGCCGTGAGCCCGCGTGCGCCGCGCCCGCCGTCTTCTCGCCGACGACCGTCGCCCGCTTCGCGTTCTTCAACGCGTAGGCGAAGTCTTCACAGCCCGACGCCGTTTCTTCGCCCACCAACAAGACGATTTTGCGCGCCTCCCCGTAGTGAAGGCCGGCGACGTCGGGGTTCGTGAACCGCTCTTCGGTGCGGTTTTCGTCTCTCCAGTACACGTCGTTGAGGTGGGTCTTCGAGTCGAAAAAGTAACTGGCGACCAACATCACCGTCTCGGGGTCACCCCCGTCGCAGTCACGCAGGTCAATGATGAGCGCCGCCGTGTCGGTGAGCAGCTGCATGGCCGCCGGCATTCGCGGGGCGACGTGCTCGGGTCGAAAGAACTTCGTCAACTCGAGGTAGCCGATGTTGCCACGCAGCCGTTGCACGCTCTCGAAACCGGCATTCTTTCGCAAGGTGCGCTTGCGCAGGTTCGCCGCTTCTTCAGGAGACGGCGCGTCGTCAGTGGTCGGTTCAGGGAGTGGTTGTTCTGAATACACGACGTCGAGGTGTTGGTCGTCGTCGGCCGCGGCGCGCAACAGTGCCGTCAGGGTGCTCGCCAATTGCACTGCGCTCGAAATTGAATCGAGTTCGGCCCGATGCGCTCGAAGGCTCTGTTCCATTCGGGGCACCAGGTCGGGCAACACGTAGGCGCGGCGCAATTGGGCGATGATGTCATCGAGCAGCTGAGCGCGGGTCGCCGCGTCGACGACCATGTCGACTTGGG
The DNA here is from genome assembly GCA_044225205.1 of Myxococcaceae bacterium. Classification (GTDB taxonomy): domain Bacteria; phylum Myxococcota; class Myxococcia; order Myxococcales; family Myxococcaceae; genus JAEUJT01. The sequence goes on along the minus strand of JBGAIY010000154.1, from coordinate 4,859 downwards.
GCGGCGGCCCGCTTCTGGCGCGGTGCAGCACCAGACCAGCGCCGAACAGGGTGGAGACCAGCAGGGCAACGACGACGGTTCGCTTCAGGGTGATGAATGGCATGGGGCTCCTTCAAGGTGATGCGGCGACCTTGAAGGGCAAATGTGGAGACATTGTGAGCCCGGCCCACGGCTCGCTATTCGACCGAAACCAGCCGCACTTTCTTGTAAATGCGGCGGTCGAGCGGCAGCCGGGCGTCGATGAAGCCCAAGGCTTCGTCGAATTCGAAGGTGAAGGTCGGCACGGGCGGCGAAATCGAAATGATGAGCTCGAAGCTCCACAGCGACGAAATCGTCGTACGGTGCTCGGTCACCTCGGGAGGTGGCGTCGGCAGCTTCTCGGCCGCCGCCCGCACGTCTTTGACGGCTTCTCGGTCGACGGTCGGGTCGTTCGACGGGTCGACCAGCTCGACCTTCAGCAACTTGCCTTGCGCGTCTTGCACCACGCGAATGGTCGCGCGCCGCGTCGCTTTGTAAATTTCGCGGTTCTGCCGGGCCAACTCTTGCCGTGCCGCCAGGTCGGGCGCGGGCAGCCCGCCGATTCGGTCATTCATCGGCGCCACGCGGTTGTTGACCGGCGCGTCGGCGCTCGTCGGCCCGAGCGGGTTGCCCGACTTGCCGTAAGCCTCGGCGCGGTTGAGCCAGACTTGGTTCGACAGCTTGAAGTTCTCTCCGAGCTGCTGGCCGTAGGCCTTGAGGCCGCCTTGCGCGAGCACGCGGTCGGCGTCCCAGTTCTTCATCAGCGCTTTGCCGAGCTGCGAATAATAGGGGTGCACCAACCCCCGGTCGACGCGCCCGCGGCCGATGGTTTCTTTCGCCAAGTCGCCCACCAAGTCTTCGGAGACCCTTGGTGCGTGCAGCCCCGGCGTCGGCTCGTCGTCGACCCCTGCGTCGAACAGGCGAATCACCATGTTCGAGTCGAGCGACGTCGTCAAAAGCCCCGGGCCGGCGCGTGGCGAGTCGTCGACGGGGCGGTCGAGCGCGGGGGCCGGTGGCCGTTCATTCTTCGGTGTCGGTGGCGCTCGGTCGGGCGTTCGTGCCGGTGGCGTCGCCCGGCTCGTCGCCGCTTCATTCGGGCGTGGCGGGGGGGGCGGCTGGGGGGTGGGGGCGGCGGCCGGCGGCGCGACTTCGAGCCACGTCAGCTCGATGACGTCTGGCCGAACGGGAGCCAGGTCTCTCGGTTGGTGCGCGCGAACCCAGCCGAGCACCGCCACGTGCAACACCGCGCTGACCACCCGCGCGACGACGAGCGACCTGTGCTCCCGACGGTACTCCACGTGGCGTACGGTAACACCCGAACGGCTCAGGTCGCGTGGTGGAACCCACCGACCTGCCGGGGCGTCTCATCTGCGTCAGTCGCCCATCAATTCGCGCAGCTGGGCGTCAGAACCCCTTCGGCAAACCGAGGGTTTTGGCGTAGTGCAAGAGCAGGGCGCCAGTTGTCTGACACGTTCAGGTTTTGCAACTCCAGCGCGCCGATGCGGTCTTCGGGCGAAAACGCACCCTCGGTCTTCTCCATCGACAGTTTCTCGGGGGCGTAGGCCGACTGCGCGGCCCGGGTCGACATGATGGTGCAGTCGTCGCCTCGGCGAAGCTCGAGCGTCACCTCGCCGGTAATGGGCGTCGCCACCCACCGAACGAGCGACTCTTTGAGCATCATCGCCTCGGGGTCGAACCACTTGCCCTCGTAAAGCAGCCGGCCCAACTTGCGGCCGAGCGTGAGGTACAGGTCGGTCGTGTTCTCGTTGTGCACCGCCGACAGCAGTCGCTCATACGCCAGGTGCAACAGCGCCATGGCCGGCGCCTCGTAAATGCCGCGCGACTTCGCATCGATGACGCGGTTTTCGATTTGGTCGCTCATGCCAAACCCGTGGCGGCCGCCAATGGCGTTCGCTTCGAGAAACAGGGCCACCAATGAATTGAACGTCTTGCCGTTGAGGGCCACGGGCACGCCGCGCTCGAAGGCAATGGTGAGCGTTTCGGCGGCGACCGCGACCTCGGGCTTCCAGTGCGCGACGCCCATGATCGGGTTGACGACCTTCATCGACTTGTCGAGGTGCTCCAAGTCTTTCGCTTCGTGCGTCGCTCCCAACATGTTCGCGTCGGTCGAATACGCTTTCTCGGCGCTCATGGTGTACGCGAAGCCCGCGGCTTCGAGAAACTTCGACATCTCGAGGCGGCCGCCCAGTTCGCTGACGAACTTCGCGTCGAGCCAGGGCTTGTAAATGTGCAGCTCGGGGTCGACCAAGATGCCGTAGCGGTAGAACCGTTGAATGTCGTTGCCCTTGTGGGTGCTGCCGTCGCCGAAGACGTGCACGTCGTCTTCTTTCATGGCCCGCACAATGGCCGTGGCCGTGACGGCGCGACCGAGCGGCGTCGTGTTGTAGTACTTGCGCCCACCGACCCCGAGGTGAAACGCGCCGCACTGAATGGCGATGAGGCCTTCGCGCACCAGGGCGTCTTTGCAGTCGATGAGCTTCGCCGACACCGCGCCGTGCTTCGTCGCAATGGGAGGAATGTCGTTCGGGTTCTTTTCGTCGGGCTGCGCCAAGTCGGCCGTGTAGCAATAGACCTTCATGCCTTGCTTCGACATCCACGCGACGGCGGCGCGCGTGTCGAGGCCTCCTGAAAACGCGAGGCCAACTCGGGTACCAGCGGGCGGCAACTGTCGGTAAATGCGGCTCATGGCCGGGCGTGATGCGGCGTTTTGCGCACCCGCGCAAGCGAAATTTCGCGCTGTTTCTGAGACACTCGCAAGGTGCGCGACCTCGTTCTTTTTCGCACTCCACCGTGGGTCGGCGCGAACGAGGTGAGGCTGCGCCCCGACGGCCAGGCGACTTTGCTCCTTCGCCCCGACGACGAGTCGCGACCTGTGTTTCGCTACTCGGCGGCATTGAATTCGCTCACCTTTGCCACCGCGGCCGAGTGGGCCGCCAGCGCCGGCACCGTGCGTTCGAGCGCCGAGCAGCTGCCCGCCCTGCACCTTCGCACCGACCCCGAGCACGTCGTCGGTACCTTCGCGTCACCGGGCGGTACCTTCGCGTCGGTCGTCACCGGCCGGGGCCGCGCGGTTTCTTTCATGCCTTTCTTGGGGCAGGGCGTGAAGGGCCCCTTTTTTCACCAGCTCGTGACGCTCCCGACGGGCGCCGCCGTCGAGTCGGCCGTGCGCCTGCCGTTCAAGTCGTCGACCTCGTGGGTGCGTGCGTGTTGGTCGGCCGACGAACACTGGCTCGTCTTCGCCGACGTGGTGTTTTCGTCGCTCGTGGTGCTGCCGCTGGCGGGCCGCTCGTGAGTTCGCCCGGCATCGACGACGTCATCGACGCGCTCGAACGGCGCCCCGACGACCCCGTTCTTCGCTCGTTGTTGAGTGACCTGCTGCTCGAAGCCCACGAGCCCCAAGGCCTCTTGCTCACGGCGTCGCCAAGCGCGTCGGGCGAAGTGCAAGCCGAGCTCGACACCGTGGTTCGGCGAACGCTCCACCTCGACGCGTTCGAACCGAACGACGTTCGCCTCGAGTGGGTGAACGGCTTCGTCGAATCGCTCGGCATTTGGGCCTGGTCTGATTCTGAAGCGCGGCTCGCCCGCACCTGGCGACGGCTCGTCGAATTGGTGACCGCGCCCCGCGGCGGTCTGTTCGACCCCGTCGAACGGCGCGTCGCCCGGCTGCTCCGGTGCCTCCGTGAAGTGCGCGTCGGCCCCTTCGGCCTCGAGGCCCGCTATCAGCCGCTGTGGCACCTGTTGCGTGAACGGCCGCTGCCTTCATCGGTGCGCCGCGTCGTCGCCGACGGCTTCTCTTCGAACATCAAAGACCCACCCCCCAACACCTGGGCCTCCCTCGGTTCGCTCGAGCCGGCCTGGCCGGCGTTCGAACGGCTCGGTTCCTTGTTTCTTCGTGGCTCGTACGCCGATTTGACCGGGCTCTCGTTGCCGGTCGCCACCTCGTTCGAGTACCTCACCAGCACCTTCACCCGTTCGAATGCGGCGCAGGTGCGGGCGGCCCGGTGGCCACGCCTTGCTCGGCTCTTCCTCTCGTTCGGTGACGACTCGTACAACGACGACCCGGTGACGCTCGACGACGTCGTCGCGTTGGTGGGTGAATTGCCACCGACCGTGCGCCACCTCGGCCTGCGCAACACCACCTTCACCGCCGACCTCGTCGCGGCGTTGGCCTCGAGCCCCAAGCTCGGGCAACTCGAGACACTCGACCTCTCGCACGGCGTCTTGCTCGGAGCACACGACGCCTTCATTCGGCACGGCGCTGCTTACGGTCAGTTGCGTGAACTCAACGTCGGTGACACCGGCCTCGTCGAGACCGAAGAACTCAAGCGCGCGGTGCCCATGGTGTGTTGGCGGCCGCAGACCCAGCCCGACGAGGGCCGCTTCTCGTCGACCGGTGAGTGACTCAGGTCGTCTGCCCTCAATGCATCAACGAATGCTTCGGCACGTCGTCGGCGCCTTGGGCCACGCTCAACTTCGACAACTTGGCCAGCCGTTCGCGGTCGACCCGCGACCCCCGGTCGGGAAAACCGAGACCCCGCGACGTCCACTCCGGCACGAAGACGATGGCGTTCGCTTGGCCGTCGTAGCCCAGCTGCACCAATTGGCCGGCTTCGAATTGGGTGCACTTCTTTTCACAACAGTGAAACGTCGCCTCGACGCGGTACAGCCCCTCCGCCGGCAACGGCTCGAGTGACCCGGCCCACTCGGCGTTGGGCACCGTCGTGCCGCGCTCGTGCCATTGCGCTCGGTTCAGGTTCCACCCGTGGGGGGTGTAGAGACCGGGGCCTGGGTCTCCGTGGTTGTGAAAATAGACGAGGCTG